>NZ_JAUSZL010000002.1:0-305054 GCF_030817535.1 Streptomyces sp. V3I8 | reverse complement strand
GTTGAGGCTGCCCGTCAGCCAGAGGAAGAGCCCCTGGGCCTCGGTGACGTCGGAACGCGTCATGACGTACGAGACGACGCTCGACAGACCCGTACCGATGCCGATGCCGACGAGGACCAGGCGGTAACCCGCGACGCCCTTGCGCCAGGCCAGCAGATACACGGCGGCCCCGGTCAGCAGCGCGCCGAGCAGGGCGAGCCCCGACAGCGCGATCCCGCTCAGACCGAGGACCATCGTCGCGAGGACGGCGGCCGCGCCGGCCCCGGCGCTCACGCCGATGACGTCGGGGCTGGCCAGCGGGTTGCGCAGCAGGGCCTGGAACACGGCTCCCGAGAGGCCGAAGCAGGCGCCGACCAGGAGCGCCAGCAGGGCACGCGGCAGGCGCAGTTCGAGGACGACGAACCGGGTTCCGGCGTCCCCGCCCCCGGTCAGCGTGGCGAGGACGTCGGCGAGCGGAACGACGAAGTCGCCGGTGGAGAGGGACAGGGCGAAGGCCGCCAGGACGACGCCGAGCAGGGCACCGCTCACCGTGGTCCGGCGCACCAGTCCACGGCGCCTGACGTGCTCGAGCCGGGCCACGGCATCGCGCGTGGCGACGGCGGGGGACCGGCCGGCCGCACCGCTCCCAGCAGCCGCGTCACCCCGACCGGCTGCGGTACTCGTACCGGCTGTGTCACCCGCGTCGGCCGTACCGCGGGTACCGGCCGTGCCGGCCGGTGCGGAGGACTCGGTGGGCGGCGTTCCGGCGGGCCCGGACGCTGTCGTGCGGTTCACAGTTCGACCACGTTCCGGCGGCGGACGAGCAGGACGAAGGGGATGGCGCCCAGCGCGGCGGTGATCACGCCGACCTGTACCTCACCTGGCCGGGCGACGAGCCGCCCCACGACATCCGCGAAGAGCAGCACGGCCGGTGCCAGCAGCGCGCTGTAGGGGAGGACCCACTTGTAGTCGGGACCGGTGATCAGCCGGGCCGCGTGCGGAACCGCCAGGCCCAGGAACCCGATCGGCCCCGCGATCGCCGTCGCCGCGCCGCAGAGCAGCACGACACTCGCGGCGGCGGCCAGCCGGACCGCGACGATGCGCTGCCCGAGGCCGCGCGCGATGTCGTCGCCGAGGGCCAGGGCGTTGAGGGAGGGGCCCAGCAGCAGAGCCAGGACACCGCCGACGGCGATGAAGGGGAGCGCCTGCCACAGGACATCGATGTCACGGCCGTTGAGCGCGCCCACCTGCCAGAACCGGAACTGGTCGAACGTCCGGCTGTCGGTGAGCAGCATGGCGCTGGTGAGCGAGCCCAGTACGGCGGTGGTCGCCGCCCCGGCGAGGGCCAGTTTCACGGGAGTCGCGCCCTCGCGGCCCAGACTGCCGATGCCGTGGACGAGCACGGCGGCCACGCACGCCCCGAGGAAACCGAACCAGATGTACTGCGCCGGCTCGGTCAGGGACAGAACGCTGATCGCGAGGACGACGGTGACGGAAGCGCCCGCGTTGACGCCCAGCAGACCGGGATCCGCCAGGGGATTTCGGGCGACACCCTGCATCAGGGCCCCGGCCACGCCGAGCGCCGCCCCGGCGAGCAGCCCGGCGAGTGTGCGGGGGAGGCGGACCTCCTGCATGATCATCTGGCCGTGGACGGAACGGTCGGGGCTGAACAGACCGGCCACCACGTCGTGCGGGGCCACGTGCCCCGAACCCACGGCGAGGCTCAGCAGGCTCATGGCCGCCAGGGCCAGGGCGGCCGCGAACAGGCCCGCGCCCAGGGCGGGTCTGCCGTGGCGTCGCCGCTCGCGCGAGGTGTCGGCGGGTGTCGGCGGGGAGAGGGAGACGGTCACGCGACGCGTATCCGGGGGGACGTGCCGCGACGGGGCGGCGACGGTACGAAGCGCACGGGAAATCTTCCTTGTCCGCCCGCTCGCGGGCAGCGCAGATTTACGGAACAGCGAGTTCCGTTCAGTAAGGTAAGGCAAACCTAACATCGAAAAAGGACGCTGCGTGCGACGGGGTCATCTCGGCCTGCGCTCCGGGCCCGCCAGGATCCTGGTCTCGATCCGCTCGTACTCCTTCTTTCCCTGCCGTGCCCCGCGGCGGCCGGAGAGCATCGTGCCGAGCCAGCCGAGGGCGAAGCCCAGCGGGATGGACACCAGGCCGGTGGTGGTGAACGGGAACCAGTTGAAGTCCGCCCCGGGGAAGGCCGCCATGGGTGTCCCGGAGACCAGCCGGGTGCCCGGCATCAGCACGAGGACGGCGAGCGAACCGCCGATGAGCGTGCTCAGCAGGCCCGTTCGGGTGTAGCGCCGCCAGAAGAGGCTGTAGATCAGCGCGGGGGCGATGGCCGAGGCGGCCAGGCAGAAGGACAGGGTCGCCAGGGGCTGGAGGCTGCGGTGCTGGATGAGGCCCGCGAGCACGATCGTCGGGATGCCGACCGCGAGCGCGGAGATGCGGGCGACGGCCATTTCCCGTACCGGTGACCGGGAGGTGGCGCGGCTTGCGTAGACGTCGTGGGCCAGGGAGTTGGCGCAGGCCAGGATCATGCTCGCGACCGAGGCGAGCAGGGTGAGGAAGATCGCCGCCGTGACGGTGGTGAACAGGAAGGTCTCGGCCCGTGAGACGTGCGTCCCGAACACCGCCCGCGAGCCCAGGAGGTAGGCCGTGTTGCCGCGTGGGTCGGCCGCGGTGATCCCGGACCGGCCGAGGAGCGCGGTCGCCCCGGTCGCGACGATGGTGATGACCAGCATGAACAGGGCGACCGACGACACCGCCCAGGACATCGAGCGGCGTACCTGCCGTGCGCTGTCCGCCGTGAACATGCGCATGGTCACGTGGGGGAGGCACGCGCCGCCGAGCACGATGGCGAACTGTGTGCTGATCATGTCCAGGTCGGCGTGCGGACCCCCGGCGAACTGCAGGCCGGAGCGCAGGAACGCCGTCCCGGCGCCGCTGCGTTCCGCGGCCCTGCCGAACAGCTCTCCCGGGTCCCAGGCGAACGCGCGGAGCGTGAGGACGGCGACCACCGCTCCCGAGCCGAGGAGCATCACCATCTTCAGGATCTGGATGAGGGCGGTGCCCTTCATCCCGCCGATGGCCGCATAGGTGATCATCAGCCCGCCGACCCCGACGACGCATCCGGTCTTCATGGTGGCGCTGCTGAAGCCGAGGATGAACGCGAGCAACTGGCCGGTACTGGCGAGCTGGACCAGCATCATCGGCATCAGCGAGGCGATGGTCACGACGCACGTCGTGATACGCACGGCGCGTCCCGGCATGCGCCGCGCGATGGCGTCCCCGGGGGTGAAGCGGCCGGTGTTCCGCAGGGGTTCGGCCAGCAGGAACATCAGGAGCAGCAGGGACAGGAGGGTGCTCAGGGCGAGGACGACGCCGTCGTAGCCGCACAGGGCGATGACGCCGCCGATGGTGAGGACGGTGGCGGCGGAGATGTAGTCGCCGGCGATGGCGAGGCCGTTGCGCACCGGGGACAGCGAGCGGTACCCGGTGTAGAACTCGTCGAGGTCGTCACGGTCCGGACCCGCGATGACGCAGAGCAGGAGGGTCACGGTGACGACGCTGCAGAAGGCGACCAGGGACCACGTCTGGGCGGTGCCGCTGAACTCGGTCATCGACCCGGCTCCCGCTCGGCGAGCAGGGCCGTACGCTGCCGCATCCGGCGCGCGAGGGGATCGACGAACCGGTTCGCCGTGTACTCGAAGAGCACGATCGCCAGCCAGGTGACCGGGAGCTGGACCAGGCCGAGCACCATGCCGGTGGACAGACCCCCGGTGACGGGCCGCGTCATGAAGTCCGGGGACCGGGCGGAGAGGATCAGGAAGAGCGTGAAGTAGCCGAGAACCGTGAAGGTGGCGACCCGGCGCTGCCGGCGGTAGGCGCGGCGCAGGACGCGTAAGTCCCTGTGGTGCCCGGGCGCGGGCCCGGCGGGGAGCGCCGCGCGCTCGGGTAAGTGCTCTTCGGGGGTGGCCCAGGCGGGGACGCTCGTGGGATGTCTGGCGGGCCGGTCGGCGGGGTGCGGCCGGGGGGCGTACGCATCCATGGGGTCGTCGGACATCCCGGTTCTCCTAGCGCGGCAGGGGTCCGCGGGGGCGCGGACCGCAGGGAGGTGGGGAGAGGTGTTCGATTTCTCGCACGCTATTCGGCGAGATCCGTATCCGAGGCTTTTTGGGCGATCTGGCTGGTTCGCGCGTGTCCGTGGCGGAGGCCGTGGGCGATGGCTCTGCCGACGGGTGGGGGACGGGACTGAAGGGACGGGTGAGTCCTCGCGGGGATCGTCCGGTGCCTCAGGGGCAAGGGCTTTCGGCCCCGAGGGGCGTACGCGGGCCGGGGGTGTGCGGTCTCCGGAGCGTGGGCGGTCTGCGAAGGATGCGCGGCCTGTGGAGCGGGCGCCGGGATGCGCGGCCCCGCACCTGGCATGTTTCCGTCTCCCGCATAGGGCTCATGCGTACCCGTCCGCGGTCCCGGCGAACCCGGCGCGGCCCTACTGCCGTGCCGGCGGCGGAAGTTGACCCGAGCGAGCGGCGCGGCCGTGTCCGCCGGCCGCCGTCACGGGCGGGGCCAGGGCCGCCCGCCGAGACGCTCGATGCCGGTGTTGAACCGCCGCAGATAGACGGCGAACTCGGCGATGTCCTCGTCGGACCAGTCCGCCATCACCCGGTCCAGGGAACCGATCGTCCGCTCCCGCTCCTCGTCCAGGATCCGGGCACCCTTGTCCGTGATGCGGAACTTGCGGGCCAGTCCGCCGTCGGGGTCGGGGATGCGCTCCGCGAGTCCGGCGCGCATGGCCGAGGCGGTCTGCCGGTTGAGCGTCGAGGCGTCGAGCCCGAACGCGTCGCTCAGCTCGCCGATCGACATGGGTCCCTGGACGCGGATGCGGCTGAGCAGGATGTAGGAGCTCCGCTCCAGCACGCTCTCCTTGCTGCGACCGCCGTGCGCCGCGAGGGCGTGCCTGCCGAGCAGCATCTGCTCGTACTCGACCTCGTACGTTGGCCTGCCCATGCGTTACTGCCCTCCGCTGTGCCGACGGGGCCGGCGCGGCTCGTTCTGCGGTGGCCCCGGCTCCATCCTCGCACAGGCTGTGTATCAGGCACGCGACATGCATGATGCATAAGATATGTAGACTGCATCTCCACTAGCCCGTAAGAGATGCGAGGAGTCCCTTGATGGGAACCCCACCGACTTCCCCCCACGCCAACGGGGTGGTCGCCACGCTGGCCTTCGCCGGCACCACGGCGGCGATCATGCAGACCCTGGTGACGCCGCTCATCGCGGACCTGCCGAAGATCCTGAACAGCACGGCCTCGAACACGGCGTGGGTGATCACGGTCACGCTGCTGGTGGCGGCCGTCTGCGTGCCCGTCACCGGGCGGCTGGGCGACCTGCTGGGCAAGCGGCGGATGCTCCTCGCCTGTTCGGTCCCTCTCGTCGCGGGCTCGGTGGTGTGCGCGCTGTCGTCGTCCGTCGTGCCGATGATCGTCGGCCGTGGCCTGCAGGGCGTGGGCATGGGCATGGTCCCGCTCGGTATCGCGCTCCTGCGTGACGTCATACCCGCCGAGAAGCTCAGCTCGTCCATCGCGCTCGTCAGCGCGTCCATGGGCATCGGCGGCGGGCTCGGCCTGCCGATCGCGGCGGCCGTCGCCCAGTACGCCAACTGGCGCGTGCTGTTCTGGGGTTCGGCCGTCCTGGCCTTGGTCATCGCCCTCCTGATCTGGTTCCTGATCCCGGACGTCCCGGCCGCGGCCAAGGGGCAGCGCTTCGACGCGCCCGGCGCGATCGGACTCGGCGTCGGCCTGGTCTGCCTGCTGCTCGCGGTCTCCAAGGGCGCCGAGTGGGGCTGGGGCTCGGGGACCACCCTCGGGCTGTTCGCCGCGGCCGTCGTGGTGCTGCTCGCCTGGGGCGTGTGGGAGACCCGCACCCGCGACCCGCTGGTCGACCTGCGCACCACGGCCCGCCCTCGCGTACTGCTCACCAACGCCGCCTCGCTCTTCGTCGGCTTCGGTATGTACGCCGGCATGCTGATCGTTCCGCAGCTGCTGCAGTTCCCCGAGGAGACCGGCTACGGACTGGGGCAGTCGATGCTCGCGGCGGGCCTGTGGATGGCTCCCGGCGGCATCATGATGATGATCGTCTCCCCGTTCGGCGGAAAGCTCACCGACGCGCGCGGCCCGAAGTTCACGCTGGTCTCGGGCATCCTCGTGATCGCCGCGGGCTACGGCCTGTCGCTCGCGCTGATGGGCTCCGCCTGGGGCCTGATGCTGGTCCTCATGGTGACCAGCAGCGGCGTGGGCCTCGCCTACGGGGCGATGCCGGCCCTGATCATGAGCTCGGTGCCGCTGTCCGAGACCGCCGCCGCCAACGGGTTCAACACGCTGATGCGTTCGCTCGGCACCTCGGTGGGCGCCGCCGTCGTCGGCGTCGTCCTCTCCCAGAACGTCGTCACCATGGGCGGCTTCAGCATCACCTCGGAGGACGGGTTCCGTACCGCGCTGATCATCGGCGGCGGGGTCGCCCTGGTGGCCGCCGTCATCGCGGCGCTCATCCCGGCCGCCCGCGTCGGGACGGCCGACGGCGCCACGGCCGACCGGGCCGGCGCGTCGGAACAGGCCGCGGTCTGAGCCTGCCGCCCTGCCGTGTGCGTGCGGCCCCGGGACTCATGACCGAGTCCCGGGGCCGCACGCACACGGGACGACCGCCGTGACCCGCCGCACCGGAACCCCGGCCGAGACCCCCGTCCGCCGCCCGGGCATGACGCGGACGCAGCCCTGGACGGAAGCCCGAAGACGATCCGCCAGGTGCCGGGTGCCAGGTGCCGGACGGAACCGGGGTGAGTACGGGGCCGGTGATCCGCGGCCAGGACGGCGGGCGGTGCGGACGGTCCCGGTCGGCTGGAGCCGCATCGCCGACAACGCGGCTCCAGCCTCCGCTCTCCGGGTGTGCCGGCGGGGCAACTCCCGCCGTCGTGCGCCGCGGAGGGCATCTCGCGCGAGGATCGATCGAGGGGGAGCCCCGACGGCTCGCGCCCCGGCCGCCGCCGTACGAACGAGGCGGTGACCGGACCCCACCAGCCTGCCACCGCGAACGCATCCTGTCCGCACTCCGGGCAGGGCCGTGTCTGCGGCGGACGTACGTCACGAAGGGGGCGAGGGGCCAGGGCGGCGGAGCCGACCGCGGCGTTCAGCCGCGTACGGCCTGTTCGACGGTCGGGTGGCAGGGGATGAGGGCGTCGACGCCGACCAGCTGCAGCACCCGCAGGACCGGCTCCTGTGCGGCGGCTATACGCAGCCATCCCCGGGCGCCGCTCGCGGCCTGGTGGGCCAGGATGAACGCGTTGATGCCGCTGGAGTCCATGAAGGTCACACCGCTGAGGTCCACCACGATCCGCGGTGGTTCGTGGTCCTCGACCAGCAGGGCCTGGCCGAGGACACCGCTCACGGCGTGATCGATCTCGCCCCGCACCGTCACGACACGGACGCTGTCGATGTCGGAGTGTTCGATGGAGAGCCGGCCGGGCCGGCTCCCGTTCTGTATGTCGGTCACAGTCTCCTCGACTGATTAGGCTTACCCCGGGTCAGAACCTGCACGGACGATTCTGCCCCACCGCCCGGGCCGAATACACCCGGGTGGTTGTGCCGAACGACACCTCCTGTGGCACGGGGGTACGCAAGACCTGTAGTGGTGCGCACGTGAACGGGGAATGAGGGCGAGGCCAGTGGGATCCCATGCCGGCGACGACGGCTGTATAGCCTCAGACGGGTACCTGATGCGCGCGGGCTACGCACTGGGCGGGGACCACGGTTGCATCGCCGAGGCCCGGCACCACGCGGTCGACTTCCTCGCCCGGGCCCGCACCGACCACCAACTGGCGGTGTCGGAGCGTGCGATGGACCTCACCCAGCTGGTGGTCAGCGAGCTGGTCACCAACGCCCGCAAGTACGCGCCCGGTCCCGTCCTGATGGAGCTGCGCATCACCGCCGACGCCGTGGACGTCACCGTGCGGGACAGCGACCCCACCGTCCCCACGGCCCGGACCGCCGACCCGGGCAGGATCGGCCAGCACGGCCTGGAGATCGTCGCCGCCGTGACCGAGGAACTCGTCATTCGGCAGGAGTCCGTGGGCAAGCGCATCACGGCCCGCATCGCCCTGGCCGACCGGCCCGACGGCACTCCCGGATCGCAAGCGCGGTGAGACCTCCCCTCCTGCACCGCTTTGCGCCGTATGTGCGGAGTATGCCCATGAAGGCATGCAGACGGAATATGACGGCACAAGTCTCGATTTGATTGCGCCACGGGACCCGCAGTGACAAGCGGGGAGCGCCTGCCTACCATGAACCTCCCCCCTCACTCCCCGAGATCCCCGCATGACCGGCTGTCATGCGTTCCGGCGCCGTACGGTCCCGGAGCGGATTCCGGGGCGCATCGGATGCGGGTGCCGGTGAACCCGGCCCGTCCGTCCGTTCGGACCGTCCCGGGTCATACGCGGACCAGGGGACCTTCCGACGCTTTCCCCCGCGCAGGTCTGTGTGACCGGGGCGCCTTCGGCGACCTCGCAGAAAGGTTTCCCCCGAGCGGAACCCCGTACGGGGCCAGCGGTCCGAAAGGCGTTCGGTGAACAGCACGGTCAGCCAGTTCAACTACGGAACGATCACTCCCGTCGTCGCGTTCCTGATGGCCTGCGCCGGTTCGGCCCTGGGCCTGCGCTGCACGACGCGGTCGGTACGCATGGGCAGCCGGGGCCGCAGAGCCCCGTGGCTCACGCTGGGTGCGATCTGCATCGGGTCGGGCATCTGGACGATGCACTTCATCGCCATGATCGGATTCACCGCTCGGGGCGCGTCCATCAGCTACGACCCCGCTCTCACGTTCCTCAGCCTCGGCGTCGCGATCGCCGTGGTGTTCCTCGGTGTGTTCGTGGTGGGGTACCGCGGCGCCTCGCCGCTCACCCTGGGTGTCGCCGGTCTGGTCACCGGCGCGGGCGTCGCGGCGATGCACTACATCGGGATGTACGGGATGGAGTTCGCCGGACATCTGACGTTCGACCCCGTGACCGTCGGCCTGTCGGTGCTGACAGCCGTGACGGCGGCGACCGCCGCGCTGTGGGCGGCCGTGTCCCTGCACACCCTGGCCTCCGCCTCGGCGGCGAGCGTCATCATGGGCGTCGCCGTGACGGGCATGCACTACACCGGCATGGCCGCCATGAGCGTCCACGTCGACGCGGACGCCGCGGTCCTCGGCCAGTCGTCGCTGGACCTGCTCGTCTCCCTGCTCCCCATGGTGGGCGGGCCGGTCCTCCTCCTGGTCCTGGCCGCCGTGATCGTCATGTTCGACCCCGACATGCTCATCGGCAACGAGCCCGTCCACGACCAGGACGTCCACGGCGCGCAGAGCGCAGCACCCGCCCACGAGAAGCGGCCGACGGCGTCCTGGCCCGCGCTCTGACCGCACGGCCGCCGGGGCCGGGGCGTGCCGCACGGCCCCGCGGCTCAGGCGGCGGAGGTGGTGCCGCGGCCGCCGTCCGTGGCGTCGTGCCCGGCGGTGCCGGTCGCGGTGAGCCGGGCGTGGAGCCCCGCGAGCCCCACGGCCAGTGCGTGCCGTTCGCCGTGCGGCATGGCGTCGATGGCCTGGTGCAGCATCGTCTCGCGCTGCTCGCGGATGCGTCGCAGATGGGTCCGTCCCGCACTCGTCAGCCGCAGGACGACCTCCCGTCCGCTGTCCGGGCACGGCCGGCGTTCCAGGAACCCGATGGCCTGCAGGCGGTCGCACAGCCGGCTGACGGAGGGGGGCGCGGCACCGAGCTGTTTGCACACGGTCCGCATCCGTACCCCCTCCTCGTGGTCGGCGCGGTCGACGAGGTACATCAGGCGCAGTTGCGAGGTGGAGGCGGGGGCGGTGGCCGCGGCGGTGGCCTGCCTGGCACTCTCCCACATCACGTCGAGGAGTTCGGTGATGTCCCCGGCGGACCGGGTGGCCTCGTGGGAGAGGTCCCGTGAGGCGAAGTCTGGTACTGGCATGAGCTCCCCGTCGGTGTGACTGGCGTGCCCCGTAGCTGATCGGCTGGTCGGCAAGGAGCGGGGCATCAGGTGGTGCCGTCCGGTCCGGTGGGGCGGGCCGCCCGCGTCTCCTCGCTCGCGGCCGCAGGCTCACCCGTCCCCGGGGAGGCGGAGTTCGCGGCGTCGGAGGAGGACCCCGTGAGGTACTCCAGGCTGCCCGTGATGGTCAGGAGCCGGTCCAGCGCCGCCGGCCGGTCGTCCAGGTGGAGACGTACACCGGCCTGGCCGGTCCGGCGGCGGACCATCAGCAGGATGGACAGTCCCATGGAGTCGACCGTGCCGAGCCCGGCACAGTGCAGGTGCAGGTGCTCCAGGCGCGGGTGGGTGGCGAGGGCGGTGGTGACCTCGGCCAGGAAACTGTCGGCCGTGTCGTAGTCGAGGTCTCCGTGGAGCTCGATACGGACCGTGTCCTCGGTGTCGACCGTGGTCAGACGCAGGTGGGCGGGGGGCATCGTGGTCATGAGGGGCTCTCGGCGGTGCTGCGGTCGACGGGGGCGTACGGATCGGTGCCGTGTCCGGGGCGGGTGAGTGCGGTGGTGCCGTGTTCGAGGATACGGAGGGCCCGCGGGAAGTCCTTGAGCTCGCCGGCCAGGATGGACAGGGTCGGCGGAAGACTGCGGGCGGGCACACCGCGGGCGGTGAGGATCTGCGCGGTCCAGGTGAGGAAGGAGGCGAAGAGTTCCTCGTCCCCGAGGTACAGCGCCGTGCCGAGAAACTCCACGATGTGGGCGAGGTCCTCCGCCGTGTGCTCGCGCTGCAGTTCGCTGTAGGTGAGCATCGCGGGGAACGCCGCTTCGAGGGCGGCGAAGACGGTACGCACCAGCGCGGCGCTGTTGCGGGTGATCAGGGTGTACTCCTGATCGACCAGGTGCGGCAGGTCGTCCAGCTGCTGGTGGTCGCGGCGCGGGCGGGGCAGCGGGCCCGCGGCGAGACGGTCGGCGGCGGCGCGGGCGTCGGGTGCCCAGGCGTCGGCGTCCAGCAGGAAGGCGTAGCGGCCGTCGGGGCCGAAGGCGGCACCCCCGACGAGCACGGGGACGCCGACGGCCTGGCAGGCGGTGATCGCGGCGTGCGCGGCGGGCAGCCGGGTCGCGATCGAACTGGAGAGGGCGACCGCGTCGGAGTTGGTGCGGTGCAGATGGGCGATGAGGTGCGGAGCGGGCACCTGGGCGCCGAGGTAGTCCACCTGCCAGCCGCGCAGGGTCAGCACCTCGGCGAGCAGCCGGGCGGGCAGCGCGTGCCATTCGCCGTCGACGCACGCCACCGTGATCCTGCCCCGGGTGGGGGCGGTACGGGTGGCGGGGTGCAGGGAGAGCGCGGCGACGGCCCGTTCGTTGATGGCGGTCGCGGCGTGTTCCCGGGCCACGCTGAGACGGTTGGCGGCCCACTCCTCGCCGACCTTGCGCTGTACCCGGGCGATCACGTCCAGCAGCACGGTCTCCGGGTCGACGCCGCGCTCCAACGCGCCGAGGACCACCTCGGTGGCGGTGTACTCGTCGGCCGTGGAGACGGCGTCCCACAGCTCGTCGGCCAGGTGCCGGACGGTGTCCCCGACGGCGGCACGGTGCGGAGTGCGCATGCTCATGCCGTGAACCTGCCCCTAGTGTGGCCGTTCACCGCGCTGAGGTGGTGGGTGCGGGGCGCGGAGATCACGACCACGGCCATGTCGTCGTGGCGTCCCGAACCGATCCACTGCGAGGCGAGCATCTGGACACGTTCCACGATGCTCTCGGACGGCATGCCCGCGCACTCCGCCAGAACGCGCTTGAGGCGTGCCTCACCGAACTGGACGCCGCCCATCGGCCCGCCCTCGGCCTCCGTGATCCCGTCCGTGTAGAGCACGCAGGACTCTCCGGGCGCGAGCGTGAGGGCGGCCGTGCGGGCGGGGGCGTTCGGCATGGCCCCGACCAGGGTGCCGCGTGTCTCGGCCTCCTCCACGGCGCCGCTCGCGCGGACGATCAGCGGGGTCGGATGGCCGGCGCTGGTCAGACGCAGGCTCACCTCGCTGCCCGCCCGTACGGCGGAGGCGAGGACCAGGGTCGCGAACCGGGTGTGGTGGGAGTTGAGCAGCGCGGTGTTCAGCAGGGTGATCATCCGCTGGTGGTCGTCGGCCAGCGGCAGCAGGGCGTGCAGGGTGTTGCGGATCTTCCCGGTCAGTACGGCGGCTTCCAGCCCCTTGCCGCAGACGTCTCCCAGGGTGACCAGGGACGCCTCACCGTCCACGGCGGCGGGATGCACGTCGTAGAAGTCGCCGCCGATCCGTTCGTGGTCCGCGGACGGCCGGTAGCCGCCGGCGTAGTCCACCCCCGAGATCTGGTGCAGCGAGGGGGGCAGCAGTTCCCGCATGAGCACGTCGGTGATCGAGGTCTGCTCGGCGTACAGGCGGGCGGCCGACATCGCGGCCCCGGCCCGCGCGGCGAACAGCCGGGCGAACACCTCCTCGCTGTCGGTGAACACCGCGCCGCCCGAGCGCCGCAGCAGGACGAGGGCTCCGGCGGGGACGCCGTGGCCGGGCAGCGGGGTGATCACTATCGAGCCGACCGTGCCGAAACCCTCGGGCACCATCCAGTCCGGCGCGGCGGAGGGATCGATCCACCGTGAGGGCACCGGCGGGAACCCGCGCAGCGCCTCGCCGAGACCGGGCACGTCGTTGGGGTCCACCGACTCGTGGGACAGGGAAGGGCTGCCGCCGCGCAGGCAGGTCACCACCGGGAGCCGGCGCCCGTGCGTCGGCGCGATCACCAGTGCCGCGTCGGCGAGGTGCTCCGCGGCCAGGTGTGCGGTCACGTCCATACAGCGTTCCAGGTTGAGGGAGGAGAGCAGCGCGCTGGAGGCCTCGGTCAGGAACGCGGTCCGCCTCAGCTCCGTCTGCAGTGCCTCGCGCGCCAGCACGTGATCGGTGTCGTCGATCAGCCACCAGGCGACCGTTCCGTCGTCCCGCGTGCTGGGGTGCGCCTCGAAACTGCGGTCGGCGATCACGCCCGACAGCGGTGCGTCCACCTCGCCGACCGCCCGCGGGCCCGTGGCCCGCGCCGCATCGTGGGCTGCCGACAGCCAGGCCGGAACCACGTCCGAGAAGCGGGTACCCGGGCCGGCAGCGGGCAGGAGTACCTCGGCCGGGCCGTTGCGCAGCACGACCACGCCCTGCGCGTCGGCGACCAGGACGGGGTAGGGAGCGTCGCCCCAGAAGGAGCCGCGTTCTGTGTCAACGCCGGTTTGCTGTGTGGTGGAGACCAAAAATTGAGGACCCGCTGGGCGAATCCCTCACCTCATCCACTCGAAGAAACATTGCCTTGAGGCAACAATCTCCCATGCCGTGCCGTCCTGGCAACCTCGCCCTCCCCGGCCGGCCGCCGCGCGGGGCCGGTCACCTCCCGGTCCACGGCGCTCCGTACTTCCGCGTCAGCGGTGCGATCTCGGCCGGTGACAGGAGCCGGGGCGTGCGTCCGCCGAGTGCGAGCAGGAGCGCGGAGACCTCCTCCAGCTCCACCGCCGCTTCCACGGCACGGGCCATGGAGGTGCCCGCGACCACCGGGCCGTGGTTCTGCAGCAGGGCCGCGCGGAAGGGGAAGGGCAGGGCTTCCATCTCGTCGGCCTGACCGCTGTCGCCCGGCGCCGCGTAGGGCAGCAGGGGCGTCTGGCCGACCCGCATGACGAAGTACGGCGTGAGCGGCGGTACGGCGCTGTGCTCGCTCCAGGCGGGCAGGCAGGAGACGGCCGCCGCGTGGCGGGAGTGCAGGTGGACGACGGCCCGCGCGGTCGGGTCGCGGCGGTAGAACGCGGTGTGGAGCGGGAACTCCTTGGACGGCTTCGGTCCCTCCAGGTGCGCTCCGGCCAGGTCCAGGACGCTGAGCGCCGCGGGGTCGACGCGGGCCAGGTCCGTGCCGGTGGGGGTGAGGTAGATCCGGCTCTCCGTACGCATGCTGAGGTTGCCGGAGGAACCGGGGCTGAGGCCGAGCCCGGCGAGGTGGGCCCCCGCGGCCGCGAGTTCGGATCGCGCGTCGTTCATGCGAGGGCGCTCCAAGCCTCGGTGAAGATGTCCGTGGCGCCGAAGTTGCCCGACTTGAGGGCCACGTCGACGCTCCGCCCGTCGTTCTCGTTCCCGCAGGCGGCCCGGGCCCAGGTGACGCCCGGGGCGATGGGGGAACCGATGGTGAGCGTGCGCACGCCGAGCGCGGTGATCACGGAGCCCGACGTCTCGCCGCCCGCGACGAGCAGCCGCCGCGCGCCGGCCGCGACCAGGCGCGTGGCGCAGGCCGCCAGAGCTCTCTCCACCAGGGCCGGCGCGCCGGGGGAGCCGTCCAGGTCGCCGAGGTCACCGACGGCGTACAGGAGCGGAGGCCGCCGCGGGTCCCGCTGCCAGCACGCGCGGGCGAAGGCGACCAGCTCGCCGACCGCCGCGTCGAAGTCGGTGCGCAGGGCGGCGAGATCGAGCGCGCGGTGCGGAAGCCGGGCGCGGGCGTGCGCCACCTGGGCACGGGTGGCCGAGGAGGCGCTGCCGGAGAGGACGACGCCCGGATCGCCGGGGTTCGACGCGGCCGGTACGCGCGCGGCGTCCGGCCGGGGTCCGGCCAGGCCGAGCGCGAGCCCCGCGGCGCCGGTGACGAGCGGATGCCCCAGCGTGGCCGCGGCGATGGTGCGCAGGTCCTCGTCCTCGGTGGCGTCCACGACCACGAGCGCGTCGGCGAGACCGGGGTCGTCCAGCGCCGCCGTGAGGGCCGCCGCCCCGGCCCGTACGGTGTCCAGGCCCACCAGCCGTACCGGACGCGTGGTCTGCGGCGTCAGCAGGCGTCCCACGTGGGAGTCGCGCATCGGGGTGAGCGGGTGGTGGCGCATCGGGCTCTCGTCGAGCAGTTCGTCGTGGACGAAGAGCCTGCCGCGGTAGACGGTGCGGCCGGTGGCCGGGAACGACGGGACGACGACGGCGCGCCGCTCCCCGATCGCGTCCAGCAGCGCGTCGGCGACCGGGCCGATGTTGCCCCGGGCCGTCGAGTCGAAGGTCGAGCAGTACTTGAAGTAGAAGCGCCGGCAGCCCGCCGCCCGCAGGGCCCGCAGCGCGGCGAGCGAGGAGTCCACGGCCTCGGCGACCGGGGCCGTACGCGATTTGAGCGCAATGACGACCGCGTCCGCGTCGTCCACCGCGGTGCGCCCCGGTCCGTCGGTGATGCTGTCGGGGCCGACGGCCACCACGGTGCGATGGCCGCGGGCGACCAGCGTCGTGGCGAGGTCCGTTGCTCCGGTGAAGTCGTCGGCGATGGCCCCGAGGGTCGGCATCAGGCCTCCTTGCGATGGGTGGGTGTGGTGCCCCGCCCTGTCCGGCGGGTGTGCTTCCGTGATCAGGACGTGTGAAAAAATGTTAACAGACTTTACGTAGATGGGATCTGCTGATACATCTTGTTAATGAGCTCCTCCGTGGCCGTCGCTCCGCCGACGAGTCCGCCCGTGCCGGGAGCACATCGCCGGGAGCACATCACGGCATCACGCATCGCGCATCACGCATCGCGCTCGTCATCGAGGAGGGGCCCATGAACCTGCACCACCTGTTCGCCGACACCGGCGACCGGATCGTGCGTTACGCACTGTCCGGAGCCGGAGGCGGCTTCGCCCGGACCCTGCTGGCCCAGACGCCCCGCATCCCCGGCCTGGCCCCCGCCGTCCTGTGCGACCGTGACGTGCCCCGCCTCGAGGCGATGCTCCGCGAGCTCGGATACGGCGCCCGCGACCTCGCTGTCTGCACCACCGCCGACGAGGTGGCCGCCGCCGCGCGGGCAGGACGCGTCGCCCTCGTCCCGGACGGCACCCTGCTGTCCGCCGCGCCCTGGGACATCCTGGTCGAGGCCACCGGCAGCCCCGCCGACGGCTACGCCATGGCGCGCGAGGCCCTCACCGCGGGCCGCCACGTCGCCATGGTCAGCAAGGAGGTCGACTCCGTCGCCGGACTGCACCTCGCGGACCTGGCCGGGGACAACGGTGTCACCTACACGACGGCGGACGGCGACCAGCCCGCCAACCTCATCGGCCTGGTGACCTGGGCCGAGCTGCTCGGCCTCGACATCGTGGCCATCGGCAAGTCCAGCGAGTACGACCTCGTCCTGGACCCGGACGAGGGCACGGTCACCCAGCTCGACACCACCGTCCCCGCCCCGGAACTCGCCGGCCTGCTCACCCTCGGCGACGACGTCCCCGGCACGCTCGCCGCCCGCGCGCAGGCGGTGGCGGCGCTGCCGGTCGGGGCCACCGCCGACTACTGCGAGATGGCCGTCGTCGCCACGAACACCGGCTTCCGCCCCGACGTCGATCGCCTGCACTACCCGGTCGCCCGCATCGCCGAGCTCGCCGACGTCTACGCGCTGCGCGAGGACGGCGGACTGCTCCACCGCACCGGCGCCGTCGACGTGTTCAGCGCGCTGCGACTGCCCGGCGAGGCGTCCTTCGCCGGCGGTGTGTTCGTCGTCGTCCGCACCGGCGACCAGGTCACCTGGGAGACCCTGCGCGGCAAGGGCCACGTCGTCAGCCGCGACGGCCGCTACGCCGCGATCTACCTCCCGTACCACCTGATGGGCGTCGAGACCCCGGTCTCCCTGCTCTCCGCGGTCCTGCACCACCGCCCCTCCGGAGGCACCGACCCGCGCGCCCACGCCGCACTCGCGGGCCGCGCCCGGCAGGACCTGCCCGCCGGGACCGTCCTGGCCATGGGCGGGCACCACCACGACGTGACCGGCGTCCAGGCCGTGCTGCTGCGCGACGAGGACACGCCGGACGACGTCGCCCCGCTCTACCTCGCCGCCCACTGCACGCTCGCCCACCCGGTCGCCGCCGGTGAACTCGTCCGGCTCGCCGACCTCGCGGACCCCGACGAGGACCTGCTGCGCGCCTGGACCCTGGGCCGCGCCTCCCGCGCCACCGCCACCGCCACCGAGAAGGTCCGCTGATGGACACGGACATCCAGCATCTGCTCCTCGGCGCTGCCGCCGTCGTCGTGCTGATCCTGCTGATCACCAAGGCGAAGCTGCACCCCTTCCTGGCGCTGAGCATCTCCGCGCTGGGTCTGGGGCTGGCCGCCGGGATCGGCCCGGGCAAGACCGTCGAGTTCTTCCAGAACGGTTTCGGCGACGCGCTCAGGAGCACCGGCCCCACCATCGGGCTCGGCACCATCCTCGGCGGCATCCTGCTGGGCTCCGGCGGCGCCGACCGCATCGCGACCGTCTTCATCGGGGCGCGGCCGGTCAAGTGGATCCCCACCGCGATCACCGCGGCGGCCCTGCTCATCGGCATGCCGCACCTGTTCGACGTCAGCTTCGTGATGCTCGTCCCGCTCGTGTACGCGGTCGCCAAGCGCACGCACACCCACCTGCTGTACGTCGGACTGCCGATGGCGGCCGGTCTCTACATCTCGCACGGCCTGCTGCCCCCGCACCCCTCACCGACGCTCGCCGTCTCCGCCTACGGCGCCAACACCGGCCTGACCATCCTGTACGGCCTGATCATCGGCATCCCGATCGCGGTCGTCAGCGGCCCGCTGCTCACCAAGGTCGCCGGCCGCTGGTTCGGGCCCGCCCCCGACCTCGACAAGGGGCCCGTCCCCGAGCCGGAGCCGCTGCCCGACAGCCGGCGGCGGCCCGCGTCCTTCACGCTCGCGCTGATCACCGTGCTGCTGCCCCCGGTCCTCATGCTGATCGGCACGGTCGGCACGTCCCACACGGCCGAGGGCACGCTCCCGTACGCGTTCTTCGAGGCCTGCGACTCCTCCGTGCTGTCGCTGCTGGCGGCGGTCGTGTTCGCCTTCTTCGCCCTGGGCGTCCGCTCCGGCTTCGGACTCGGACAGCTCCAGAAGATGGCCGGCAAGGGCCTCGGGCCGGTCGGCGGCATCGTCCTGATCCTCGGCGCGGGCGGCGGCCTCAAGGCCATGCTGACCGCCACCGGCATCGACAAGCTCATCTCGGACTACGCCGTGGACTGGTCGATACCCCCGCTGCTGCTGGCCTGGCTCGTCGCCGCGCTGCTGCGGATCTGCCTCGGCTCGGCGACGGTCGCGACCGCGGCGGCCACCGGCATCGTCGCGCCCCTGCTCGGCGCCTACCCGGGGCTCTCCCCGGAACTGATGGTGCTGGCCTCCGCCTCCGGCGCGGTCATGCTGTCCCATGTGAACGACTCGGGCTTCTGGCTCTTCAAGGAGTACTTCCAGCTCTCGGTGTCCCAGACCTTCCGCACCTGGACACTGATGCTGTCCCTGCAGTCGCTGCTCAGCCTCGGCGGAGTGCTGCTGCTCAGCACCTTCGTCGGCGGCTGACCGCCCCGGGCCGAGCGGGGGACGCCCGAACAGGGGCACAATCGCCAGCGACGACCTGGTGAGAGAACGGAAAGGACCACCGACGATGGCCGAGGAACGCTCCCTCCCGCTGATCCCCGACCAGCGGCGCGAGCAGTTGCTGAAGCACCTGCGCCGTGACGGAGTGCTCAGCGTCCAGCAGATCACCCAGCTCCTCGGCGTCTCGCACATGACGGTGCGCCGCGACATCGCCGAACTCGAGCGCCAGGGGCAGGTGTTCTCGGTGCCGGGCGGCGCCAGGATCGCCAGCCACCTGCAGAGCGAACCCACCCACCAGGCCAAGACGCTCATCGAGCAGCCCGAGAAGCACGCCATGGCCGCCAGGGCCGCGCGCCTGGTCGAGGACGGCATGACCGTCTACCTCGACGCGGGCACGACCCTGTCGGCCATGGTTCCCTTCCTCGTGCACCACACCGCGCTGACCGTCGTCACCAACGACTTCACGACCGTGGACCGGCTGATGACCGCCCCCCACCTCGACGTCATCCACGTCGGCGGCAAGGTGGAGCCCGCCAACCGGTCGAGCGTCGGCCGGCTGGCCGCCACCGTCCTGCGCCAGCTCGCCCTGGACGTGGCGTTCATCAGCACCAGTTCATGGGACCTGCTGCGCGGCGTGACCACCCCTTCCGAACTCAAGGTGGAGGTCAAGCAGGCGGCCATGGAGTGCACGGGTACGTCCGTACTCGTCGCGGGATCCTCGAAGTACGGCACCTTCGGCAAGTACCGGGTGGCCGCCCTCGGCACGTTCGACACGGTCATCACCGACAGCGCGCTGGCCGAGGCGGCGGCCGAGGGCGTACGCGCCTGCGGAACCGAACTGCACCAGGTGGATCCCCGGCAGGACGGCGGGTCCCCGGCCCCGTGACGGCGGAGCCGGGGACCCGTGGTCCGGTGGTCCGGCCGGTCAGCGGTTCATCCGGGCGGCCGACGCCCCGACGGGTGCGCCGCTGACGGTGAACTGCGACCCCGGCTCGATCAGTACGCTCCCTTCGGCCGAGTCGGTGATCGTGACGTTCGTCAGGGCGGCGCTGCCGCGCGCCCCGCTCATCGCGAGGATGCCCGAGCCGTTCCTGGACCCGTCGATCCGCACATCGGTGATCTTCACGCCCGGCATCGTGCCGCCCCCCGTCTTGAACTGGATGCCGTCGTACGTCGAGTCGAGGATCTCGGTGTCACGGATGGTCACCCCCGGGATGTCCTGGCCCTGCGCGAAGAGCGTGATGGCGCCGAACTCCTGGTCCTCGTTCCAGAACGCGCCGCCCGTGCGGTGCAGGGCGTTGCCCGCGATGAGGGTCTGCCCGGAGAACGGCAGCGGGTCGTGGTCCGTGGCCAGCATGATGCCCGGGTAGTTCATGGTGTCGGCGACGACGTTGTTCTCGATGGTGTTGCCGTAACCGCCGTACACCGCGATGCCGTTGGCCCGCCACGGCAGCTGGATCGTGTTGTTGCGGAAGTGGTTGTCGTGGCCGACGTCCACCGAGGTGTCCTTGACGTACTTGCTCGACCAGACGGCGAGCGCGTCGTCGCCGGTGTTGCGGAAGGACGAGTTGTACACGGTGGAGTTGCGGGTGCCGTTGGCGAAGTTGACGCCGTCGGCGTAGGTGTTGCGGATGCGTACGCCGGAGAACTCCAGCCCGTCGCCGGGGCCCCACAGTTCGGGGATGTTGGAGTAGTCGCGGCCGGCCCACACGCCGACGTTGGCGTGCTCGATCCACACGTTGGTGATCTTCGTGCCCTTGCCGAAGCGGCCGTTGAGACCCACACCGCCCTCGGCGTTGCCGTCACCGCCGCGGATGGTGCCCGAGCCGAAGATGGCGATGTCGGAGATCTGGGTGTTGTGGTCGATGTCGAAGCCGAAGTTGCCCTCGTGCGGATGGTTGATGCCGCCCGCCTGGTGGGGCGGGGT
This sequence comes from Streptomyces sp. V3I8, assembly GCF_030817535.1. Taxonomy (NCBI): domain Bacteria; kingdom Bacillati; phylum Actinomycetota; class Actinomycetes; order Kitasatosporales; family Streptomycetaceae; genus Streptomyces; species Streptomyces sp. V3I8. Next base: position 284,776 of record NZ_JAUSZL010000002.1, on the reverse strand, counting down.
GAGCGTGTAGAGCTGGGAGTGCCACATGCCCGCGCCCTTGACGGTGACGTCCCGGATGCCGACCTGGTTGTACTGGCCGCGGTTCAGCGGGTCGTCGGTGAGGATCTTCTGTTCCTGGCGCCACTGGCCGGACGGGATCCACACGCAGGAGATCTGGCCGTTCTGGTCGGCGGTGACCGCCCGCTGGAGGGCGTCGGTGTCGTCGAGTCCGTCGTTCGGGACGGCCCCGTACTCGGTGATGGACGTGCAGTTCGCCGGCTTGTCGGCCGCGGGCGCGACCTGCTCCAGGTCGACCAGGTCGATGACGTAGAACGCGGCCGTGTCACCCGCGTCCCGCTGCAGACGGAACCTGGTGCCCGCGGGGTAGGTCTGCGTCAGCAGCGCGTGCGACTCGTCGAAGAGCCGCCGGGCGTCGCTGCCGGGGGTGTTGGTCAGCCCTTCGGGGTCGTCGGTGGTCCCGTACAGCCAGCTGTGCTTCGACGACAGGTCCAGCTTCCGTACGAAGGTGTCGTCGGCGTACAGGCTGATGGTGGCCGACGCCCCGCCACCGCTCGCGGCGTCCGGGATCGAGTTGCGCACCACGAGGGAGTTGGAGGGTGTGGTCGAGGTGAACTCGACGAACTGACCGGTGGAGTTCAGGCGGACGGACCTGCGGCCCGAGGACTCGGTGGCGAAGTTGGTGTGCCCGAAGGTCCGCTTGGCGTCGGCGGTGAGGAGGGTGCCCTGGTAACGGCCGTCCTCCGCCTCCAGTTCGGTGTACGGGACGGCGGCGCCGCGGCCCACCACGAGGGACTTGGCGAACACGTTGTTGTTCTCGTTGGTCTCGTCGACGACGCCGGTGGCGTCGGCGGTCGCGCTGAGAGTAGCCCCGCCGCCGGTCGCCGTCCACGTCCCGCTGATCGCCACGTTGGCCGTGGCTCCGGCCGCGATCTGGCCGGTGGTGCCGTTGAGCGTGGTGGAGCCGACCTGGAGCCTGGTCACGGAGCCGGCCGCGGCGGTGGTGCCGCGGTTGTGCACGGCCACGGTGAAGGAGACGGACGAGCCGACGGCCGGGTTGGCCGGGCTGGTGGTGATGCCGCCGACCTCCAGGTCGGGGCCGGGAGCCCGCCCGACGACCAGCCGGGTCGCGGCGGTGCGGCTGTTGTTGCCGTCGTCGAGTTCGGCGACCGTGCCGCGCGGGTCGACCACCGCGGAGACCGAGTAGTCACCGGCCGGACGGGTGTCCGCGGCGACGGCCACGGTGGCGGACGCGCCCGCGTCGAGCGCGGGTACATTGCCGCTGCCGGCGACCGTGCCCTCCAGACTGGCCTCGACGGTCGTGGCGGCCGAGCGTGCCGTACCCGCGTTGCGGACGGTGGCGTTCACGGTCACCGCGTCCCGCTCGGAGGGGGAGGCGGGCGTCCAGTCCAGTCCCGTGACGGTCAGGTCGGGCGCGGGCGCTGCGGTGCCGACGACCTGGAACTCGGCGACCTGGCCGCCGGGCGCCCCGGTGTTGGAGAAGAACCGCAGTCGTACGTCGGACACGCGGCCGGTGACCGGGACGGTCACCGAGTTGTTGTCCCTGGACGGGCTGAAGGCGTAGTCGGCGCGGTCGCGCAGCGAGGTGAAGGCACTGGCCGAGTTCGCCCGGCCGAGCACCTGGACGGCCTGGGTGCGGGCGCCCCACGCCTGGTCCGGATTGAGCTTGACCACGACGGCGCTGACGTCCGCGTCGGAGCCGAGCTTCACGGTCAGGTCGGAGGGGTGGCCCGCCGCCTCCCAGTAGGTGGAGGTGGAGTCGTCGGTGGCGTTGGCGGCGACGTACGACTGGACCGACGAGGTGGCCTCGACCGGCTTGTTGCGGGCCAGGTTGGTGCCGGTGGGCGGCGGGGTCGTGCCGCCGTCGTCGCCGATCACCTCCAGCTCGGAGAGCTGCGCGGCGTTCCAGCCGGTGTTCCCGGTGATGTTCACCCGGACGTAGCGCGCCTCGGCGGGGGAGGCGAGGTCGATCGGGACGGTGTTGGCCTGTGCGGGGCCGAACGCCCGGCCGGCCGAAGCGGCGAGGGTGCGGAAGGCGGAGCCGTCGGTGCTGCCCTGCAGTGACAGCGTCTGGTTGCGGCTCTCCCAGGCGGCGGGAAGCTTGAGCACCACCCGGTCGACGGTGCGGGTGGCGCCGAGGTCGACCTGGACCCACTGCGGGAAGGACCCGGTCGGCCCCTCCCAGTAGGACGCCTGGGCGCCGTCGGTGACGTTCCCGGCGGTGTACGGGCCGTTCGCACCGCCCGCGGTGGCCGGCCGCCCGAGCGCGAGGTTGACGGCGGCCGCCGCCTTCGGCCGCTCGGCCCCGGCCGGAGCGGCCGCCAGGGCGTTCGGCGTGAAGGCCAGCGGTATCAGCCCGGTCGTCATGAGCGCGGCGATGACGGCGCCGGTCAGTGACCGGCGGCCTGGGGGTCTCCATCTCATGGGGGTCCTCTGTTCCGTGGGGGAGCGGGAGAGCGTCGAGCGGGCCGGGGCAGGCACGGGGGGAAGGAGGGAGCGTCCGTCGAGGAATGCACCGGCGTTGCGCGCAAATTGAGCTGCTCAGTCGATTCTTTGCGGAAACTGTGCCAACAGAGTTCTAGTCCGTCTCCGCTTTGTCAACGGTCCCGGTAGCAGCGGTAGTTGAGGTGAAAACGGCTTGCATCACTTGCGGCCCCACTTGCGCTTTCATGACGATCCGCACGCAAGTGGCCGATGCGGTGCCGTGCCTGCTGAAGCAGGGTGGACGGACCGCGATTTAGGCGTGTTCACGCCATAGACGTATCGGCAGGTGTCTGCAACTCTCTGATCGATCGTCGCAAAAGATGGCGCCACTTCCGCACATTAGAGCGCGACGGACACCCACTCACACAGTCGCCCCGGCGCCGCCCAGACCCGGACCGGGACGGAGATCGGGGACACATGAGACCTCAACGCCGGGGATGGCGGGGGATTGCCGCCGTCCTCTCGACCGCCCTGTTCCTGCTCGGCCTGCCCGTACTGACCGCCGCCGCGGCCGCCGGGCCCGACCTCGCCGCCGGACGGCCCGCCACCGCCAGCAGTTCGCACGCCGAGTACGCGGCCCGCAACATCACCGACGGCGACCAGGGAACGTACTGGCAGAGCGCCGGGAGCAGCCTGCCCCAGTGGGTCCAGACGGACCTGGGCACCACCGCCCGGGTGGACGAGGTGGTGCTGAAACTGCCGACCGGCTGGGAGAGCCGCAGCCAGACCCTGTCCGTGCAGGGCAGCGCGGACGGCACCAGCTTCAGCACGCTGAAGTCCTCAGCCTCGTACGCCTTCAGCCCCGGCAGCGCCAACACCGTGACGGTGGCCTTCCCCGCCACGCAGACCCGGCACGTACGCATCGAGATCACCGCCAACACCGGCTGGCAGGCCGCCCAGCTCTCCGCACTGGAGGTCCGCGAGGCCGGTGACTCGTCGGTGAACCTGGCCCGTGGCCGCACCCTCACCGCCGCCAGCCACAACGAGACGTATGTGCCGGCCAACGCGGCCGACGGCAACAAGGCCAGCTACTGGGAGAGCCGCAACAACGACCTGCCGCAGTGGATCCAGGCCGACCTCGGCTCCTCCGTGCGCGTCGACCGGGTCGTCCTGCGGCTGCCCGACGGCTGGGGAGCCCGCAGCCAGACCCTGAAGATCCAGGGCAGTGCCAACGGCGCGGACTTCTCCGACCTGACCGCCTCCAAGGCCTACGCGTTCGCCCCGGGGAACGGCAACTCGGTGACGGTCTCCTTCGACGCGACCACCACCCGGTACGTGCGGGTCCTGGTCACCGCCAACACCGTCCAGCCCGCCGCCCAGCTGTCCGAACTCGAGGTCTACGGGCCGGCGACCGGCGACACCCAGGCGCCGGGCGCGCCCGCGGACCTCGCCTACACCGAGCCCGCCACCGGGCAGATCCGGCTGACCTGGAAGGCGTCCGACGACAACACCGGCGTGACCGGCTACGACGTGTACGCCGACAACGAGCTGCTCACCAGCGTCGCGGGCACGGTCACCACGTACACCGACAACCGTCCCGCCGGTGCCACGGTCTCCTACTTCGTGCGCGCCAAGGACGCCGCCGGCAACGTCTCCGGCAACAGCAACACGGTCACCCGCCGCGGGGAGAGCGGTGACACCCAGGCACCCACGGCCCCCGCGAACCTGGCCCTCACCGAACCGGCCGCCGGGCAGATCAGGCTCGCCTGGAACGCCTCCAGCGACAACACCGGCGTCACCGGCTACGAGGTGTACGCCGACAACAGCCTGCTCACCACGGTCGGCGGCGCGGTCACCACGTACACCGACAACCGTTCCGCGAGTGCCACGGTCTCCTACTTCGTGCGGGCCAAGGACGCGGCCGGCAACGTCTCCGGCAACAGCAACACCGTGACCCGCAACGGCACGTCGGGCCCCGGCTCCAACCTCGCGGTCGGCAAGCCGATCACGGCCTCCTCGACCGTGCACACCTTCGCCGCCGAGAACGCCAACGACAACAGCACCTCCACCTACTGGGAGGGCTCCGGTCACCCCGCCACCCTCACCGTGAAGCTCGGTGCGAACGCCGACGTCTCCTCGCTCGTCCTCAAACTCAACCCGGACAGCTCCTGGGGCGCCCGCACCCAGAACATCCAGGTCCTCGGCCGCGAGCAGGACGCCACCGGCCACACGAGTCTGGTCGCCGCCAAGGACTACGCCTTCAGCCCGTCGAGCGGCAACACCGTCACCGTGCCCGTCACCGCGCGCGTGGCCGACGTGCAGCTGCGCTTCACCTCCAACACGGGCGCGCCGGCCGGGCAGCTCGCCGAGTTCCAGGTGATCGGCACCGCGGCGCCCAACCCGGACCTGGAGGTCACCGCGCTGACCGCCGCGCCCGCCTCACCGGTCGAGTCCGACGAGATCACCCTCACCGCCACCGTCCGCAACAGCGGCGAGGCCGCCGCACCCGCCAGCTCCCTCGCACTGCGGCTGGGCGGCACCAAGGTCGCCACGGCGGCCGTCGCCGCCCTCGCGGCCGGCGCGACCCGGACCGTCAGCGCCTCCATCGGGGCACGCGACGCGGGCACCTATCAGCTCAGCGCCGTGGCCGACGAAGCCGGAGCGGTCATCGAGCAGAACGAGACCAACAACACCTACACCAGCCCCACTCCACTCGTCGTGCGGCCGGTCAGCAGCTCCGACCTGGTGCCGGTCCCGACCACCACACCGTCCGGCCCGGCGGACGGCGACACCGTCACCTTCAAGGTCGCCGTGCGCAACCAGGGCACCACCGCCTCGGCGGGCGGCGCGCACGGTCTCACCGTCGCGCTCGTCGACTCCAAGGGCGCCACCGTGCGGACCCTGACCGGCTCGTACGACGGCACGATCGCCGCGGGTGCCACGAGCGGGGCCGTCACGCTCGGCACCTGGACCGCCGCCAACGGCTCGTACACGGTACGCACCACCGTCGCCGCCGACGCCAACGAACTCCCGGTCAAGCGGGAGAACAACAGCGCCACCCAGTCCCTGTTCGTCGGACGCGGCGCCGACATGCCCTACGACATGTACGAGGCGGAGGACGGCACCACCGGCGGCGGCGCGGCCACCGTCGGGCCCAACCGGACCGTCGGCGACCTCGCGGGCGAGGCGTCGGGCCGTAAGGCGGTCACCCTCGACAGCACCGGTGAGTACGTGGAGTTCACCACCAAGGCCGCCACGAACACGCTGGTCACCCGCTTCTCCATCCCGGACTCCGCGGGCGGCGGCGGGATCGACGCCACTCTCGACGTCTACGTCGACGGCACCTTCCGCAAGGCGCTGCCGCTCACCTCGAAGTACGCCTGGCTGTACGGGGCGGAGTCGGGACCGGGCAACTCGCCGTCCGCGGGTGCCCCGCGCCACATCTACGACGAGGCGCACCTGATGCTGGGCGAGACCGTCCCGGAGGGCGCGAAGATCCGGCTGCAGAAGGACACGGCCAACACCTCCCGCTACGCGATCGACTTCGTCAGTCTGGAGAAGGTCGCGCCGGTCGCCAACCCGGACCCGGCCGCGTACGCCGTCCCGGCCGGTTTCGGGCACCAGGACGTGCAGAACGCCCTCGACCGGGTCCGCATGGACACCACCGGCAAGCTCACCGGGGTCTACCTGCCGCCCGGCGACTACGAGACGTCGAGCAAGTTCCAGGTCTACGGCAAGGCCGTGCAGGTGGTCGGCGCCGGGCCCTGGTACACGCAGTTCCACGCCCCGTCGGGCCAGGACAACACCGACATCGGCTTCCGGGCGGAGAACTCCGCCAAGGGGTCCGCGTTCAAGAACTTCGCCTACTTCGGCAACTACACCTCCCGCATCGACGGGCCCGGCAAGGTGTTCGACTTCGCGAACGTGTCGGACATGGTCATCGACAACACCTGGACCGAGCACATGGTCTGCCTCTACTGGGGAGCCAACACCGACCGTGTGACGATCAGCGATGCGCGCATCCGCAACACGTTCGCCGACGGCGTCAACATGACCAACGGTTCGACGGACAACCGCGTGGTCAACAGCGAGTCCCGGGCCTCAGGCGACGACAGCTTCGCGCTGTTCTCCGCGATCGACGCGGGCGGCGCCGACATGAAGGACAACCTCTACGAGAACCTGACCTCGATCCTCACCTGGCGGGCCGCGGGCGTCGCCGTCTACGGCGGTTACGACAACACGTTCCGCAACATCCACATCGCCGACACCCTGGTCTACTCGGGCATCACGATCAGCTCGCTGGACTTCGGCTACCCGATGAACGGGTTCGGCACCTCTCCCACGACCGTCGAGAACGTCTCGGTGGTCCGTTCCGGCGGCCACTTCTGGGGCAACCAGACCTTCCCCGGCATCTGGCTGTTCTCCGCCTCGAAGGTCTTCCAGGGCATCCGCGTCAACGACGTGGACATCGTGGACCCGACCTACAGCGGGATCATGTTCCAGACCCAGTACGACACGGGCGGGCGGCCGATCAACCCGATCAAGGACACGGTCCTCACGGACATCTCGATCACGGGGGCCCGCAGGAGCGGGGACGCCTACGACGCGAAGTCCGGCTTCGGACTGTGGGCCAACGAGCTGCCGGAACAGGGTCAGGGTCCGGCGGTCGGTGAGGTCACCTTCAACGGCCTGAGGTTCGGCGGCAACGCCGTGGACGTCCGCAACACCACCTCCACCTTCAAGATCAACGTCAACCCCTGACACCGGCCGGAAGGAGGCTCCAAGGTTGGCGCAAGCCGTTTGCGCGGCTTGCGCTAGCCTTGCGCTCATGACGCGACGACTTGCTCAGGTAGCCAAGAAGGTGGGAGTCAGCGAGGCCACGGTCAGCCGGGTCCTCAACGGCAAGCCCGGGGTCTCGGACGCCACCCGGCAGTCCGTGCTCACCGCGCTCGACGTCCTCGGCTACGAGCGTCCCACCCAGCTGCGCGGCGAGCGCGCGCGGCTGGTCGGCCTGGTCCTGCCCGAGCTGCAGAACCCCATCTTCCCCCTGTTCGCCGAGGTCATCGGCGGCGCGCTGGCCCAGCAGGGGCTCACCCCCGTGCTGTGCACGCAGACCAAGGGCGGCGTCTCCGAGGCGGACTACGTCGAACTGCTGCTCCAGCAGCACGTGTCCGGTGTGGTGTTCGCCGGCGGCGGCCTGTTCGCGCAGGCGGATGCGCCGCACGACCACTACCGGCAGCTCGCCGAACGGCGCATCCCGGTCGTGCTGATCAACGCCCCCATCGAAGGGCTCGACTTCCCCTGCGTCTCCTGCGACGACGCCGTGGCGGTCGAGCAGGCCTGGCGCCACCTCACCCTGCTGGGGCACGAGCGCATCGGCGTGGTCCTCGGTCCCGGCGACCACATTCCCTCCCGGCGCAAGCTGGCCGCCGCCCGGGCCGCCGCCGAAGCGGCCGGCGGATCGCTGCCCGACGCGTACGTGGAACGGTCGATGTTCTCCCTGGAGGGCGGCCAGGCGGCGACGACCCGCCTGCTGGGGCGCGGTGTCACCGGCGTCATCTGCGCCAGCGACCCGCTCGCGCTCGGTGCCATCCGGGCGGCCCGCAGGCGCGGCCTCGCCGTCCCCGAGCAGGTCTCCGTCGTCGGCTACGACGACTCCGCCTTCATGAACTGCACCGAACCCCCGCTGACCACGGTGCGCCAGCCCGTCGAGGCCATGGGGCGGGCCGCGGTGGACCTGCTGTGCGCCCAGATCCAGGGCGCCGAGGTCCAGCCCGGCGAGCTGCTGTTCGAGCCGGAGCTGGTGGTCCGCGGCTCGACGACGCAGGCCCCCCGGGGGTAGTCCGTACGACCCGAGCGCGGTGCGGCCGGACCCGGCCGCACCGCGCTTTCGCTTGCGCGCGGGCACCCCGCTGAGATCACTCGTATGCGTCCTGCTGTCAAACATTTACGAAAGCTGCGCGAGATATTGCGGTCATCTGTTCACGGTGGTTGAGTGTGCGGCGCGCCACCTCGCACCGGCGATGAGGGCGCCCTCCACGTTCATGCCCGAAGGGGACCACCCATGAGTAGAGCTCGGTTCCGCCGCACCCGCCGCGCCGGCGCGGTCACCCTCGCCTCCGCGCTCACGCTGACGGCACTCGCCGCCTGCGGCACGAGCAGCAGCAGCGACGACGACGGCGACAACGGCTCGAGCAACGCGAAAGCCGACCCCGCCGCACCCCTGGACCCGAAGACCAAGGTGTCCATCACCATCGACTGCATGCCCCCCGCGGCGAAGGCGGCCGAGCTCAAGCAGTGGAACGAGGACGTCAAGGAGTTCAACAAGAAGTACCCGAAGGTCACGGTCGAGGGCCGCTCCACGCCGGGACAGTGTCTCGAGCCGCCGCGCTTCACCGCGATGCTCAAGGCGAAGTCCCAACCCGACGTGTTCTACACCTACTTCACCGACCTCCCGCAGGTCCTCGACAACGACGGCGCCCAGGACATCACCGCGTACGTCAACGACAAGAGCGTCCCGCTGCTGGGGGACATCGACCCCGACGTCCTCGGCTCGCTGAAGAAGGACGGCAAGCTCTACGGCCTGCCCACCAGCAACTACCGCATGGGCCTGCTCGTCAACCGCAAGCTCTTCACGGAGGCCGGCCTCGACCCGGACGCCCCGCCGAAGACCTGGGACGAGGTCCGCACCGCGGCCAAGAAGATCGCGGGCCTCGGCGGCGGCGTCGCCGGCTTCGGCGAGTACAGCGCGGCCAACACCGGTGGCTGGCACTTCACCGCGCAGATGTACAGCCTCGGGGGCGACGTCGTCGACGCGAGCGGCAAGAAGGCCGCCTTCAACAGCGACATCGGCAAGAAGGTCGCGAAGAACCTGCACGCCATGCGCTGGGACGACGACTCCATGGGCAAGACCCAGCTGCTGAAGTGGGGCGACCTCCAGAAGCAGATCGCCACCGACAAGCTGGGCATGTTCCTCGCCGCGCCCGACGACGTCACGTACATGGTCCAGCAACTCGGCGCCAAGTACGAGAACTTCGGCATGGGGCCCATACCGGGCGGCGAGAACACGCTCGCCGGCGGCAACAACTACATGATCAAGAAGGGTATTTCGGCCGACAAGGTCAAGGCCGCCGTCGCCTGGCTGAACTTCAAGTTCACCACGGTCGGCAAGGGGCAGTACGACTGGAAGCGCCACAAGGCGGACGACCTCCCCGTGGGACTCCCGCAGCCCAACCTGTGGCTGAACGGCTCCAAGACCAAGGACGACGCCGCCCGCAAGGAGTTCGCCACCATGCCGGTGGAGAACTTCAAGGCCTTCACCGACAACCCGGTCCCCGGCAAGGCCGAGCCGCCGAAGGCCCAGGAGATCTACAAGGTCCTCGACAACGTCATGTCCGGCATCCTCACCAACAAGGACGCCGACATCGACAAGCTCCTGTCCACCGCCGAGTCCCAGGTCAACCAGGTCCTCGCCACCCAGTGACCGTGCGGCGGCCGGGCGGTGCCACCACACCGCCCGGCCCGTCCGCGCGCCGCCGCAGCACGTCAAGGAGCGAGCATGTCGGCCCCCACCCTCACCAAGGACCCGGCGGTCAGGGACCGCCGTCCCCGCAGGTCCCGTGCCCGTGCCCCACGTCTCCGGGATGGCGGGTTCGGCAAGGCACTGCGCCGCAACCTCGCCGCCCACGGCTTCCTCGTCGGCGCGGTCCTGTGCTTCGCCTTCTTCTCCTGGTACCCGATCGTCCGGGAGTTCCTCCTCGCCTTCCAGAAGACCGAGGACGGCCGCGTCAGCTGGGTGGGCTGGGACAACTTCGTCACCGTCTGGAACGACCCGGCCTTCGGCCAGGCCTGGCGCAACACCCTGTGGTTCACCGTACTGGCGCTGCTCCTCGGCTTCGTCGTACCGTTCCTCACCGCCCTGGTCATCAACGAGTTCCGGCACGGCCAGGGCTACCTGAGGCTCCTGGTCTACCTACCCGTGATGCTCCCGCCGACCGCGTCGGTCCTGCTCTTCAAGTACCTGTACGACCCCGGGTACGGCATGTTCAACGAGGTGCTCGGCGTCTTCGGCGTCCCCGCCCAGCAGTGGCTCCAGGATCCGGACACCGCCATGCTCTCCGTGGTCGTGGCCTCGACCTGGATGAACATGGGCGGCGCGACACTCGTCTACCTCGCCGCACTCCAAGGTGTGCCGGGCGAGCTGTACGAGGCCGCCGAACTCGACGGCGCGGGCCTGCTGCGCAAGGTGTGGCACGTCACCGTCCCGCAGACCAGGCTCATCCTGCTGCTGATGCTCCTCATGCAGATCATCGCCACCATGCAGGTCTTCATCGAGCCGTTCCTGCTCACCGGCGGCGCCGGGCCGGAGGGGTCCACCACCACCGTCGTGTACCTGATCTACCAGTACGCCTTCAACTTCAACAACTACGGCGCCGCGGCGGCACTCGGCCTGCTCCTGCTCGTCCTGCTGGCCGGCTTCTCGGCCGTCTACACCAAGCTCAACCGCGCCGACCAGGACTAGGACCGGGGGAGACAAGGACATGTCCACTCGCACGCTCATCTCACCCGCCCAGCTGGCCCGCCCGCGCGGCAAGGCCCTGTACTGGGTGTGCTTCGCGCTCGTCGTCGTCCTGTTCACGCTGGCCTTCCTCGGCCCGCTGTACTGGATGGTGTCCAGCGGGCTCAAGACCACCCAGGAAGCCGTCCAGACCCCGCCGACCTGGGTGCCGGGCTCCGTCCACGCGGAGAACTACCGACGCGCCTGGGAAGTGATGGACCTGGCCAAACTCCTGCTGAACACCCTCTACTACGCGTTCGGCGCGCTCGCCTTCCAGCTGGTGCTCGACGTGGCCGCCGCCTACTCGCTGTCCAGACTGCGGCCCGTACTGGGCAAGGCGATCCTCGGCCTGATGCTCGCCACGCTGATGATCCCGGCGACCGTCCTCGTCGTACCGCAGTACCTCACCGCGCTGGACGTGCCGATCGTCCAGCGCAACCTGCTCAACTCGCCCTGGGCGATCTGGCTCCCGTCGGTCACCAACGCGTTCAACATCTTCCTGCTCAAGCGGTTCTTCGACTCGATCCCCAAGGAACTGCTGGACGCGGCGTCGATGGACGGCGCCGGCTCCCTGCGCGTCCTGTGGTCCATCGTGCTGCCGGTCTCCCGGCCCATCCTCGGTGTCGTGTCCATCTTCGCCGTCGTCGGCGTCTGGAAGGACTTCCTCTGGCCGATGCTGGTCCTGCCCGACCCGTCGAAGCAGACCCTCGCCGTCGGCATCTACTCGCTCGCCACCAGCGTGCCCGAGAACGTGCTGATCGCCGCGCTGACCATCGCGTCCCTGCCCACGCTCCTCCTCTTCCTCCTCTTCCAGCGCAACATCATGAGCGGCCTGACGGCCGGCGGCCTCAAGGGCTGACCGGGCACGCGCAGCGACAGCACACCGTCCGGGCACCACCCCCGCGACCCCCGCGACCCCCCGCGGCGAACCCCACACGGTGCCCCCACCGATCCTCCGCCGCCGCCCCGTTCCCGACGCCTCGCTGTCCGGGGCGGCGGCGGAGAACCACCCCTGCCCCGAAAGGACCGACACGTGGCAGCCCCTGAGCCCGGTACGACGACCCCCGGCCACACCGACGACTGGTGGCGCGGCGCCGCCATCTACCAGGTGTACCCGCGCAGCTTCGCCGACGGCGACGGTGACGGCACCGGGGACCTCGCGGGCGTACGGTCGAGATTGCCCTACCTCGCCGAACTGGGCGTCGACGCGATCTGGTTCACCCCCTGGTACCTGTCCCCGCTCGCCGACGGCGGCTACGACGTCGCCGACTACCGCACCATCGACCCCGCCTTCGGCGACCTCGACGAGGCCGAGCGGCTGATCGCCGAGGCCCGCGGGCTCGGCATCCGCACCATCGTCGACATCGTGCCCAACCACGTCTCCGACCAGCACGCCTGGTTCCGTGCCGCGCTCGCCGCCGGTCCCGGCAGCCCGGAGCGCAAGCTCTTCCACTTCCGTCCCGGCCGCGGCGCACACGGCGAACTCCCGCCCAACGACTGGCCGTCGCAGTTCTCCGGACAGACCTGGACCCGGGTCGAGGACGGCGAGTGGTACCTGCACCTGTTCACCCCGCAGCAGCCTGACCTCAACTGGGCCCACCCGGCCGTGCGGGAGGAGCACGAGGAGGTGCTGCGGTTCTGGTTCGAGCGGGGCGTGGCGGGCGTACGCATCGACTCCGCCGCGCTGCCCGCCAAGGACCCGGACCTGCCCGAGTTCGTGGAGGGCCGCGACCCCCACCCGTACATCGACCGGGACGACCTGCACGAGATCTACCGCTCCTGGCGGCGGATCGCCGACGAGTACGGCGGCGTCTTCGTCGGTGAGGTGTGGCTGCCGGACTCCGAACGCTTCGCCCGCTACCTGCGCCCCGACGAACTGCACACCGCGTTCAACTTCACCTTCCTGTCCTGCCCCTGGGACGCGGACCGGCTGCGCGCCGCCATCGACGACACCCTCGCCGAACACGCCCCGGTCGGGGCGCCGGCCACCTGGGTGCTGTGCAACCACGACGTCACGCGCACGGTCACCCGCTACGGGCGCCACGACACCGGGTTCGACTTCGCCACCAAGACCTTCGGCACCCCGACCGACCTGCGGCTCGGCACCCGCCGGGCCCGTGCCGCCGCCCTGCTCACCCTCGCGCTGCCCGGCTCGGTCTACCTCTACCAGGGCGAGGAGCTGGGTCTGCCCGAGGTGGAGATACCCCGTGACCGCATCCAGGACCCGATGCACTTCCGCTCAGGCGGCACCGATCCAGGCCGTGACGGCTGCCGCGTGCCGCTGCCGTGGACGGCCGACGCCCCGTACGCCGGCTTCGGCGCACGCACCGAACCCTGGCTGCCGCAGCCGGACGGCTGGTCCGGCTACGCCGCCGACCGCCAGGCCGACGACCCGCGGTCCATGCTGAACCTCTACCGCGCCGCGCTGGAACTGCGCCGCGCCGACCCGGCCCTCGGTGACGGCCCGTTGGAGTGGCTGCCCGCCGACGACGGCGTCCTCACCTTCCGCCGTTCCCCGGACCTGCTCTGCGTGACGAACCTGGCCGCCGCCGCGGCCACCCTGCCCGACCACACGGAGGTCCTGCTCTCCAGCGGACCGCTGGACCCCGACGGCAGGCTGCCCTCCGACACGGCGGTGTGGCTGCGGAGTTGAGCGCCCACCGGCCGCCACCCGGTCAGAAGTGGGTGGCGATCCCGAAGACCCGTCGCAACTGCGCCATGTCGTGCCGGTCGCGGGCGGCCGGTTCGTACCCCTGGTGGAAGTAGACCTGCTGCTCCGCCGACAGACAGGGAACGGCCGCGCCCCGGACGGTGCCGCTGACGAAGCACGGCGCGGGATAGGCGAAGGGGCGGTGCGGGTCCGAGGACGCCTGCACCGCCGACCCGTCCGGCGCGAAGACCAGCGGGTGCAGGTCGATCTCGCGCCCGCGCGCGTCCGCGACCACGAACCGCACGGGACGCCGGTCGAGCGTCTCGGCGAACCCCGCCTCGGCGAGGGCCGCGACGACCGCCCGCTCCTGGTCCTCGCGGTGCATCAGGTCCAGGTCACGGTGGCGACGCGTCTGCTCACCGACCAGGGCGTCGATGCCCCACCCGCCGCCCACCCAGACGTCGACGTCCGCGTCACGCAGCACGGAGAGGACGGACAGCACGTCGTCGGCGGTCATCACGTGAGCACGGTAGCGGTCCGACGTCCGGGCGGGCGAACGACTTACCTGCCGGTCGCCGCGACGCCGGCCCGCGCGTACTTCTCGTCGAGGTCGCCGGACGGCGCGCCCGCCACGCCGATGCCCGCGACCGGCGCGTCCTTCGCGGTGACCGGCGCCCCGCCCGCGAGGAACAGGGTGCCGGGGATGTCCTTGAGGTTCGGGACCTGCTCCAAGCGCTTGGCCAGCTCCGAGGTCGGCGCGTTCCACGACACCGCCGTGTACGCCTTCTTCACGGCCGACTCGTAGGACTGCGGGCCGGCGCCGTCGCCGCGCAGGGTCACCACCGTGTTGCCGTCGCGGTCGACGACGGCGACGGAGACGCGCTGGTTGTCCTTGCGCGCCGCGTCGAGCGCCGCCCGCGCGGCCCGGTCGGCGGCGTCGACCGTCAGGTGGGTGGACCGCGTCAGGTTCTTGTCCGTGGCATCGGCCGCGACCGCGGCCCGGGCGGCGGGCGCCGTGGAGGAGGCGCTCGCCGAGTAGGCGCCGACGCCGCCGAGGGCGACCGCGGCGACCAGGGCGCCACCGGTGACGACGCGGGTACGACGGGAGGTCTTCTTGACGTGCTGCATGGCTGCCCACTCCTGGAGGTCTACGTGGATACGCGGATGGTGGCGGGCCCTGGCCGTGCGGGCCGCCCGCTCTGCCATCCATCGTGGGTCCGCGACGGGCGCCGACCGGTCGACGGTTCGGCTGCACCCGGCACGCGGGACGGCCGACACGGGCATCAGCCGATCGGTTGACCCGCGGGCCGTGCCCCTGGGCGAGAATGAAGGTGTTCGACCGGTTCAGGAGGTGTATGTGCGGCCCGACGACAGAGGTTCCCCCGCGGACGACGGCCCGGCCCGGGACGAGCGCCGGCTGGCCGTGGTCATGCACGTCGTCTTCTACGTGCTGCTGGCCACCTGCCTGACCCGTTACGTCCAGCGCCACGCGGCGGAGCCCCGCGCACCCTGGGTGATCGGCCTGGCCGCCGTACTGGCCGCCCTCTACGCGGCCGGCACCGCCCTGACCCGCAGAACACCTCCGGTGCCGAGCGACGCAGGCACCCGGCCGTCGGCCTCCCGGCTGATCCGGCTGGGCGCGGTCGTCGCCACCTGGACGGTGCTCGTCCTGTGCGCGCCGAGCTTCGCCTGGGTGGCGGTGCCGCTGTTCTACACCGCCCTGCGCGCCCTGCCGCGGGGCGCCGCGTACGTCCTCGTCACGTTCCTCACACTCCTCGTCGTCTTCGCGCAACTCGCGCTGGCGCCCCGGTTCAGCCTCGACCTGGTGATCGGCCCGTCGGCCGTCGCCGCCCTCGCGACCGCGGTCTTCGAGCACACGCGGCGCCAGGCGGCGCGGCAGCGCGCCCTCATCGACGACCTGCTCGGCACCCGCCGCGAACTGGCCGCCACCGAACGCCGCGAAGGCGTCCTCGCCGAGCGCCAGCGGCTGTCCATGGAGATCCACGACACCCTCGCCCAGGGGCTGTCGAGCCAGCAGATGCTGCTGCAGGCGGCGCTGCGGACCTGGGAGACCGACCCGGCCAAGGCGCGTACCCACGTCCGTACGGCCACCTCCGTCACCGAGCACAACCTCGCCGAGGCCCGCCGCTTCGTGCACGACCTCGCACCCGCCGACCTCGCCCGGGGCGGCGGCCTCGACGCGGCGCTGCGTACCCTCGCGGCGCGGGAGTCGGGCTCGACGCTGACCGTCCGCGTGCACATCGACGGCGGCGGGCGCACGTCCCCGCTGCCGGACCGCGCGCAGTCCGCGCTCCTGCGCATCGCCCAGGGCGCGCTGGCCAACGTGCGGGAGCACTCGGGCGCCACGGCCACGGCGCTCACACTCACCCGGCTCGACGACCAGGTGGTCCTCGACGTCGCCGACAACGGGCACGGCTTCGACGCCGCGGCCGTCACCGGTGAGCCGCCCGGTGAGCGGGGACATGGGATCCGGGCGATGCGTGCCCGGATGCAGCAGCTCGGGGGCACGCTGGCCATCGAGTCCGCACCGGGGGAGGGCGCCGTCCTGACCGCCGTCGTCCCGGTCGCCCCGCCCACCGGGGAGACGCCGCGATGACCGGCCCGCCCCGCCGGGCGGCGCCCCGTACGCCTCCTGGTCTGCGACGACCACGTCGTCGTACGGGCCGGTCTGCTCGCCCTTCTCGACAGCGAACCCGACATCGAGGTGGTGGGCCAGGCGGGGACCGGCGAGGAGGCGCTCGCCCTGGCCGCACGGCTCACGCCCGACGTGGTGCTGATGGACCTGCAGCTGGGCGCGGGCCTGGACGGGGCGGAGACCACCCGCCGTCTGACCGCCGCTCCGGCCGCCCCGCACGTCCTGGTGCTGACCACGTACGACACCGACGCCGACATCACCCGGGCGATCGAGGCCGGGGCGACCGGGTACCTGCTCAAGGCCGAGCGGCCGGAGGAGCTGTTCGCCGCGATCCACGCGGCGGCGCAGGGGCGTACGACGCTGTCGCCGCCCGTCGCCAGCCGGGTGATGGCCAATCTGCGCACGCCGCCGCCCGCGCTCACCGACCGTGAGCGGGACATCCTCGGGCAGCTCGCCCGAGGGCTCGGCAACCGGGACATCGCCCGGGCGCTGTTCATCAGCGAGGCGACGGTGAAGACGCACCTGGGCCGTATCTACGCCAAGCTCGGGGTGGAGACACGGGCGGGTGCCGTGGCCACGGCCAAGGAACGCCGCCTGCTGCCGTGACCGCCGCCCCCGACCGGCCTTCGTCCGCCGGCCGACCGTGGCTGGTCGCGCGGTCGGCCGAAACCGGGCCGGAACCGGTTCAGGGGGCTTCGGCGTCCACGGACTCCCGCAGCCGGCGGCTGGCCATCACCATGTGGTCCGCCATCGCCCGGTCCGCGGCCTCGGGGTCGCGGGCCCGCACGGCCCGCAGCACCGCGTCGTGCTCGCACAGCGTGCCGCTCACCGTGCCCTCGATGTCGCTGACCCGCTCCATCCACACCTGCAGCAGCGCCCGGATGCTGTGCAGGATGTCGCTCAGCACACTGTTGCGCGCGATGCGGGCCATCTCGAGGTGGAAGTCGATGTCCGCGTCGATGAACGCCTTGGCGTCGCCGCCCGCCGCCCGCATGTGCCGCAGGTGCTCCTCCAGACGCGCCAGGTCCTCGTCCGTCGCCCGCTCCGCGGCGAGGCGGGCGGACACCGCCTCCAGGTAGGTGCGCACCTCCACCAGGTCCTGGGTGCGCCGCTGCCCCAGCATCAGTCCCCAGTTGATCGCCCGGGGCAGGAACTCCGAGGTGCCCTCGCGCACGTACGAGCCCGAGCCGGGCCGGATCTCGATGATGCCGAGCACGTCGAGGGCGGACAGGGCCCCGCGGACGCTGGAGCGGGCCACACCGAGCGCCTCGGCGAGCTGGCGCTCGGCGGGCAGCCGGGTGCCGGGCTTGATGTCGCCCGCCGACAGGTGGTCGAGGAGCCGCTTGGCGACCTCGCTGACGGAGGACTCGCGCACCACGGGACGCAGCAGTTGCGCGAGGTCGGGGGCGGCCGCGGAGGTCTGGTCGTCGGGCTGACTGGTCACGGTCACCAGTCAACCAGATGTGGCGCCCAAGGAGCTGACCAGCCGGTTCCTCGGGGTCGAAGGCGGGTCCGGCGCCGGGTTTGTCAAGAGTTGCGAGAAGGTCGAAGATGAGACCGTCCTCACATTGGTAAATTGGTGACCAATTTGAGTCGTCGACATAGCGTGAAAACGTTCCGGTCGGCCGCCTGCTCGGCGAACCGTCCGGCCTGACCCACCCCGGACGGAGCTGTCCGGGCGAGCCGAGGAGTCGCCATGGTCGCCGACGCGCCATCCGCGGCAGTCGAGAGAACTGCCATCAAGAAGGTCTCAGTCCGCCTCGTGCCGTTCGTGGCACTGATGTTCTTCGTGAACTACCTGGACCGCACAGCCGTCTCATTCGCCGAGCCGAACGGCATGGGCCAGGACCTGGCCCTGACCGCGGCCCAGTTCGGCTTCGCCTCCGGGATCTTCTTCCTCGGCTACATCGTGCTCGAGGTCCCCAGCAACATGGCCCTGCACCGGTTCGGAGCCCGCCGCTGGCTGGCCCGCATCATGGTGACCTGGGGCATCGTCTCGCTCCTGTTCACCTGGGTGGACAGCACCGGCCAGCTCTACACCCTGCGCTTCCTCCTCGGCGTGGCGGAAGCCGGCTTCTTCCCGGGCGCGATCCTTTTCCTCAGCCAGTGGGTGCCCTCCCGGCACCGCACCAAGATCCTCGGGCTCTTCTACCTGGCGCAGCCGCTGACCACCGTCTTCGGCGCCCCGCTGGCGGGCTGGCTGATCGGCCGGCACGGCCTGTTCGGCCTCGAGGGCTGGCGCGTGATGTTCCTGTTCGTCTCGCTGCCCGCGATCCTCCTGGGTGTCATCGCGTGGTTCTACCTCGTCGACCGGCCCGCCGACGCCAAGTGGCTCACGCCCGCCGAGCGCACCTGGCTGACCGGCGAACTCGCCGCGGAGAACGCGCAGAAGACCGGCCATGAGGACAAGCACGCCAAGGGCCACCTCAAGACGGCCTTCGGCAGCGGCCGCGTCTGGGTCCTGGCCCTCATCTACTTCGGCTTTGTCTACGGCCTGTACGCCCTCGCCTTCTTCCTGCCGACGATCATCAACGGCTTCCAGGAGCAGTACGGCACCACGTTCAGCGTGATGGACAAGGCCTGGATCACCGCCATCCCGTACCTGCCCGCCGCGATCGTCCTGTTCTTCTGGACGCGCCACGCCACCAGGCACGGCACCCGCGTCTGGCACGTGGCCGGACCCGCCGTGGTCGGCGGTGTCACCATCCCGCTCGCCCTCTACATGGGCTCCCCGACGGCCACGGTCGCCGTGATCACCGTGACCGCCTGCTCCATCTTCGCGGCCCTGCCCGTCTTCTGGTCCCTGCCCTCCCGCTTCCTGACCGGAGCCGCGGCGGCCGCCGGCATCGCCCTCATCAACACCGCGGGCAACGTCGCCGGATTCGCGTCCAGCTACATCACCGGCTGGCTCAAGGACTGGACCGGCGCCTACTACGTCCCGCTCTACCTGGTCGGCTTCTTCATGCTCCTGTCCGCCGCGCTGATGCTCCTGCTCTCCAGGCGGGGCGGCACCGGCGAACCGGAACCCGCAGCAGAGCACAAGCCCATGGAGGCCCTCCGATGACCCGGCTCTTCAACGACCCCGCGGCCTTCGCCGACGAGGCACTCGAAGGCTTCGCCGCCGCCCACCGCGGCTGGGTGCGCCCCGTCACGGGCGGCGTCGTCCGCGCCGCCGGAACCCCGGCGGGCCAGGTCGCCGTCGTCGTCGGCGGCGGATCGGGCCACTACCCGGCCTTCTCCGGACTGGTCGGCCGCGGCCTCGCGCACGGCGCGGCCGTCGGCAACGTCTTCGCCTCGCCCTCCGCCCGGCAGATCCGCTCCGTGGCGCGGTCCGCGCACGGCGGCGCCGGCGTCCTGCTGATGTACGGCAACTACGCGGGCGACGTGCTCCACTTCGGGCAGGCCGCCGAACGT
Source organism: Streptomyces sp. V3I8 (assembly GCF_030817535.1). Lineage (NCBI taxonomy): Bacteria > Bacillati > Actinomycetota > Actinomycetes > Kitasatosporales > Streptomycetaceae > Streptomyces > Streptomyces sp. V3I8. Next base: position 265,057 of record NZ_JAUSZL010000002.1, on the reverse strand, counting down.
CTGGCCGGCGACGGCATCGAGACCCGTACCTTCGCCGTCACCGACGACATCTCCTCCGCCGGGCCGCAGGAGTCGGCCAAGCGCCGCGGCATCGCCGGCGACCTGCCCGTCTTCAAGGCCGCCGCCGCGGCGGCCGAGGAGGGCCTGCCGCTGGACGAGGTGCTGCGCATCGCCGAGCACGCCAACGCCCGCACCCGCTCCTTCGGCATCGCCTTCTCCGGCTGCACCCTGCCCGGCGCCGACCACCCCCTGTTCACCGTCCCCGAGGCCCGGATGGCCGTCGGCCTCGGCATCCACGGGGAGCCCGGCATCGGCGAGGAGTCCCTGCCCACCGCCGACGAGGCGGCGCGGCTCATGGTCACCGCCCTCCTGGAGGAACTCCCCGAGGACGTCGACACGCCCGCCGGACAGCGCGCCGCGGTGATACTCAACGGCCTGGGCTCGGTCAAGTACGAGGAACTGTTCGTCGTCTACCGCAAGGTCGCGGCCCTGCTCGGCAACGCGGGCGTGGACATCGTCGACCCCGAGGTCGGCGAGCTCGTCACCAGCTTCGACATGGCCGGCGTCTCCCTCACCCTGACCTGGCTCGACGACCGCCTCGAGCAGCTGTGGCGGGCCCCGGCCGACGCACCCGCGTACCGCAAGGGCGCGCCCGCCCCGCAGGAGGCGGCGGCCGGGGCGGCCTTCGTCGCCGAGGCCACGGACGACACCCGTGTGCCGGCCGCCACCGAGCGGTCGCGCGCCGCCGCCGACACCGTCCTCGCGGCCCTGAACGCCCTGGCCGGCACCGTCGACACGCACGCCGGCGAACTCGGCCGCATCGACGCCGTGGCCGGCGACGGCGATCACGGCATCGGCATGCAGCGCGGCTCCACCGCCGCTTTGCGGGCCGCGGTCCGTGCCCACGACCTGGGCGCCGGCGCCGGAACCGTGCTCGTCCACGCCGGGGACGCCTGGGCCGACCGGGCCGGCGGCACCTCCGGCGCCCTGTGGGGCACCATCCTGCGCGCCCTCGGTACGCGACTCGGCGACCAGGACACCCCGGACGCCGAGGCGGTCGCCCGGGGAGTCTCGGAGGCCTCCGACGCCGTACGCCGCCTGGGCGGGGCCGAGGTCGGCGACAAGACGATGGTCGACGTCCTCGTGCCCTTCGCCGGCACCCTCGCCGAGGCCGCGGCCGCCGGCGACCCGCTCCCCGAGGCCTGGCGGCGCGCCGCGCTCGCCGCCGGGAGGGCCGCCGCCGCCACCGCGGACCTGCTGCCCCGCAAGGGCCGCGCCCGGCCGCACGCCGAGAAGTCCCTCGGCACCCCCGACGCGGGCGCCCACTCGCTCGCCCTCATCACCCGCGCCGTGCACGGAGCCCTGCCCGACGCCCCGCACGATCGCCACCAGCACGACCACCAGCACGACCACCAGCACGACGACCCGTCCGACCAGCCGTCCGACCAGCACTGAGGAAAGCCGCCATGACCGACAAGCTCCGTATCGTCGTCGGATCCGACGACGCCGGCCACCAGTACAAGGAAGCCCTCAAGCAGGACCTGCTGGGCAGTTCACTGGTCGCCGAGGTCACCGACGTCGGCGTCGACGCCGACGGCCACACCGCCTACCCCAAGGTCGCCATCGCCGCCGCCGAGATGGTCGCCCGCGGCGAGGCCGACCGGGCCCTCCTGGTGTGCGGCACCGGCCTCGGCGTGGCCATCGCGGCCAACAAGGTCAAGGGCATCCGCGCCGTCACCGCCCACGACTCCTTCTCCGTCGAGCGGGCGGTCCTGTCCAACAACGCGCAGATCCTGACCTTCGGCCAGCGCGTCGTCGGCCTCGAACTCGCCCGCCGCCTGGCCGCCGAATGGCTCACCTACCGCTTCGACGAGACCTCCGCGTCGGCGGCGAAGGTCCAGCTCATGTGCGACTACGAGGACGCCCCCGACGCCGGGGCGGCCGCCTGATGCCCGCCCCGGCCCGTCCGCCCCTCCTGCTGGGGGTGAGCCTGAAGATGTACTTCGGCCACCACCAGACCCTCGACTGGGCCCGGCGGATCGCCGGCCTCGCCGCCGAGCACCCCGCCGTGACCTCCGGCGAGGCCCGCCTCCTCGTCCTGCCGGCTTTCCCCACCCTGATCCCCGCCGCGGGAATCCTCGCGCCGTACGGCATCGCGCTCGGCGCCCAGGACATCGCCACCGAGGACTTCGGCCCGTACACCGGCGAGGTCGGCGGCCCCCTCCTCAAGGAGATCGGCTGCCGCTACGCCGAGGTCGGCCACGCCGAGCGCCGCCGCCTGTACGGGGAGGGCGACACGGTCGTCGCCGCCAAGACGGCCGCCGCCCTGCGCAACGGCCTCACCCCGGTCCTGTGCGTCGGCGAACTCGACCGCGGGACACCCCGGGAGGCGGCCGAACGCACGGTCGCCGAGGCCGCCCGCCTGCTGACCGGACTGGACGGCACCGTCGTCCTCGCCTACGAGCCCCAGTGGGCCATCGGCGCGCCCGAGCCTGCCTCCGCCGAGCACATCACCGCCGTGTGCACGGCCCTGCGGGACTGGCTCGGCACCCGCCCGCAGCACGCCGGTTCGCAGGTCATCTACGGTGGCAGCGCGGGCCCCGGCCTGCTCACCCGCCTCGCGGGAGCGGCGGACGGCCTCTTCCTCGGCCGCTTCGCCCACGACCCGGGCAACGTCCGCGCCGTCCTCGACGAGATCCGCGCACCGGCCACCGCGGCGGTGGTGTGATGGCCTGCGGAATCAGCACGTACGCGTACTTCTGGCGCTTCTCCGACCGGGCACCCCGGCCGATGACGCTCCCCGAGATGCTGCGCGACACCGCCGAACTGGGCGGCCAGGTCTTCCAGATCTGCGACTACCCACCCGTCGAGTCGTACGACGCCGCACAGTTGGCGGACGTGAAGGCCACCGCCGCCGACCTGGGCCTGACCCTGGAACTCGGCACCCGCGGCGTCCGCACCGCCCATCTGCTCAAGTACCTCGACATGGCACGGCGGTTGGACGTCACCCTGGTCCGCTCCATGCTCAACACGGCGGGCCACCGGCCGGACACCTCCGAGGCCGTGGCCCTGCTCGGGGAGTCGGTGCCGCGCTTCGAGGACGCCGGCGTGACCCTGGGCCTGGAGACCTACGAGCAGGTGTCGACCGACGACCTGCTGGCTGTCGTACGCGGGGTCGGCAGCGAGCGGCTCGGCGTCGTCCTGGACCCGGGCAACAGCGTCGCCCGCCTGGAACGCCCGGTGGACGTGGTCGCCGCGACCGCGCCGCACGTGGTCAACATCCACGTCAAGGACTTCGCCTTCACCCGCCGGGACGGCTGGGTCGGCTTCACCTACGCCGGCTGCCCCCTCGGCGAGGGCCTCCTGGAGTACGACGCCATGATCGCCGCCGTACGGGCCGCCCGGCCGGACGCGGACGGCATCAACCAGATCGTGGAGCACTGGCTCCCGTGGCAGGACGAGGGCTTCGACGCCACCGCCCGGCTCGAACACCAGTGGACGCAGCACAGCATCGACACCCTTCTGAGGAGCGAGTAATGGCCACCGAGATCCAGACCCAGGCCGACGTCAGGACCGTCGCCGTCATCGGGGCCGCCGGCAAGATGGGCCAGCGCGTCTCCGACAACCTGGTCGAGAGCGACTTCCGGGTGCTCTTCAGCGAGGCCTCGTCCAAGGGCCAGGAGCTGATCCGCGGCCTCGGCCGCGAGCTGACCGGGTCCGCCGACGCCGTCGCCGAGGCCGACGTGGTCATCCTCGCCGTCCCCGACGTCGTCCTCGGCAAGGTCTCGGAGGAACTCGTCCCGCTGATGAGGCCGGGCACGGTCGTCCTCACCCTCGACCCGGCCGCCGCCTACGCCGGCCTGCTCTTCGACCGGGACGACATCCACTACGCGTGTGCGCACCCCTGCCACCCGTCGGTGTTCCTGGAGCGCACCACCAAGGAGGAGTGGCAGGACACCTTCGGCGGGATCGCCGCCCCGCAGGAGGTCGTCGCCGCGTACGAGGGCGGGGACGAAGCCAAGCGGGAGCTGGCCGACTCCGTCATCCGCGTGATGTACGCGCCCGTGGTCGACGTCCACTGGGTCACCGTCAAGCAGCTCGCCGTCCTGGAGCCGACCCTCGTCGAGACCATCGCCTGCATGGTGGGCGCCCTGCTGACCGAGGCGCTGCACGAGACCGTGCACACCGTCGGCGTCCCGGAGAAGGCGGCCCGCGCGATGCTCCTGGGCCACACCCAGGTCGCCCTGGCCAACACCCTCAAGGGCTCCAACCCGTTCTCGGACGCCTGCCTGATCGCCATGGACTACGGCCGCGAGTCCATCGTGCGCGACGACTGGAAGAAGGTCTTCGAGGACGACGAGCTCGACAAGGTCATCACGCGCATGCTGAAGATCAAGGAGATCACACGCTGATCACGCGCTGAGCAGCGCTGACGCGCCCCGTTCCACCGAAGCCGGTACCGGCCGCCTGACAGGCCCGTACCGGCTTCGGGCGTACGCACCCGCACGCCGCTCGTCAGGAGCCGTGCGGACCGGACGCCGGAGCGGGCAGCCCGTTCAGTACGTCGCGCACGGTGAAGTGCCCGAGCTCGGTCGCCACCGCACCCGCGACCGTCCGGTCGAGCGTGTCCAGGGTCTTCTGCACGGCGCGGCCCACCACGCAGGTCGGGGCGGGCTCGTGCAGGCCGAGTACCGGGTCGGCGCCCTGGAGCAGCAGCCAGACCCGGTCGAGCCCGATCTCCGCGGCGTCCACCGCCAGTTGCCAGCCCCCGTGGACACCGGGCCGCGACCGCACCACACCCGCGCCCCGCAGCGGGCCCAGCACCCGGCGTATGTGGGCGGCGTTGACGTGGGTGCTCTCGGAGAGCTCCTCCGAGCTGACGGTGCGGCCCTCCAGGACGCCGGCCAGATAGGTCAGCACATGGACGGCGACAGCGAACCGGGTGTTGGTCGAGCGGGCCATACGGCCATCTTGCCATTCCGTAGTCATCGTAGCTACAGTTCTAATTCGTCTTCATGATGACTACAGATTGGTGCGATCATGATCGGCATCACCGGTGCCTCCGGTCCCCTCGGACGTGCCACCGCCGAGCTGGTGCTGCGGACCGTCGATCCGCGTGGGGTCGTCCTCACCACACGTACGCCGGAGGCGCTCGCCGACCTCGCCGACCGCGGCGCGCAGGTGAGGCGGGCCGATTTCGACGACCCCCGCACCGTCGCCGCCGCACTCGTCGGCGTCGAACGACTGCTGCTCGTCTCCACCGACGCGGTGGGCTCCCGCCTCGACCGGCAGCGGGCGGCAATCGCGGCGGCGGCCGGAGCGGGGGTTTCGCACATCGCGTACACCTCCGTTCCCGAGCCGGTGCCCGCCAATCCCGCCGTCGTGGTCGCCGACCACGCCGGCACGGAACAGGCACTGCGGGAGAGCGGACTGCGATGGACCGCGCTGCGCAACAACCTGTACGCGCACATGCAGGTCTCCGTCGTCGAACAGGCCGCCGCCACCGGCCGACTGGTGACGAACAGCGGCGCCGGCGCGGCGGCGTACGTCACCCGTGAGGACTGCGCGGCGGCGGCAGCGGCGGTCCTCACCCAGGACGGGCACGAGAACCAGGTCATCGACATCACCGGTCCGGAGGCGGTGAGCGTCCTCGACCTGGTACGGCTCGCCCGCGAGATCGGCGGCCGTGAGGTCGAACCGGTCGACGTCGACGACCACGCGTTCGCCACCGCACTCGAGGAGGCCGGCCTGCCGCAGCCGCTGTCGGAACTGGTGACCTCGTTCGGCGCGTCGACGCGCGGCGGGTTCCTCGCCCGGGTCGGCAGCGGGGTGGCCGACCTGACCGGCCGCGAACCGAGGTCCTTCGCGGACGTGGTGCGGGCGGCACGGAAGCCCTGATCCGGTGACCGTGGAAAAAGCGGTGCCCACGCGGACCGGCGGTGGGGGAGGCGCCGTCCGCCGGATCCGTGTGCTCGTGCTCCTCGCGGCCCTCAGCGCCCTCGGACCGCTGTCCATGGACGCCTGCATGCCCGGTCTGCCCCGGCTGGCCGACAGCCTGCACAGCCCGGCGTGGGCGGTCCAGCTCACCGTCACCGCATGCCTGATGGGCCTGGCCGTCGGTCAGCTCGCGGCCGGTCCGCTGAGCGACGCCCTGGGCCGGCGCCGGCCGTTGCTGTTCGGGCTGACCCTCTACACGGTGGCGGGACTGCTGCGTGCCCTCGCGCCGACCGTCGGGCTCCTCGTCGTGCTGCGGGGAGTGCAGGGGCTCGGCGGCGCGTTCGCCCTGGTGATCGCCTACGCGTACGTCAGCGACCTGCACGAAGGAAGGGCGGCGGCGCTCCTCGGCTGCGGACAGTTCCTCTTCGGCGGCCTCGCCGCGCCGCCGGCCGGACTCCCCGGCGCGCACGGCGCCGTACCCATGGCCACGGTGACGGCCGTCCTCGGACTGGCCGCCGTGACCGTACTCATCACCCTGACCCCCGACCCCTGAACCCTGCCACCGAGGCAGACGAACACATCCGAACGAGCGGCCACAGGCCGCACGAGGAGGTCCACCATGACCACGGACACCGTCACCGACACACCGCGCCTGCGCCGTCTCGGGTGGGCCGGCGTCGAGATCGCCCTGGGCGACACGCTCCTGCTGATCGACCCGCTCGAGAACACCGCCCCGCTCGCACCCGTGATGGGCCTGCCACGGCGGCCCCTGCCTCCCGTCGACGCCCCGGCCGGAACGCATGCCCTGATCACCCACCTGCACCCCGACCACTACGACCGCGAGCTGATCGCGCGCCTGGCCGTCTCGGGGACCGTCGGCTGCCACACCCCCACCGCGTCGGCGCTGGCCGAGCACGGCGTCACGGCCGAGGCGCAGGAACTGGGGGAGGCCCGCCGTATCGGCCCGCTGACGGTCACCCCCGTCGCCTCGCTGGACTGGCGCGGCAGCGACTGCGACCAGGTCGCGTGGATCGTGGAGGGCGCCGGAGTCCGGATCATCCACTGCGGGGACACCATGTGGCACGGCAACTGGTGGCAGATCGCCCGCGACCACGGCCCGTTCGACGTGGCGTTCCTGCCCGTCAACGGCGTCATCGCCAGATTCGAGGGCTACGAGGCCAACGTGCCCGTCACGCTGACACCCGAGCAGGCGGTGGAGGCCGCGGCGGCTCTGGGCGCCACAGCGGCCTGCGCCATCCACTACGAGCTGTTCGACAACCCTCCCGCCTATGTCGAACAGCCCGACATCGCCGCCCGGTTCGGCCGTGCCGCCCGGGAGAGGGGCATCACGCCCCACCTCGTGGCCGACGGTGAGGCCGTACCGCTCGGCGGCGGGCACGTCATCCCGGCGTGACCGCCGCCGCCCCTTCGAGCCCGCCCCGCGGCCCCGGGTGGCCTCGCGACCCCGGCCGTCCCGCCCCCACGTCCTGCCCCGGGGCCTCTTGCACGGTCCCGATAGGATCCGGGCCATGCCGCTGACCGTGCAGGACGTGGACCGGTTCGAGAGCCTGAGGCCCCGGCTGGAGGCCATCGCGTACCGCCTCCTGGGGTCCGCGGGCGAGGCCGAGGACGTCGTGCAGGAGACCTTCCTGCGCTGGCAGGCCGCCGACACCGGACACATCGAGGTCCTGGAGGCCTGGCTGACGCGGGTCCTCACCAACCTGTGCCTCAACCTCCTGACGTCGGCCCGCGCACGGCGTGAGCGGTACGTGGGGCAGTGGCTTCCCGAACCGCTGCTGGAGGGGGACGCGATGCTCGGCCCCGCCGGCACCGTCGAGCAGCGCGAGTCGGTCTCGTACGCCGTCCTGACCCTCATGGAGCGGCTGTCCCCCAACGAACGCGCGGTGTACGTGCTGCGGGAGGCCTTCGACTACCCGCACCGGGAGGTCGCCGAGATCCTCGGCATCACGGAGGCCGCCAGCCAGCAGATCCTCCACCGCGCGAAGAAGCACCTCACGGACGGCAGGGCCCGTGCCGAGATCGACAGGGCCGCCGCCCGGCGGATCGTGGAGGAGTTCCTGTCGGCCGCCACGACCGGGGAGACCGAACCACTCGTACGGCTGCTCACCGCCGACGTGGTCTCGGTCGGTGACGGCGGCGGGAAGGTCCCGGCCCGGACCAGGCCGTTCGAAGGCGCCCTGGCCGTCGCGAAGTTCATGCGGGGCCTGTTCAGGCCGGCGCGGTCCAAGCGCGCCCTGGTCGGCGGCTCGCCCGCGATCCACGCCTGGACCGCCAACGGCGACCCCGCCGTCGTGGCGGTCGTCGACGGCCGGGTCGTCGGCATCGTGTGCCTGGAGGTCACCGCCGACGGCATCGCCGCGTTCCGCGCCCAGGCCAACCCCGACAAGCTGGAGCGCGCGACCGGGCTGTGGGCGGCGACCGACCACGGAGAACCCCTGTTCCACGCCTTCTGACCGCCGTGCGGCGGTGTGATCCGCTTCACACGAGGTTCCTGTCAGGGAACGGCGTGCTGTCCGGTTCAAGGGCCGACACCGCGCTCGACACGGGTCGGACCCGCGCAGACAGGAGCTAGGACATGCAGCAGCACCGCATCATCGTTCTCGGCGCCGGATACACCGGAGCCATCGCGGCCGGCCGCCTCGCCAGGCGGCTGCACCGTGACGACGTCGCCATCACCCTCGTCAACGCCGAGCCCGACTTCGTCGAGCGCGTCCGGATGCACCAGCTCGCGGTCGGCCAGGACCTCAAGCACCGGCCGCTCGCCGGGATGCTCGCCGGCACCGGTGTCGAGCTGAAGCTCGCGACCGTCACCGGCGTCGACGCCGACCGCAAAACCGTCACCGTCGAGCCGAACCACGGCACCGAAACGGACCCCGCCGCCGAGCAGCTCCCGTATGACACCCTCGTGTACGCCCTCGGCAGCGGCTGGGACCACCAGGGCGTCCCCGGCACCACCGAGCACGCCCACCAGATCGCGAGCCGGTCCGGAGCGCTGCGGCTGCGTGAGCGGCTGGCCGGCCTGGACGCCGCGCAGTCCGTGGTCGTGGTCGGCGGCGGCCTCACCGGAGTGGAGGCCGCGACGGAACTCGCCGAGGCCCGCCCGGACCTCGCGGTCGCTCTCGTCGCCCGCGGTGGACTCGGCGACTGGCTCTCCGACAAGGGCCGCCGCCATCTGCGGAAGGTCGTCGACGGGCTCGGCATCGTCGTGCACGAGCAGGCCGTCGTCACCCGCGTCGAGGCCGACCGCGTCATCACCGGGGACGGCCGCGCCGTCCCCGCCGCGGTCACCGTGTGGACGACCGGCTTCGCCGTCCACCCGATCGCGCGGGCCACCGCCCTGGAGACCACCGACACGGGCCGGATCGTGGTCGACGACAGCATGCGCTCGGTCTCGCACCCGGACGTGTACGTCGTCGGCGACGCCGCCCTGGCGATGGGTCCCGGCGACAAGCCGCTGCGGATGTCGTGCGCCTCGGGCACCCCTGCCGCCTGGCGCGCCGCCGATGTCGTCGCGGCCCGGCTGACGGGCGGGAAGCTCCCGACCGGGACGATCCGCTACTTCAACCAGTGCATCTCGCTGGGCCGTTCCGAGGGCCTGATCCAGTACGTCACCGCGGACGACCGGGCCGTCGACGCGGCGCTGACCGGCCGGCTCGCCGCGTTCTACAAGGAACTGGTCTGCAAGGGCGCGGTCTGGGGTGTCGCGAATCCGACCCTCGGCGTGCCGACCCGCCGTCGCCGGGTCGTCGACCGGGCGGTCCGGACGGACCGGGCCGCCGCCGGGACGCCGGCCTGACGGAGCCATCGGGCCGGCCGCCGGATCAGCCACTGCTTCGACCGCCGTACGTGCGTACGCAGTGGAAGCGGGCCGTCGCCCCGGCGGTGTCGAGCGACACCAGGCCGATCCGCAGCGCCTGTTCCCTCGGCAAAGTCCACACGCCGGTCCACGTCCAGTGCACGCCGTCCGTGCTGGTGGCGGCCCGCACCGCGTGCTCCCCGCCCGCCTCGTCGGCGTGGTGCGCCGGCCGCATCCGGAGTTTCCCGGCGGGCGGTCCGCCGGACATCGGACCGTACGCCACGGCGGCCGGCGGGGTCGTCGCCGCCGTACAGCACCAGCCCGGCCTGCTGGTCGGCCGGACCGTTGGCCAGGCCGAGCCCGGTCTCCACGGTGAGGTCACCGGCCGACGAGGGCCGGGTGAGGACCGACGCGATGTTGGTGCCGAGGTGCGGTTCGGCGTTCCGGATGGGCCAGGACAGCACACCGTCACCGGTCGCGGCACCGGCGGCCGGACCCCGTACCCAGCCGAGCGCCTGGATCTGGATGGGCCCGTCGACGAACGTCTTGTACGAGGCCGGCAGGCCGTGTTTCCTCCACAGGCCCTGGTCGTCGGCGACGGCCGGCGCCGTTGTAGTCGGCGATGTAGCCGAAACGGATCCTGGTCGCACCGCCGTCGGCACTGTCGTCCGAGGAGCAGGCGGACGGACGGTCGGCCCCGGGGACGGTCCGGACGCGCCCCGGTCGACCGACGGCGCGCAGCAACTCCTGGACTCCGCCTCGTCCACGGGGCCTTCTTCGAGGAGTGGTCTTCTCCCGAGGCTTGACACCGTGGGGCGGCCGCCACGGCTCGCTTCCGGGAATCCGCGTTCATGGGCGAGCGGCCGAAAACATGTGGCGATCACGCGGAACCCGCAGCAAGCAATGGTCAATTCAAGCCTTTGTATTGTCACATCCATGACAAGCCTGTGTGCCTGGTGTCACTCTGCTGTCGAACGTTCACCCTTCATTCACGCCACCACACCCCCCACTCACACATCCCCCGCACTCCCACGTCTCACGCGCCGCCGAGTTCTCCGGCGCCTTTCGTGTGCCACCTCGTGCTGCGCTCTCTCCCGCCCCACCCCCCTGTCGCGGTCCGGCCCCACCCGGTCGGCCCGCTCACCGCCGGCCCCCACCAGGAGCCGGCCGTCGCTGGAGGAGAAGACATTGTCCCGGCACCAAAGCTCCGCCCGCCGTCGCAGACGCGCCGCAGCCCTGGCCCTCACGACCGCGAGCTCGCTGCTCGCCCTCGGAGTCCAGGGCGGACCCGCCTCCGCCGCGCCCGCCGATCCCGGCTCCTCGAAGATCGTGGCCGCCCCGCGGGCCGGCGCCGCCCAGCCCGCCCTGTCTCCCGCCGCGCGCACCGCGCTCATCAAGAGCGCGACCGCCGGGTCCGGTGACGCCGCGAAGGCCCTGCGCCTCGGCGCCAAGGAGAAACTGCTCGTCAAGGACGTCGTCAAGGACGCCGACGGCACGACGCACACCCGGTACGAGCGCACCTACGCAGGGCTTCCGGTCCTCGGCGGCGACCTCGTGGTGCACCAGAAGAAGAACGGCACCAGCACCACCACCAAGGGCACCCGCGCCACCATCACGGTGCCGACCACCACGCCGAAGATCTCCGCGACCCGCGCCGCCGACAAGGCGCTGGCGCTCGGCAAGGCGGCCGACGTGGAGAAGTCGGAGGTCGAGGGCAAGCCCCGGCTGGTCGTCTGGGCCGCCGCGGGCAAGCCGGTGCTGGCCTGGGAGTCCGTCGTCGAGGGGGTCCAGGAGGACGGCACACCCAGCGAGCTGCACGTCGTCACCGACGCGAGCACCGGAAAGGTCGCCAGCCGGTACGAGGGCGTGCACACCGGTACGGGCACGGGCCAGTACAACGGCACGGTCTCCGTGGGCAGCACGCCGTCCGGTTCGTCGTACCAGCTCGTCGACGGCGACCGCGCCGGGCAGCGCACGTACGACCTGAACCAGGGGACGTCCGGCACGGGCACACTCTTCAGCGATGACAACGATGTCTGGGGCGACGGCACACCGGGCAACCGGCAGACCGCCGGCGTGGACGTCGCCTTCGGCGCGGCGGCGACCTGGGACTACTACAAGGACGTCCACGGCCGCAACGGCATCCGCAACGACGGCGTGGCCGCCTACAGCCGCGCCCACTACGGCAACAACTACGTCAACGCCTTCTGGCAGGACTCCTGCTTCTGCATGACGTACGGCGACGGCGCGGGCAACGCGGCGCCGCTGACGTCGCTGGACGTGGCGGCCCACGAGATGAGCCACGGCGTCACGGCCGCCACCGCCAACCTGACGTACTCGGGAGAGTCGGGCGGCCTCAACGAGGCGACCTCGGACATCTTCGCCGCGGCCGTGGAGTTCAACGCCGACCTGACGGCGGACGTCCCCGACTACCTGGTCGGCGAGAAGATCGACATCAACGGCAACGGCACGCCGCTGCGCTACATGGACAAGCCCTCCAAGGACAGCCGGTCCCGCGACTACTGGGACGCCTCCCTGGGCGGCATCGACGTCCACTACTCCTCCGGGCCGGCGAACCACTTCTTCTACCTGCTGGCCGAGGGCAGCGGGGCGAAGACCCTCAACGGGGTCGACTACGACAGCCCGACCGTCGACGGCGTGGCGGTGACGGGCATCGGCATCGAGAACGCGGCCGACATCTGGTACCGCGCGCTGTCGACGTACATGACCTCGTCGACCAACTACGCGGGCGCCAGGGTCGCCACCCTGCAGGCCGCGAGCGACCTCTTCGGGGCCTACAGCGACACCTACCTCGCCGTGGCCGCCGCCTGGGCCGGCATCGACGTGGGTGACCGCATCGCGGTCGGCACCAATGTCGCCCCGATCGCCGACCAGACCTCCGGCGTCGGCCAGGAGGTGTCCCTGCAGATCGAGGCCTACACCACCAACTCGGACGCGGCCCTGACCTACGAGGCCACCGGCCTGCCCGACGGACTGACCCTGAGCGACAGCGGGTTGATATCCGGGATCCCGACCACCACCGGCACCAGCGAGGTGACCGTGAAGGTCACCGACGGCACCGGTTCGAGCGTGTCGGAGACCTTCGAGTGGCGGGTGGCGTTCATCTACGCCAACTCCACCCGTGTCGACATCCCCGACAACGGTGCCGCGGTCGAGTCGCCCGTCACCATCACGGGCCGTCCGGGCAACGCCTCGGCGACCACCGAGGTGTACGTCGACATCGTCCACACGTACCGGGGCGACCTGACGGTCGACCTGGTGGGCCCCGACGGGACCGTGTACTCGCTGCTGAACCGCAGCGGGGGTTCGGCCGACAACGTCAACCAGACCTTCACGGTGAACGCCTCGGCGCAGCCGGTCGACGGCACCTGGAAGCTGCGGGTGCGTGACGTCGCGGCGATCGACGTGGGCTACATCCAGCAGTGGCGGATCACTCCCTGACGCTGTCCTGCCTGCCTGCCTGCCTGCCTGCCTGTCTGTCCGTCCGCCTGTCGGTCGGTCCAGGTGCCTGACCACCGAGTGACCGACCGACCGCCCGTCCGGACCGTGCCATGGTCCGGACGGGCGCTGGCGTGCGCGGGGCGGGGCGGATCGTATTCGGGCTCATCGCCCACGCGCTGCGGCCGCTGGGGGACACGCTCGGCACGACGAACCCGGACGCGTTCGCCCAGTTCGAACGCGGTCCGGCGGTGGTGGTCGGCGCGGAGGCCCTTTCGTCCTCACGGGCCTGTGCACACTCGCCTCCGACGTAACGGCCGAGGCTGCCCGGAGGGAGCCGTTACAAAGGAACGCCGACCGTTCCACAGCTTCTTGAGTGGATCTCGGACGGTATCGTAAGGGCACCATGACGACTTCTGCGGACGACTCCCTCCTCGCCCGGGCCATCGCCCGGCCCGAGACGGAGGAGAAGGTGGCGCGGCGCATTCTGGACGCCGCGCTGGAAGAGTTCACGACCTTCGGCCTGCGCCGCACCTCCATGGACGACGTCGCCAAGCGCGCCGGGGTGTCGCGGGTCACGGTCCACCGCCGTTTCCGGACCAAGGACGGGCTGGTCGAGGCCTGCCTGCTGCGTGAGGGGAGCAGGTTCTTCCAGAAGCTGGACTCCGCGGTGGGAGCGCTGCCGACCATGGAGGAACGGGTCGTCGAAGGGTTCGTGGTGGCGCTGCGGCACACCAGGGCCCACCCGCTCTTCGGCGGTCTGCTGCGCCTCGAACCGGAGGTGGTGCTGCCCTATCTGACCGTCCAGGGCGGCCCCTCGCTCGAGGCCACCTGCGACTACCTGACGGCACATCTGGTGCGTGCCCAGCAGGTCGAGGGGCGGGGTGACTCCGACCCCAGGCCGGTCGCCGAACTCATGATCCGCGTCGCCGTCTCCTTCCTCCTGAACCCGTCGAGCTGCATCGAGATGGAGGACGAGGAACAGGCCCGCGCCTTCGCCCGCCGTTACCTCGCACCACTCCTGAACGCCTGAACGTCCGAACGCCCGATGTACGAGGGCCGGGGCCGGGCACGGGCGGGGTCACCGCGTCCTGGTCCGTGTCGGTCACCGAGGCTCGCGCCGGGGCGGACGCTCACCGGTCGGTGGAGTGCCGCCCGTCTCGTCCTCGTCCTCGTCCGGCAGCGGGCGCAGCGGCCGGGAGTGCGACCAGTGCGGGCCGAGGTCGTCCAGCGTCCAGCCGAAGGGGTAGCTGCGGGGCTTGGGCCGGTACGGCAGCCGGTCCGGCCGGGGAGGCAGATGGCGCACCAGGGCGGCCCTGGCCCGCAGGGCGCGGCGCACGGCGATCCGTACCCGGCGCGGCTGCGGGCGAAAGCCCAGCGCGGTGAGCAGCGAGTCGTCGAGGACGGCGAGCGAGGCCCGCGCCACCAGTGCCCGTAGCCCTCTGGGGTACCACTGGGTGACGACCCGCAACGTGGCAGCGGCGACGCGCCGGTTGGCGGGATCGTAGGCGAACATCCGTTGCTCGTACGCGTCATGGAGGCGGGCGAACCCGGCGTAGTCGGCGGGCAGTCCGGCGATGCCCATCATGTCGCCCATGTGCCGCCCCACCAGTGCGAGGCTCTCGGTCTCCTGCGGGGACAACGGCCGCCAGCCGTACCGGTCGATCCACCGCTTGGGTCCCACCACGGTGGTGGCCAGGACGTAGAGATAGTCCTCGTCGGCTATGCGGTAGCGCCCGTGGATCCGGTTCAGGTGCCGGACCGCGGCGCGGCCTCCTTCCGAGTCCATGCCGTCGCGCACCATCTCGTGGGCGATCAGAATGGTGTCGTCGTACCGCTTCTGTCCCACCCGCTCGAACTCCTGCGTGCGGTCCAGGAGTTGCGATATGCGTGGTACGCCGTAGTCCCGCAGGAAGGCCACCGAGACGCCCTGGAGGTAGTCCCAGGGGAACTCGTACGCGGTGATCAGGCGGAAGATCTCCTCGTAGTCCTGCCGCGGGTCCATCCGCTCGATGCGGTGCAGCCGGCTGTAACGGCCCATGGATCACGTCTCCTGTCGGTACCTGCTGCGGACGTTCAGGTCGGACGTTCGGATCGGAGAAGCGCACGGGTCCGACGGCGGTTCCGGAGGCCGTCGGTGAGGCGAAGATACAAAAACTATTGACATGTTTCAGTCCGCGTCAACAGTCCCGACACGATGGAGACGGAATGCCTGCTCGGCAGGGGAGGGCCGCGCGGGTCGGCCGACCGCACCGTGGCGGCAGCCGCCCCTTGGACGGTGAGCCGGACGAAGCGTCCGAAGATGCGCTCGGCGTCCTCGGTGGGCACGCCCGGTCCGTCGTCGTGCACCGTGAGGACGACCCAGGCGTCCTGGTTCCCGAGGGTGATCCGCCCTGCCGGTCATGGCGGCCGCAAGGGGCGCTGGTACCGCTGGTACCGCTGGTAAACGAAACACCGTTCAGAGGGGCCCCGTCGGCCATGGCCGACAGGGCCCCTCTGCGGACTCCGTCACGCCATCTGCCGGCTTGCCCGTTCGGCCGCCTCCAATGCGTCGCCTCCGCCGTGACGGGTGGTTGGACCTGTTTCCCGTCTCCCACGGCTCCGCACCGGCACGGTGCCTGGCGAGCGGGATCCTGAAACCCGGACGGGACGATATGGGTCTTCCCCATGGTCGGCATGCGGCCACGACCTGGGTGTACATCGAGCACCGCTTCGTCCGGCTGGTCAGCCCGCCCGTGCCGGCTTCGGCAGCGGCGTACCTCGAAAGGCTTCCGCTCCATGGGCGGAGCGCGGCGGAGATGGACTGTGTTCGCGCTGCTCCGGGAGCACTGCCCGACAGGGCGGTCCAGGATGGAAGGTGCCGACCCGCTGGGCGAGACCGCTGCTGTCGAACGCCCGCAGCTCCGCCCGGCCCAGGGTCGTCGTCGCGTCGAAGGCGGTTCCCGATGCCGGCGCAGCCGTGCAAGGACGCCGAACTTCCGCTGTCGAGCGCACTCGTCACCGCATCGGCCTCGCTATGCGGGCGCGGTGGTCGTACGTGTCTTCCTCGCGGCCTGGCGCGGCACCTCCGATTCCTCCTGGAGGTCGGCGGCGAAAACCTCGGCCGTCGCCTCGGCGGCGATATCGCTCAGGTCTTCGTTGATTCCGTGGGCCACTCGCTAGTTCGGCCAGCAGGAAGGTGCCGACGAACCCCGTGGCTCCGGTGAGCAGGATCTCGCGCGGGCCGTCCGCTTCTTGTGGTGCGGGGGTGAACCGCAGGGCGGGACTCAGCCGCGCCTCCGTGTCCGGCACCCACGACCGTGTGGCCGAAGGAGATGTCTCCGCGTCCAGGTACCGCGCCAGTCCGGCCGGGGTCGGTTCCTCCAGGAGAGTCGACAGACCGAAGGGAACCGCCAGCGTCCGGGCGATCCGGCGGGCCAGGCGCTCGGGGCCGAGTTCCCGCCGGGTGCGCGTCGCGGTGAAGCTGTCGACGGACAGGCGTCCGGCCCACGGGCCCCACGGGAGCCACGGGCGCCGGAGGAGGCGGGCACGAGGAAGGCGGGCCCGCACCAGGGGCCCGCCTCCGTATGGTCACCTTCCCTGAGGTCGGAACTCCATGGGCCGGAGCCCCGTGGGTCAGACCTCCGTCGGGCTCTTCTCCGGCAGCGGCCGCGCCACGGGTACGCCGGCGGCCACCGGCTCGGGCCCGCCCTCACTGAGGCCGTAGCGGTTGTGGAACGCGCGGAGGAAGCCGGGCGCGTACCAGGCGGAGCGTCCGAGCAGGCGCATCGCGGCGGGCACGAGCACTCCGCGTACGGCGACCGCGTCGAGGAGGATGGCCAGCCCGCTGCCCAGACCGAACATCTGCATGAAACTGAGCTTGGCCGTTCCGAAGGCGAAGAAGCTCACCGCGAGCAGGCAGGCCGCCGCGCTGACGATGCGTCCGGTGTGCCCGAGACCGTTGGTCACGGCGGACTCGTTGTCCTCGCCCTGGTCGTGGAGCTCCTTGATCCGGCTGGTGACGAACACCTCGTAGTCCATCGAGAGACCGAAGGCGATGCAGAACATCAGCACGGTCATCGACACGTCCATCGGCTGCGCGGTGAAACCGAGCAGGGAGGACAGATGGCCGTCCTGGAAGATCCAGGTCATGACGCCGAGGGTCGCTCCCAGGCTGAGCAGGTTCAGGGCCAGCGCACGCAGCGGCTGCACGACACTGCCGGTGAACAGGAAGAGCAGGACGAACGTCGTCAGGGCGACCAGTGCCACCGCGAGCGGGAGCCGGTCGGCGACGGAGTCCTTGGAGTCGACCAGCACGGCGTCGGTCCCGCCGACCAGGGGGTCCACCCCGGCGGGCGCATCGACCGAGCGCACCTCGTCGACCAGGCTCTGCGCCTCGTCCGACTTCGGCGCCAGGGCGCTCACCACGTTGATCTGCTGTGCGTCGGGGCGGCCGAGGGCCGCGTTGGCCGGACCCGGCGCCGTGGAGCGGCCTTCGGCGTAGGTGCCCGTGCTCGCCTCGACGCGGACGACCCCTTCGAGCTCGGACAGCCTGGCCGCGTACGACTGCAGCGGGTCCTTGTCCACGGCCTTGCCGAGGACGATGTGCATGGCCGCGTCGTCGCTGCCGGAGAAGTCGCTCCGCAGTACCGAGGACACCTGGCGGCTGTTGGCGTCCTCGGGCAGGACACGTTCGTCCGGCGTGCCGAAGGTGATGCCCAGCAGGGGAGCCGCCGCCACGAGCAGGACCGCCAGCACCGGCAGCGCGGTGAGCGCGGGCCGCCGCATGACGGTGCGGGCGAGACGCCCCCAGAGCGGCAGCCGGCCGTCGGACTGCTTGGACCTGGCCCACGGCAGCCGCCCGCTGTTGACGCGGTGCCCCAGGACCACGAACAGGGCCGGCATGACGAACAGGGTGCTGACGGCCGCGATGGCGACGACACCGACACCGGCGTAGCCGAACGAGCGCAGGAAGTACTGCGGGAACACCATGAGCGCCCCGAGCGCCGCCGCCACGGTCGCGGCGGAGAACGCGATCGTACGGCCGGCCGTGCTCACCGTCCGCCGGACGGCGTCGTCCACACTCGCGCCGCCCGCGAGCTGTTCCCGGAACCGGCTGACCATCAGGAGGGCGTAGTCGATGCCGAGGCCCAGCCCCAGCGCCGTGGTCAGGTTGACCGCGAAGACGGAGACGTCGGTGACGCTGCCGAGGAGGAAGAGCTCCGCGAACGTGCCCATGATCGCGATGATTCCGATCACCAGCGGCAGCAGGGCGGAGACCACGCTGCCGAAGACGACCAGGAGCAGCAGCAGCGTCAGCGGTACGGCGATGGCCTCGGCCAGCAGGAGGTCCTTGCCCGACTGCTCTCCCATCTCGCTGTTCACGGCGGCGCCGCCACCGGCCTTGACCGTCAACGCCTCCTCGTACGTGCCCGCGTAGTCGTCGATGACGGCCGTGGCGTTCTCGTCGCGCTCGGTGCCCTCACCCTTCACATGGGCGAGCACCATGGCCTCGCGGGCGTCCTTGGAAAGGAGGTTGGGGCTGTCCGTGTCCCAGTACGAGATCACGTTCTGCAGGTTCTCGTCCTTCTTGAGGTCGGCCACCAGGGCCCGACCGCTCTTCTCCGCCGCGGGAGCGTCGACGCGGCCCTCCTCGGCGCGGACCAGCAGGACCAGGTTCGTCTCCCCGCCGAACTTCTCGTCGATGACCTTTGCGGCACGGCTGGACGGGGAGGCCGGGTCGTCGTAGCCACCCCCCAGCAACTTGCCGAACGCGCCGGCGCCCGCGACACCCATGAGGGCCAGCGCCACGACGGCGACGACGAGTATGAGCCGGGAGCGACGGATCGCCAGTTCGGCCATGCGTTCAAACACGGACAGTCTCCTTTGAGTCCCAACATGAAAGCGACGCGATGCGTACGGCGCTGTCGCGAGGCCGACACAACGGCCCACAGCGGTACTTGATCCCGGCGGACGCCGGAACGGGAGACCGTTGTGAGGCCGTCGTGAGGCCATTGCGATGCCGAGGCGAAATGCCGTCGCGGGCCCCGTGCGAGAGGCCTTCGCGAGAGATGACACGCATGTCGTCGCCGTGCCGACGTTAGTGAGACGACGGAAGATTTGGCAGTGTCAGATTTACTTGACACCGTTCGACATCGGGCTGTGCGCGCCCGGTTGCCGACGTACGGTCGTGGCATGACCGTCGACCGAGAAGCAACCGCCCCGTTCACCCTGCGCGAGCGGCGGCGCGCCGCCGCCGTGCGGGAGATCCTGGAGGCCGCCGAGCGCCAGATCGCCGAGGACGGGCCGGCGGCCCTGTCCCTGCGCGCGGTCGCCCGGAGCCTGGGGATGACCGTGCAGGCGCTGTACCACTACTTCCCGAGCCGGGACGACCTCGTCACCGCCCTCATCGCCAAGGCGTACGACGCGCTGGCCGAGGCCGTACGGACCGCCATCGAGACCGCCGAGGACGACTCGCCCGTGGAGCGCGTGATCATCGCGGCAGAGGGATACCGCCGATGGGCCATCGCCAACCCCGAGCGGTTCCAACTCCTCTACGGCACACCGCTGCGCTACTACGCGGCCCCCGCCGAGGGTCCGACGACGCAGGCGACGCGCCGGATGTCCGCGCTCTTCGAGCAGGAGCTGTTCGGCGGGTTCACCGAACTCCAACTGGCCGCGGCCAGCACCCCTGACCTCTCGCCGTCGTTCGTGGAGTACCTGGACCGGTTGCCGCCCACCGGCCGGCGGAAGCTGCCGCCGGCCGCGACCGCTCTTCTCATGAGCGCCTGGGGGCACATGCACGGCATGGTGGTCCTGGAGGTGTTCGGGCACACCGCGTTCCTCGGCGACCACCAGGCCGAGGTCTTCCGCATGTCGATACGGAACCTGGTCGAGGACGCCCACCGCCGGATAACGCTCCCCGAGGCCGGGAGGGAAGGCGTCACGAACGCCGCCGGGTGAGCGCGCGAACCGGTGGGCCGCCACGGCGCGCGGCTCGCCCCGGTGGTCCGCAGGGGCCGCGCGCTCGCGCTCACTCGCCCGGTGCCGCCTTGCGCAGGGCGGTGATGCACGTGCTGATGGCCTCCTGGAGTTCCTCCAGGCGCTGCAGCATGTCGTCCTCGTAGATGGTGTCGAGGTCGTCGACGTCGTCGAAGGTCAGTTCCTCGAAGACCTTGGTCGCCTTCGTCAGGCTGCTGTAGAACTTCGTGCGGCGTTCCTGCAGGCGGAGTTCGGGGTCGGCCTGGATGGTCTGCGCGACGATGTCCTTCACGGAGTCGTACGCCTCGGAGGCCCACTCGCTGGTGTCCTCGTTCGCGTCCAGCTCGTCGATGAGGGAGAGATGGCGCTCGGCCTCGGCGCGCAGCTCGGCGGGAGCGTCGATGGTCTGCCCGGCCGGGGTCTTGACCTGGCCGTTCTCCACGATCTGACGGACGTAACCGATGCGGCTCGCCGCCTGCGTCTCGGTCGCGACCGCCTTCTTCAGGTCGTCGGTACGGGCGATGTCACGGGCCAGTTCCGTCTGCAGCGCCGGGTCCTCCTGGAGCCGGTCGAGGAGCGCGGCCCTCGCCGCCTGCGCGGTGGAGGGGTCGGCCAGGATCGCGGCCCGCAGCGCGGTGGGGTTCTCGGCGACCTCCAGGGCCTTGGTCGGCCGGATGCCCTCGGCCTCGGCCGCCGCGGTGATCGCCGTACCGCGCTCGGAGGCGGCGCTGGAACGGGAGACGTAGTAGGAGTGCCAGAGGTCGGAGTCCGGCAGCTCCACCTCCTGGCCCGGGGCCAGCGCCTCGAAGTACGGGACGAGACCGTCGTCGGCCGCCTTGTCCCACGCCTTGTAGTAGCGCATGACCCGCTCGGGCGAGCACCCGGCCAGCTCGGCGAAGCCCTTCGCCGAGACCTTCGCCGTCTCTCCCGCGAGCTCACCCCCGGGCCGCACGCTGCGTGCCACCTTCAGCGCGAACGCCCAGCCGCCGGCCCGCACGTACGCCCCGAAGTCGGCGGCGTCCCGGGCGACATCGGCGTGCACGTCACCGATGGCGTCACCGATCGCGTCATCCGCACGCTCGTCCGCCGGAACCTCGGCGTGCGCATCGTGGGCATCGTCCTGCGCATGGTCCGTCGGCGTCTCTCCCGCGGACGTCGCCGGCTCGACCCAGAACTCCCCCGTTTCCGCGGTCGACTGGCCGGGCACCTGGTCGGCGGACGGGACGGCCGGTTCGGGCTGAGTGGTCACTACGGTCACGGGGCGGCTCTCCTGGGCAGGGGCAAGGCTGAGGGACAAGGCTGGGGGACAAGACTACAAAAGGCAGCCTGCGCAGCCTATATGAACCCATCCATGACGGTTTGTTCTCCTCCCGGGTCGCTCGCCCGGTCTCCCGCCGGGTGTTCCGCCGCGCTCCCGGCCCACGGGATCACGGGCGCACCGGTAACTCTCCGGTTTCACTCAAGTACGCTTGGTGAATGAACGTTTCGAGCGCGGACCTCCAGGAGACGTCGGGACCGGCCGCCGTGGTGACCGGTGTGGGTTCGTATCTCCCGCCCCGTCGGGTGACCAACGACGAGCTGTGCGCCCGGCTGGACAGCAGCGACGCGTGGATCCGGGAGAGAATCGGCATCCAGGAGCGTCGCCGCGCGGACACGGCGGTGTCCACGGGGGATCTCGCGCTGGAGGCCGCCCGGCGGGCGATGCGATCGGCGGGTGTGCCGGACGTCGACGCCCTGGTCCTGGCCACGACCACCCCGGACCACCACTGCCCGGCCACCGCTCCCGCGGTCGCCCACCGCCTCGGACTGCGCGACGTGATCGCCTTCGACGTCACCGCGGGGTGCGCGGGCTTCGTGTACGCGTCGGCCGTGGCCGCCGGTCTCATCAGCGCGGGCAGCGCCCGGCGGGTCCTGGTCGTGGGCGCGGAGACGATGTCGGCCATCATCGACCCGGACGACCGTGCGACGGCGCCTCTTTTCGGTGACGGCGCGGGAGCCATGGTCCTGGAGGCCGGGGCCGAGGGGCAGGAAGGCCGCCTCGGACCCTTCGTCTGCGGCAGCGACGGCTCGCTCGCGGACGCCATCGTCATCCCCGCGGGCGGGGCCCGCGAGCGCCACCGGCGGGACACCGCGCCCGCGAGTGACTTCTTCGTTCACATGCGCGGTAACGAGGTGTTCCGGCACGCCGTGCGCCGCATGAGCCAGGCCGCCCGGGACGCGGCCGCGGCCGCGGGATGGACACTCGACGAGGTCGACCGCCTGATCGTCCACCAGGCCAACGGGCGTATCGCCGCCTCCGTCGCCGACGCGCTCGGCATCCCGCCCGAGCGCACGCCCTCCAACATCGCCGCCGTCGGCAACACCGCCGCGGCCTCCGTCCCGCTGCTGCTCGCCCACGCCGCGGACGAAGGTCTGCTGAAACCTGGGCACCGCGTGCTCGTTGTCGCTTTCGGCAGCGGGCTCGCCTGGGCCGCCACCACGTTCGTGTGGCCTCCGGGCGTCACCGCGCAGTTGTAGGGATCCATCAGGCCGGGAGCGTAAGGAAATGAAGCACGTGCTCGAAGAACTCAAAGGCATCCTCACCACACAGGCCGGGCTGCCCCCCACGCCCATCACCGCCGACGCGACCCTGGCCGACGCGGGTATCGACTCCATGGCCGTGACCGTGCTGTCCATGCAACTGGAGGACCGCATGGGCCTGTTCCTCACCGAGGACGAACTCTCGTGCGCCCCCACCGTCACAGCCCTGGCCGACCTCATCGCGAGCCGAGCCGCCGGGAGCCGGTGATGCCGACCACCCGCGCCGCGTGGAAGCCGCCCGAATGGAACGTGCCCGAGCGGACCAGGGAGGAACTCGTCCCCCTGCGATGGCGCGGTCTGCGCTACACCTGCCGTGTCATCACCTCGGACCGGCCGCCGGCCACCGAACCCCTGCTGCTGCTCGGCGGCGCGCTGCAGGACATGTACGCATGGCCCCGGCTGGAGCGCAGGCTCAGCGCCCACATGCCCCTGGTGTTCGTCGACCTCCCCGGTGTCGGGACCGCCGACGACCTGCCCGTCGAGCAGGGTTTCGACGCGCTGGCCGAAGCCGCCCTGGCCGTCGCCGACCGGCTCGGGTACGACCGGATCAATCTGCTGGGGGCCTCGTACGGCGCACCGATCGCCTACCGCGCCGCCCTGAGCCGCCCGGCGACGATCGCGCGGCTCGTGCTGGCCGGCGCCACGCACCGGATGAACCCGCGCCTGGTGTCCGACTGCGAACAGGTGTGGAGTGCCCGTGCCGCACTCGCGGACGACGCCGACGGGAGTGTGTCGGACTCCGGTTCGCACGAGATCGCGGCCCACGCCGTCGCCGCGCTGCTGAACACCGGCGCCGGGGACCGGGTCGCGCAGGGTCCCGCCGTGGCCCGGATGCTGCACCGGCAGTTCGCCCGGATCACTCCGGCCGAGGCCCGCCGCCACGCGGTCTGCCACCAGCGGCTGCGTGCCGCGGACCTGCTGCCGTCCGCGGCCGTCGACGCCGTGCGCGCACTGGTGTTCACCGGCGAGCACGACGACGTCAGCACGCCGGACGAGAACCGTGCCGTGGCGGCCGCCATCGCGCATTCGACGTTCCTCCTCGTCCATGACGCCGACCACATGGTGCATCTCGAACGGGAAGCCGAATACGCCGACCTGGTCCTGCGCTTCCTCACCGACCTGCCGCTCGACGACCTTCCCTACGCGACCGCGCCGGAATATTTCGGACGGAGTGTCCCGGGAGCCCGCTGAAAAGCAACCGGGTCGTTTGCACGTGCTCCGGGATTCGGCGGGGCGGGGCGGAACGCCGTCGTCCTCCCGCTCCGTGCCGAATGCGAACGGACCGTAACCGGAGAGAGACCGCCAAGTCCCGTGGAAACACTTACGGTTGGACTTCCGGGTGCGGCCTTCCGGGAGAAGTCACCGCCGCTTTCGGGAAAAAAGTCGGGAGGAGTGCGCCATGAGTGCCAACAGCCGTATGAGTCTGGCCGTGCACATCCTGACCTGGCTGGCGTACGACCGCCGGGGGACCGGCAAGGAGGTCGCGACGTCACAGCGCATCGCGACGAGCGTGCAGACGAATCCGGTGGTCATCCGGCGCTGTCTGGGACAGTTGAAGGACGGCGCGCTGGTGACGGTCACCCACGGCCGGGGCGGTGGATGGAACCTGGCGCGCCCGGCGGCGGACATCACCCTCCTGGACGTCTACCGGGCGCTGCCCGACGAGCCGGTCTTCGGGATGCCCGCCTCGACCCCCGACCTGGAGTGCGACGTCGGCGCCGGTATCGAGTGCGCGTTGTCGGACGTCTACCGGCAGGCGACCGAGGCCCTGTGCGGGTCCCTGCGGGAGATCACGCTCGCCGACGTGCTGCGCAGGACGACGGCGGCGCGCGCCGCGGCCGCCCACGCCCGCTGACCACCGTTCGACCCCGCACCTTCGGACTCTTTCCGCGCATCCAGCTGTGCGTTCTTCTCCGCCGGGAGCCACCGGTGACCTGGGCTCACTCCTTCGGGTTGTTTCCGGCGCCGCGCGGCCGGCCGATGCTTGAGCGGCGGCCCGCCGGGGAGTAACGGAGCGTGAGATCGTCGCCTCCGCCGTCCGCGGACGTGCACCTCCGTCGAACAGCGAGGAGCCGGCCTGTGTCCGACATCGTCTTCACGGCCGATTTCGGTTCGTGCAGCCAGTGGGTGGCCGGCCGCTCATGGGCCTATCCCGAGGGCGGTCCGGTCAATCCGTTCGACGACAAGCTCGACCACCTGGTGTCCGACCCGGCCTACTCCCGCACCGGAACCTTCCGCGCCACCCGGCGGCCGGACGGTCTGTGGAACACGGGCCTGCTGACCACCGAGGGGAGCGAGGAAGACTTCGTCGTACGCGCGGGGGACGTCCTGGAGACCCGGGTGCGCCTGCCCACCGAAGTGGGGGCCTGGCCGGCGGTGTGGACCTGGCGGGACGGTGGCCAGGAGATCGACGTGTTCGAGTACCACCCCGAACATCCGGACCTGCTGGAGCTCTCCAACCACGTGCGAGGCGGGCACCTCTACCACCGTGACGAAACCGTCCGTCCCGGCGGACACGTCGATCTGCGGGTGGAGTTCGGCGCCCACTCCGTCGTCTGGTGGGTGAACGGGGTGGAGACCTTCGCCGACGGACGTGGCGTCGGCCCGAACTGGCACGCCTATCTCATCGTCAACCTCTCGGTCTGCGCCGGGCGCTACCACCCGCCGCCCGACCCGCGGACCGAGGAGATGTCGTACACCGTGGAGCACCTGCTCGTACGCCGTCCGGCAGGTGGTGACGCCGCTGCGCACTGAAGGGCCACCGTGAGGAGGGGAGAGCGGGGGACGGCGGCCCCGAAGGGCGCCGCCCCCCCCCGCACGCTCAGGGGGCCCAGGGCGCTTCGACGGCCCAGGTGGTGTCCTCGGTGAACGAGGCCGGGTTGTCCCAGGCGTGGGCACCGCCCGGAGTGGCCAGCCACAACTCGGCGTTGTAGTGGCGCAGGTACTGCTCGGGGAAGTTCGACGCGGACAGCCGGACCCCGCCGCCCGCGCCGCGCACGGCGCAGAAGGTCGCGTCGGCCTGGAACACGGCCCCGCTGCCCGACTCCTTGTACACGCGGTACTCACGGTGACGCAGGTACTGGCCGGGGTAGTTGCGTGACTCGAAGGAGTAGCAGGCACCGTTGGCGAGGCCCGGTACGACCTTCCAGGTGGCGTCGTTCTTGAGCAGGCCGTCACTGTTCGCGTCGACCACGTCGGTGTACGCGGCCCCGTCCCGGTGGCGCAGATAGCGGTTCGTGTAACCCGGCGTGGTCACCCGCAGGGACCTGTACTGGCCGGTGGGCAGGGTGACGGGCGTGACCGGCGCCCGGGAGGTGTCGATGAGGGCGCGGTTGGCGGCCTGGACCCGCGCCGCGTCCACCTTGACGACCTGCCGGTCGTAGGTGAGGAGCCCGTTCGCCTCGTTCTCCACATCGGTGATCTCCGTGTAGACGGAGGCGGAGAGACCGGCCGGCAGGCGCAACTCGCGCAGGGCGTCGATGAGTCCGACCAGTCGGTTGTTGAGACGGCCCTGGTCGGCCTGGTCCTCGTAACTGAAGCCACCGCCCGGATACCACTCGTGACCGGCGACCTTGAACCCCAGTCCGCCGTACTCGCCGAGGACGGCGGCGCGGGTCGCGCTGGGCACGGTGGTGCCGGGTCCCACGTAGACGTGATGGTCGAGGACGTCGCCGTTCCCGCCGTCGACGGCGCCGCAGCAGTTGATGCCGCTCATGTTGTTCACCAGCCGCGAGGGGTCGTACGCCTTCACGTGATCGGCGATACGGGCCTGGTCGTACTGCCCCCAGCCCTCGTTCTGGTCGACCCACATCACCACGGACGGTGAGCTGCGGTGCTGGTCGATGATGCGGTCGTACTCGGCCTCCCACTGCGTCCGGGCGGCGCCGTCCGGCGTGCGGGTGTCCATCGCGGGCATGTCCTGCCAGACCAGCAGCCCCAGCCTGTCCGCCCAGTAGAACCACCGCTGCGGCTCGACCTTGATGTGCTTGCGCACCATGTTGAAGCCGAGGTCCTTGTGTTTCTGCAGGTCGTACTTGAGGGCGTCGTCGGTCGGCGCGGTGTAGATGCCGTCCGGCCAGTAGCCCTGGTCGAGGGTGCCGGTCTGGAAGACGAACTTCCCGTTGAGGACGGGGCGCAGGACGCCGTCGACCCGCGCGGTCCCCACGGAGCGCATCCCGGTGTAGCCGCCCACGGAGTCGACCGTCGCCGAACCGGAGAGCAGGTCCGCCTTCACGTCGTACAGGAACGGGTCCTCGGGCGTCCACAGACGCGGGTTCGGGACGGGCACCGTGAACGTGGCGCCGACCGCGCCGGTCGCACTGCCCACCGTGGTCGAGCCGGTGGACACGGTCACCCTGGCGCTCTGCCCCGAGACGCCGTCACCCCTCACGGTGACCTTCAGGGTGTTGTTCGTGAGGTCGGGCACCATGTCCAGCCGCGTGATGTGCGCCGCGGCCGTCGGCTCCAGCCACACCGTCTGCCAGATGCCGGAGGCCGCGGTGTAGAAGATGCCGCCCCCCGGATGCGGGGTCACGTCGCTGATGCGCTGCTTGCCGACCGCCTGGCCGCCCGTCTGGGTCGGGTCCCAGACCGACACCACGACCGTGTTGGTGCCGCCGTTGAGCAGGCTCGTGATGTCGTACGAGAAGGAGTCGTAGCCCCCGCTGTGCGTGCCGCCGGCCTGCGTGCCGTTGACCCAGACCGTCGTACGCCAGTCGCTGGCACCGAAGTTGAGCTGGACGTGGCGGCCGTTCCAGCCCGCGGGGACCGTGAAGGTGCGCTTGTACCAGAGCTTGTCGTTCTGGGTGATCCTGCGCTGGATGCCGGAGAGCGCGGACTCGGCGACGAAGGGCACCCGGATCTGGTCGGAGAACGAGGACGGCTGACCCGCGTCCGCCCCGGTGACCGCGAAGTCCCAGATGCCGTTGAGATTGGCCCAGTCGGGACGGGTGAGCTGCGGGCGCGGGTACTCCGGCAGCGGCTTGTCGACCGGGACCTGGTTCGTCCACGGGGTGGTCATGGGGGAGGGCTTGGGGGTCCATGCGGCCGGTGCGGCCTGGGCGCCCGTGGCCGTCAGCGCGGCCGTGCACACCAGCGCGAGCGTGGCGAGCGTGGTGGTGACGCGTCGTGCCCGCCGTCTCAGCCAGGCTGCCCGGGGGCGGGGGACCGGAGTGCTGCGCATCGTGACTCCTTGGGTCGCGGGTGTGGGGGCGAGGACGCGCACGTACGGAGAGCGGCAGGGGCGGCCGAGACACCTGGCGGTTCGCCGCGTCGGCCTGTACAACGTTGGAAAGGGCGGTAGTTGGCATGACAGCACGACCCGGGGCCCCTGTACAGGTGCATGACAAAATGAAGTGAGGACGCTCACCGGACGGCCGGCCACCGGCTGGTGCCGGGGCCGGCCGTGGTTCTGCGTCGGCGCACGGACCGCTCACCACGGCCGGTCCGGCGGCGGGGCGGCGCGCACCGGCGCCGCCCCGCCGGCGTGCTCAGGGGCGGGGGCGGGTGGCGGTGTCGAGGTAGAAGGCGTCGATGCTCTGGACGGCCCGCTCGAACTCCTCGAGGTTGACGGGCTTGGTCACGTAGGCGTTGGCGTGACTGCTGTACGCGCCCGTGACGTCGTCCGGAGCGGTGGACGTGGTGAGGACGACCACGGGGATCGTCTGGAGGTCGTCGTCGCCCTTCAGCACCTTGAGCAGGTCACGGCCGTTCATCCGGGGCATGTTCAGGTCGAGGACGATCAGGTCGGGCCGCGGGGTGCCCGGGGTCCGCAGGTGTTCCAGCGCGGCGACGCCGTCGGTGACCTGGACCAGGTTGCGGGCACCGCGCTCGGAGAGGGCTTCCTCGATGAGCATGGCGTCGGCGATGTCGTCTTCGACGAGCAGGACGTCGAAGGGACGGATGGGGCTGGTCATTGTCGGGTGCTCCGTGGGTTTCTCGGTGGAGTGGTTGAAGAGCCCCGGCCAGCGCCGCCGGGCGCCCTGCCGGGTCATGCCGCAGGCGGCGCCGATCTGCGGGTAGCCGGCACCCGCGCGGGCGGCCGCCACGGCCGCTTCCTGCTGCAGCCGTTCGGTGGCCTGCTTCAGATGGTCCAGTACGTGGAGCAGGGCCAGAGCTTGTGCGGGGTCGTCCGGCGGGGGTGACGGGGCTTCCAGCAGCCGGTGGGCAAGGCGCTGCGCGAGCCGGCCGACCGCCGCGTCAGCGATGGTGGCCGTCTCCTGCGGAGTGATCCGCGGTACGAAGTCCTTGCCTGGCATACCCGGCACTTTAGGTCCCTGAGCAGCCGCGCGACAACAAGGGTTGTCGCCCCTTAAAGTGTGCTGCCGAAACTTTCACGGCACTGGCACAGCGAGGAGCCCACAGAATGAGCGGCGATGAGCGGCGATCGCGTACGCGAGGGCTGTCCACGTGGACGACCAGGCGGTGGCTTCGCGTCGGGGTGGCCGCGTCCTTGGTGGTCCTGGCCCTGCTCGGGACGGCCGGCGCGTATGTCCTGAGCCGGACCGGGACGATCAGCAGGGACCTCGTGGACGTACGCTCTCCCGCGCTGACTGTCGCGATCCGCCTGGAGACGGCCGTGCTCGACCAGGAGACCGGCATCCGCGGCTTCGGGCTCACCGGTACGAAGGACTTCCTCACGCCCTACCGGCAGGGGGTCACCGAGCAGAAGACGTACACCGCGCAGCTCACCGAACTGCTCGAGGACGACGGCGTGGGGCTCGAGGACCTGAAGGCCGTCCAGGACGCCGTGCGGAAGTGGCAGGAGCTGATCGCCGAGCCCGTGGCCGCCCAGCCGCCCGGCTCGCCCTCGCCGCTGGCCACCGAACGGGCCACGGAGGGCAAGGCGGCCTTCGACGACGTACGCGCCGCCCTGAGCCACCAGCAGGAGACCCTGCGCGCGGACCGCGCGCGGGCGAGGGACGACCTGATGACCACGATGGCCGTGCGCAACTGGGTGTTCAGCGCCATCGCCGTACTCATCGTCGTCCTGACGGCGCTGGTCTTCGAGGGACTGCGCCGCGGCATCAACCGGCCGCTGGAGCAGCTCGGCGCGGACGCCCGGGCCATCTCCGGCGGTGACTTCGACCACCCCATCACCCCGACCGGCCCCGCGGACCTGCGGCGCCTCAGCGGCGAGATCGACTTCATGCGCCGCCGTCTCGTGCGGGAGCTGGCCAGCAGTGAGGAGACGAGGCTACGGCTGGACGCGCAGGCCGCCGACCTGCAGCGTTCCAACGCCGAGCTGGAGCAGTTCGCGTACGTGGCCTCCCACGACCTGCAGGAACCGCTGCGCAAGGTGTCCAGTTTCACCCAGCTCCTCCAGCGGCGCTACGGAGGACAGCTCGACAGCCGGGCCGACCAGTACATCGACTTCGCGGTCGACGGGGCGAACCGCATGCAGGTCCTCATCAACGACCTGCTCGACTTCTCCCGGGTCGGACGGGTGCACAACGCCCACCAGAGCGTCGACCTGGACAAGGTGCTGGAAGGGACCCTGTCCTCGCTGAGTGTCGGCATCGAGGAGGCCGGCGCGACGATCACGCACGATCCGCTGCCGACCCTGGTCGCGGACCCCACCCAGCTGGGCATGCTCTGGCAGAACCTGATCGGCAACGCCGTCAAGTTCCGCCGCCCGGACGAGGCGCCGAAGGTCCACATCACGGCGGCCCGGGAGGGCGAGCTGTGGCGGTTCACCGTCACCGACAACGGCATCGGCATCGCGCCGGAGTACGCCGACAAGATCTTCGTCATCTTCCAGCGGCTGCACACCAAGGACGCCTACGCCGGGAGCGGCATCGGCCTCGCCATGTGCAAGAAGATCGTCGAATTCCACGGCGGCACCATCGGCGTCGACCCCGAGTACCGTGACGGCGCACGCATCACCTTCACCCTCGCACCCCGGCCGCCGGAGGTGGCCGGCGCCTCCCCCCTGCCCGAGGCCACCCGCGCCGACGCGGAGCCGGCACGATGACGACAGCCATGACGGGTGTTCCGGAAGCGGTCTCCGGCGATCCCACGTACCGCATCCTCCTGATCGAGGACGACCTGGGCGACGCCCTGCTGGTGGAGGAGCTCCTCCACGACACGGGACTGCGGTTCACGCTCACGACCCGGACCACGCTGGCCGAGGCGCGCGCCGAACTGGCCGGGAGCCCGCTCGACTGCGTGCTCCTCGACCTGCACCTGCCCGACGTGTCGGGCATCGACGCGGTGACCGCCGTCCGGCAGCTGGCTCCGCACATCGCGGTGATCGTCCTGACCGGGCTGTCCGAGGACCGGGCGGGCACCGACGCCATGGCCGCGGGCGCCCAGGACTACCTCGTCAAGGGGAAGGTCGAGGCCGACCTGCTGCAGCGGACGCTGCGGTACGCCGTCTACCGCAGCCAGACCGAACGCGCGAGCGCCGAGGCCCAGGCCATTCGGCTGCGGGCGGAGGAGAACGCCCGCCTGGAACGCGGGCTGCTGCCTCAGCCGATCCTCGACACGTCCACGGTGCGCGTGACCTCCCGCTACCTGCCCGGCGCCGAGATGGCTCTGCTCGGCGGGGACTTCCTCGACGTGGTGGAGGGGGACGACGGGCTGCTGCACGCGGTGGTGGGCGACGTCAGCGGCCACGGACCCGACGCCGCCGCGCTCGGAGTCTGCCTGCGGATCGCCTGGCGTTCCCTCGTGCTCGGCGGACACCGCGGGGACGACCTGCTGCACCTGATGGAACGCATCCTGGTCGCCGAACGCGGCAGCCAGCAACTGTTCGCCACCTGCTCCCTCCTCACCCTCGACCAGCGCGCAGGCACCGCCACCCTCCATCTGGCCGGCCACCACGAACCCCTCCTCACCACGGCCGAGGGGACCTGGGAACTGACCGCCGCGCACGGCATCGCCCTGGGGATCGTTCCCGAGGTCCGCAGCTGGCCCTCCACGGTCATCCCGCTGCCGCCCGCCGGAGCCCTGACGCTCTACACCGACGGCCTCACCGAAGGGCACAACGGGACGGACAGCGACCGGCTCGGTGTCGAGGGGCTGCTCGCGTTGATCGTGAAGCTGCCGACGGCGGACCCGGCCGCCCATGTCGACCTGCTCATAAAGGAGACCCACGCGCTGAACGCCGGCCGGCACACCGACGACCTGGCCGTGCTCCGCCTCGACTGGAGCGGTCTGCCCGCCCGCCTCGGCTGAGAACTCGGTGCGGCGCTACCCGCGGCCCGCACGGCCGGTCGCGGGGGTGTCGTCGGGGGTGGCGCAGAGGGGGAGCAGGCCGGGTGCGGCCAGGCGCACCAGCTGGCGGACGCGCGGCTTGTCGACGACCAGGCGGACCCAGCCGTCGCGGGAACGGGCACGGCAGTGAGCGCGGTGCAGCAGGTCCAGTCCGCTGGAGTCGATGAAGGTCACGGGCCGCAGGTCGATGAGGACGTGGGGTGCGTACGGCTCGGTCGCGGTGTCGAGTTCGGCGCTGAGCGCGGCAGCGGTGCAGAGGTCGATCTCCCCGTGCAGCTCCACCACGGTGGTCTCGCCGCGTCGGAAGCGTCGCGCGTGGGCGCCGGGCAGGTGCGTGACCGGAAGGGAAGCGGAAAGGGAAGCGGAGTTGAGCAACGACATGAGGGCCTCACCATGGACGTCATCCGGGTCTCCTCCGCTTCGTCACAGCGGTACGGAGGCGACCGATCGGTTGCTGCCGGCTGACAGGGGCAAGGTCGCCGCAGTTGCACGCTAGGGCGCGACGGATGCGCAGAAACGATGCATCCATTCGGGATGTCATCCGAACGAGTGAGTAACCACCAAACCGATTGCGAACGGCGGATCGCCTCGATATTGGTACGCACGGCGCCGGCCGCGCCGGCTCCCCGCCGCCCCTCAGGCCTGGGTGGCGGTCCTGCTGTCGGGGTGCACGGAGAAGATCTGGTCGAGGCCGACGACGCGGAGAACGCGCAGGGTGTTGTCCGGGACACCGGCGAGCGCGATGTCGGCGTCGGCGGCGAGCGCGGCGTTGCGGGCCGCGATCAGCGCGGCGATACCGCTGGAGTCGCAGAACTCCATGGCCGTCAGGTCCAGGACGAGGCGCCGGCCCGGCCGGAGGGTGAGCGCGGCGAGCCGTTCGCGCAGCTCGCCCGCGGTGTCGTAGTCGAGCTCGCCCGCGACCTCCAGCACCGGGCCGGTGGCGGCCTCCCGGACGGTGACGGTCAGCGGGCTCATCCGGCGACCGCCGTCGTGGAGGCGGCGCCGGGGTGGGCTGGGACGCCGAGGGCGAGCAGGGCGGTGTCGTCGTCGAGACCGTCACCGAAGCCGTCCAGCAGGCCGGTCAGGGCCTGGACGACGGCATGCGGGGGCTGTCCGGCGTAACCGGTCGTGAAGGTACGCAAGGCCTCGTCTCCGTAGAGGGTGGTGCGGTCCTCACCGGTACGTGCTTCGGTGAGGCCGTCGGTGTAGAGCAGGACGGTGTCGCCGGGAGCGAGCGTGGTGACGGCTGTGACGAAGGGCGCCTCGGGCAGCACACCGACTATTAGGCCGCCGCGGGTCCGCAGGAAGTCGCTCGTGCCGTCGGCCCGCAGGACGAGCGCCGGCGGATGGCCGCCCGAGGCGAGGCGGACGGTGACCCGGCCGGTCACGGGGTCGGGCTCCAGGATGCCGAAGATGACGGTGCAGTAGCGCGGATCGCTGCCCGTGTAGCGCTCGTGCAGCACCTTGTTGAGGGTCGTCAGTGCGGAGACGGGGTCGGCGTCGTGCAGGGCTGCGGTGCGCAGGGTGTAGCGGGTCAGCGAGGTGAGGGCGGCGGCCTGCGGACCCTTGCCGCACACGTCTCCGAGGAAGAAGGCGAAGCGCGTGCCGTCGACGGGGAAGAGGTCGTAGAAGTCGCCGCCGAGCCGGTCGGGGGAAGCGGCGCGGTAGTGGACGGCTGTCTCCACCCCGGGCACCGGCGGCAGGGTGGCGGGCAGCAGCGACTCCTGCAGCACGGCCAGGGCGTCCTGCAGCCGGGCGCGGTCTGCCTCCGCCTGTCTGCGTGCCTCGTCGGACGCCCTGCGGGCTTCCTCGGCCGCCTTGCGGGCCCGCAGGAGCTCCTCCTCGTAGGCGCGGCGGTCCCGGGCATCGAAGACCGTGGTGCGGATCAGCAGGGGCTCGCCGGTGCTGCCGTGCTTGACGGCGGAGCTGACCAGTACGGGCAGCCGGCCGCCGTCGGCCTGCTTGATGTCGAGGGCGATGCCCTGGATCCGGCCCTGCATCCGCAGCAGCGGTGCGAAGTGCGTCTCGTGGTACAGCCTGCCGCCCACCGTCAGCAGGTCGGTGAACCGCATCCGGCCCACCACCGACTCCCGCTCCAGGCCGAGCCAGCCCAGGAGGGTGCGGTTGATCTTGGCGATGGTGCCGTCCATGAGCGTGGACAGATAGCCGCAGGGCGCGCTCTCGTAGAGTTCCTCGGCGCTGCCCTCCAGCAGCGCCGCGAACGCCGCGTCCGATGTTCTCCCGGCGTCCATGTCCATGCCCATGTCCATGCCCATGTCCATGCCCACGTCGGTGTCGGCGTTGTGCGGGTCGGGCTGCTGCCCGGGAGGGCACATCACCGTAGGCCCGCCAGGAAGCCGGTGATCGCCGCGTTGGTGGCGTCCGGCGCCGACAGGTGCGGGCAGTGGCCGGTGGCGTCGAGCGTGACCAGCGTCGACCCGGGGACCGCACGGTGGACGAAGGCACCGACCTCGCGCGGGGCGATGGCGTCCTGGGTGCACTCCAGGACCAGGGTCGGCACCTGTACGTCCTTCAGCTGGTCCCGCGAATCCGAGGTGAACGTGGTCCGGGCGAAGACGCGTGCCATCTCCGGGTCGGTGGCGCAGAAGCTGTTCGTCAGCTCCTCGCCCAGCTCGGGCCGGTCCGGATTGCCCATGATCACCGGTGCCATCGCGGCCGACCAGCCCAGGTAGTTCGAATCCAGGGACGCCAGCAGCTCGTCGATGTCCTGCTCGCTGAACCCGCCCCGGTAGCCGTCCTCGTCGATGTACCGGGGAGACGGCCCGACCATCACCAGGGCCCCGATGCGCTCCGGGACGAGGGCCGCGGCCAGGACGCCGATCATCGCGCTGACCGAGTGCCCCACGAAGATCGCGTCGCGCAGGTCGAGCGCCTCGCACACCTCCACCACGTCCCGGGCGTAACCGTCCAGGGTGGAGTAACGGTCCTGCGAGAACGCCGACAGGTCCGAGCGGCCCGAACCCACGTAGTCGAAGAGCACCACCCGGTAGTCGTCCGCCAGAGCGGGCACCGTCAGCCGCCACATGTTCTGGTCGCAGCCGAAGCCGTGCGCCAGTACCACCGTCGGTCCCGACGGGTCACCTGTGACGGTGACGTTGTTCCTGCGCTCGACATCCATGGTCGTCACTCTTCCAGACCCCGTTCGTCAATTCGTCGTCCGTCCGCTGCGGCTGCGCATCGGCCAATCCTTCACACCTACCCTTCACTTGCCGCACAAACATCAGGGCGCCACCGCCCTCTCGCAGGTGACCCGGGGGTCGGTGACCCGAATGAGCCGTACGGCGCGGGGCGAAGGCCGCGCTTCCTCGCCCGTTTCACCGCGGCGCGCCCGCTGCAGCGGTGCTTCGTGACCGACGAACCGGCCCACGCGAACGCGTTCGTTACGATCGGCGGGTGACTGAGAGAAGAGAGCCGGCGAGCCGTCGGCAGCGTCCCGCCAAGCCCGCGCTGTCCCGGCAGTGGATCGTGGACACCGCCGTACGGATCATGCGTGCCGAGGGGCTGGAGAAGGTCACCATGCGCCGGCTCGCGAAGGAGCTGGACACCGGCCCCGCCTCGCTCTACGTCTACGTGGCCAACACCGCGGAGCTGCACGCGGCGGTGCTCGACGCGCTGCTGGGCGAGGTCGACCTCGCGGAGGAGGGGAGCGGGGACGGCTGGCGTGAGCAACTGCTGGCCGTGCTGACGTCGTACACCCTCGTGCTGTTCCAGCACCCGCAGCTCGCGCGGTCGGCCCTGGTGGCGCGCCCCAGCGGTGCGCACTACTTCCGGCTGGTGGACCGCGTCCTGGACCTGCTGGCGCGCGGCGGGGCCGATGTCGGGCAGGCGGCCTGGGGGGTCGACCGGCTGCTGCAGATGGCCACCGCCACCGCCGCCGAGCAGTCCACCCGGGACCAGGATCCCGCGGCCCAGGACGACTGGGACACGCTCACCCGGGCCCTGCACGCCGTGGACGGGTCCAGGTACCCCGCGATCAAGGCCCATATGCCTGCCCTCATCAGTGGCGCGGACGGGCGGATGAGCTGGGGTTTCGAGGTACTGATCAACGGCATCACGAGCACCCCCGTTCTCCGCGCCGACGGCTGACCTCCCTCCTCGATCCTCCTCGGGCCTTCTCGAGCGACGCCGGATCCCGCGAACGCCGTTCCGCTCCGGTCCGTGCGTCGCGCCACCCTCGGGCGAACTTGTTCGTGACGAACATGTTCGTTACGGTGAGGGTGTCGCAGAGGCACCGCAGGCACGCACTTCAGGAGGCACCCATGAACACCCATGTCCCCGTCGCGATCATCGGCGCAGGGCTCGGCGGCCTCACCGCCGCCCGCGTCCTGCACGTCAACGGCATCGAGGCGGCCGTCTTCGACCTGGAGGCCTCGGCACAGGCCCGCACCCAGGGCGGCATGCTCGACATCCACGAGGAGAGCGGGCAGGAGGCGCTGCGTGCCGCCGGCCTCTTCGAGGGCTTCCGCGGGATCATCCACGAGGGCGGTGAGGCCATGCGCCTGCTCGGCCCGGACGGCACCGTCCACGTGGAGGAGAACGGCGGCGCCGGCCACGGCCGCCCGGAGGTGGACCGGGGAGACCTCCGCGCGCTCCTGCTCGGTTCGCTTCCCGACGGCACCGTCCGCTGGGGCAGGAAGGTCACCGGCACCCGCACGCTGGACGGCGGACGCCACGAGGTGACCTTCGCCGACGACTCGACCGTCACCACCGACCTCCTCATCGGCGCCGACGGGGCCTGGTCGCGGGTGCGGCCGCTGGTCTCCGACGCCGAGCCCGCCTACACCGGCATCTCCTTCGTCGAGACCGACCTGCAGGAAGCGGATGTCCGACACCCCCGCAGCGCCGCGGTCGTCGGCCGCGGCTCCCTCTTCTGCCTCGGCGGCCCGCAGGCCTTCCTCGCGCACCGGGAGAGCGACGGCAGCCTGCACGTCTACACGGCGCTCAGGGCCGACGAGGGCTGGCTGGACACCGTCGACTTCGGCGACACCGCCAAGGCCAAGGCCACCGTCCTCGGCCGCTTCGAAGGCTGGGACGAGGGCCTGCGCGGACTCGTGGCCGACGCCGACGGTGAGCTGGTACCGCGTCTGATCCACGCCCTGCCGGTCGGACACCGCTGGCCCCGCGTCCCGGGGGTGACGCTGCTGGGCGACGCGGCGCACCTGATGTCACCCTTCGCCGGCGAGGGCGCCAACCTGGCCATGCTCGACGGGGCCGAGCTCGGTCTGGCGATCGCCGCCCACCCCGGCGACATCGAGGCGGCGCTGGCCGCGTACGAAGAGGCCCTGTTCCCGCGCGGCACGGCGTCCGCCGCCGAATCCGCCGCCCATCTGGAGACCATGTTCGGCGAGCACGGGCTGGAGCGCATGGTCGAGTTCTTCACCGCCGGACCCGGCGGATCCGGCGCCGCATAGGGGGGTGCCGAGTTCCCGGAGGGGCCCCGGGAGTCATGGACGGGCCGCCACGGGGAAGCCGACGGGCATGGACGCAACGACAACGACGCGCGCACGGCGCCTGGTTGCCCTGCTGGCGGTGGCCCCTCTGGTTGCTGCGTGCGGTGGGGGCTCCGGCGGGAGCGACGGCGACGACGGCTCATGGGCGGCCGGGGCGCGGCCGGTCGTGCCCCGCGGCGCCGACCTCGTGATCAGCACCGACAACGGGGTACGGCTGCGGCCGGCCGACGGTGACCGGGTCGGTGTCGGGGGACATGTCCGGCACGCGTGGTCACACCGGGACGGCACCTGGGTCCTCGACCTGTCGTGCCCGACGCGGGACGGGAACGGCGCCGGGGACGATGCCGAGGACGGGAGCGGCGACGAAGAGGGCCGGGAGTGTTCCCGTATGCCCGAGGTCGACGTACCGGACGGCACGTCCGTCACGGTCTCCGCGCGCAACGCGGGCATCGACGTGGCCGGGGTCTTTGCGGCACTCGACCTCACGACCGTCAACGGCGACGTGACCGTGACCAGGTCGGGCCGAAAGGACGCGGCCGTCCGGCTGGAGACCCGCAACGGATCCGTGCGCGCGGGCACCCTGCGCGCGGGCGAACTGCACGCCGAGACGGTGAACGGCGATGTGACGCTCGGCTGTGCCACCCCGCCGGACGGCGTCGGCGCCGTCTCCACCAACGGCTCGGTCCGGGTCACCGTGCCGCACGACGCGCCCGCCTACCGGATCGCGGCGACCACCGACAACGGCCGCCCGACGGTCACCGTCCCCACCGGCGGAAAGGACGACCGCAGCATGACGCTCACCACCGTCAACGGTGACGTCACGGCCGGGGTGGAGTAGGCACGTACCGCTCCCGGCGGGTTCACGGCCCGACCGTCAGGGGCGCCGCACTCGTCCTGTCCGACGACGGTCCGGTCTCCAGCAGGATCTCGCCCGCCTCCACGCCCGAGGTGAGGTCGCGCGTCACCGAGGCGAGCGTGTCCGCGTCGATGCCGAACACGGCCTCGGCGGTCTCACCCGGCCGCAGCGGAACACACGTGAACCCGCGCAGTTCCCGCGTCCTGGGCCACGACGAACCGCCCGACAACCGCCGCACGTACAACTGCACGGTCTCGGACACCGGCCGCTCTCCCGTGTTAGTGACGGAGACCGTACAGGTCAGGGTGGGTGCCTGCGCGGACACGGACGTACGCGACAGCCGCGGTGGGCCGTAGGCCACGGTCGTGTACGACAGCCCGTGGCCGAACGGGTGGCGGGCGGACGCCGGTTGGTCCACATAACCCCGGTAGCCGTGGTCCTTGCCGTTGTAGAAGACGGGCAGGTGCGCCGCCGAGCGCGGGACCGAGACGGGCAGGCGCCCCCGCGGTTCGGCCCGGCCGAAGAGGACGTCGGCGACCGCCCGGCCGCCCCACGGCCCCGGGTACCACGCGCTCAGCACGGCCCCCGCCGTACCGGAGAGGTCCGGCAGGGCGTGCGGGCGCCCCTGGACCAGGACCACGACGACCGGTGTGCCGGTAGCGGCCACCGCCTCGATCAGCCGCAACTGACCGGTCGGCAGCGTCAGTTCGGCCAGATCGACGCCCTCGCCGCAGGTCATGCCGCTCGGCGTGGCCGAACCGACCCGCGCCGCGCCGTTGTCGTCGAACGCCGTGGAGCCGTCACGAGCGCTGGAACCGCCCAGCACCAGCACGGCCACCTGCGCCCCGGCGGCCAGGGCGACCGCTTCGGGGATGCCGGAGAGATCGTCGCCGGTCGGCGCGCACCCGGCGGCATGGGTGACCTCGACGCCCTCGGGCGCGGCCGCGCGGATGCCCGCGAGGACGGTGACGCCGGTCCCGGGCCGCTGGGGCGCGGTGTAGTCGCCGATCTGGTGCGGTACGGAGTCGGCGTTGGGCCCCAGTACGGCGATCCGCCGGGTGGAAGGCGTCAACGGCAGGGTCCGTCCGTCGTGTTCGAGCAGGACGACACAGGCCCTGGCGATCCGCTCGCTCAGGTCCCTCACCGGGAAGGGCGGTTCGTGGACGGGGCGCCCGGACGCGTACGGCTGCTCGAAGAGGCCGAGGCGGAACTTGAGCGTGAGGACCCGGGCGACCGCGGTGTCGAGCGTCGCCTCGGGAACGAGTCCACGGGTGACGGCCTCGGCCAGCCGGGCGTAGGAGGCGTCCCACAGGCTCAGGTCGCAGCCCGCCGCCAGGGCCGTGGCGCCCGCGGCCACCGGGTCGCCGGTGAGGCGGACCAGGCGGTCGACGGCGCCGCCGTCCGCCATGACGATCCCGTCGTGACCCCACCGCTCGCGCAGGAGCCCGGTCAGCAGGGACCGGTCGGCGACACAGGGCAGGCCGTCCAGTTCGTTGTACGCGGCCATCACGCCGGCCGCGCCGGCCCGGACGCCCGCGCGCGCCGCCGCGAGGTGGATCTCGTGCAGTTCCCGCGGCCCGAGTTCGGTGGCCGCGCTGTTGCGTCCGCCGACCGTCGCCCCCTGCCCGGCGAAGTGCTTGAGGACGACCGCGGTGTCCGCCCTGCGCATACCGCGCACCAGCGCCTCGGTGAACCGGGCCGCCAGGTACGGATCCTCGCCGAAGCACTCCTCGGCGCGGCCCCAGCGCGGGTCGCGCACCAGGTCGAGGGCCGACACGAGCGCCACATGGCCCCCACGCGACCGCAGTTCGGCGCCCGCCGCCTCGGCGGCGGCCTCGTACAGGCCGGGGTCCCAGGTGGCGCCCACGGCGAGGTTCACCGGCAGGACGGTGCCGTCCAGGGCCTGGTGGCCGTGCGGCACCTCCTCCACGAACAGCACCGGCACCCCCAGGCGGGTGTTCTCCACGACGTACCGCTGCACGTCGTCCGAGACCCGGGCGCCGTCGGCCGCCGTGATGCCGTCCGCGAAACCCACGCCGGACCAGGGGTCGGCGCGCTGGAGCCCGTAGAGGGCGCCCATGCCGTCATGGGCGGCGACCTCGGCACGGAAGGCCTCGGTGAGCCGGTGCCCACCGGACGGCGTCCGCCCGTCATGCCCCTCGGGCGTCCGCTCGTACGCGTCCCAGCCGTACAGGCGCTGGTTGACCTGGCCGACCTTCTCCCGCAGGGTCATGCGGCCCAGCAGGTCGCGCACCCGGGCCCCGGCCGGCGCGTCCGGGTCCCGGTAGAGGGGCCGGGTCATGTCAGCTCCAGGACGACGACCCCGTACGGGGCGAGCCGTACGTCGGTGACCTGCTCACCGGTGGACATGTCGTGCAGGGTGCCGGCCGCCCGCGGGCGTACGGTCAGCTCCTCGGCGCACTGGCTGACCAGCCACACGAAGCGCCGCCCGTCCTCGTGCACGAGCAGGTCGGCGCCCACGTACGGGCTGTCCACGGTGACCGGGCGGACGGCGCCGGCGACGTCCGCGAGCGCCGCGTACAGACGGTGGGTCTGCTCGGGGTTGACGTGCGCGGTGCGGGCGGCCATGTGCTCCAGCGGGTAGGTCGCGAGGACGGTCCGCCCCCGTCCCGTCTCGCGCACCAGCAGGGCCGGCCGGCCGTGCCCGTCCACGGCGACCACCCGGGCGTCGCGCGGGACGACCGGCAGATAGGCGCGGCTGTCCTCGTTGCCCGCCACCGGGAAGGTGAGGGTCTCGCCCGCCGTGAGCGGCCCGAAGTCCTGCGTGAACGTCATCTCCAGCACGTCGTCGGTCACCGGCTCGGCGACCCCGTACGACAGTTGCAGTTCGACCCCGAAGAGTCCGTCGAGGTCGTCGAACCACGGCCCGCGCGTGCCGGGGTGCTCACCGGAGCAGAACGACAGGTAGACCGTCGCCCCCTCCTGCGCCCGGCGGGCCAGTTCACGCCGGGTACGGGTGGTCAGCTGCCGGGTGGCGGGCAGCAGGTAGAGCTTGGCACGGCCGGGCAGGCCGTCGGCCTCGCGGACCAGTCCGGCCGG
The DNA here is from genome assembly GCF_030817535.1 of Streptomyces sp. V3I8. Taxonomy (NCBI): domain Bacteria; kingdom Bacillati; phylum Actinomycetota; class Actinomycetes; order Kitasatosporales; family Streptomycetaceae; genus Streptomyces; species Streptomyces sp. V3I8. The sequence goes on along the minus strand of NZ_JAUSZL010000002.1, from coordinate 223,701 downwards.
CAGGTCGGCGGCGCGCGCGGCGACGTACGCCTGGTGCAGCGAGGTGAAGATCAGCGGCCGGTCGGCGGGCCTGCTGTACGGGTATCCGCGCTCCAGGAACGAGGGCACGACCAGGGCGGCGTCGGTGTCGGCCCGCCTGCAGCGGGCGAAGTCCACCGCTTCCAACACGTCGGCGAACGCGGCGAGTTCGAGCAGCGGAGCCTTCGGCGCGCCCTCGCTGTCCGTGATGCCGAAGTGCATCTCGAAGGGGTGGTGGTCGTACGGCGAGCGGTCCCACAGGCCGTCGTAGTCGGTGTTGTTCCAGGCGATCCAGCCCGTGGCACCGCCGAGCAGGCTGTTGTGCAGGGTCTGGCGGTAGTAGATCCCGGCGTTCTCGGCGGACACGGTGTCGGTGGAGAGCCCGAACTCCTCCAGTACGACGGGCTGTTCCGTCACCGATGCCAGCTCGCACTCGAAGGCGGCCCGGTGGTGCTGGCGGGGCCGGTCGGTGTCCGAGCGGTAGACGTGCGGGCCGACGAAGTCGACGTACTCGGCGGTGTCGCGCAGCGAGAAGCCGTTGTCGCGGCCGGTCACCTCGATGCCCCAGGCGCCGTCCCCGAGGGAGACGGGCTGGGTGCCGCCCGCCGCCCGTACGGCGTTGCACATGGCCTGCGCCCAGGCCGTGACGACGTCGGACGAGGGCGGGTTCTCCTGGTAGACACGGCCGTAGCCCGGCATCTCGTTGGTGACGAGCCAGCCGGTGACCGCGGGGTGGTCCTTGAAGCGGCGGGTCATCTGCGAGGCGAACCACGCCTGGCGGCCGACCATCCACACGTCCTCGTACAGGTCCCGTCCGCCGCGCCAGACGGGGTCCCAGTTCTCGCCGGACATGTGGCCGACGATGAAGGTCGGCACGGTGCCCATGCCCGCCTCGGTGTGCGCGTCCAGGAAGTCCGCGAAGCGTTCGCACAGGACCTCGTCGACGCGGTGCGGCTCGGGGTGGAAGTCGGGCCAGTAGAAGAAGGAGCGCGTCATGGTCAGGCCGTGCTCGCGCAGCACCCCGAGTTCCTCGCGGACCGTCTTCGGGTCGTAGTCGCGCCACATCAGGGGACCGCCGGTGCGGGACCAGAAGTTGGCGCCGAGCCAGGGCAGTACGGCGGAGTCGTGGGTCAGGTGGGCGCTGTGGCGTCGCATGGTCCTTCTCGGATCGATCGGGTTCTACGGGCGCGGGTGCGAGTACGGGTACGGGTACGAACGCGGGTCGGCGACGGGGCGGGAGCGGGGACGGGGGAGCGGTCAGCGGGGCACGGGGCCCGTGGACTCGCGGACGACCAGACGGGGCCGGTCGTCGAGCCGTTCGGCCTCGACGTCCTCGCCGCAGCGGGCGAGCAGGACCCGCGCGGCGGCGGCGCCGACGCGTTGCACCTGCTGGTCGACGGTGGTCAGCCGCGGGTGGAGCCAGCGACCCAGGGGCAGATCGTCGTAGCCGACGACCGAGAGGTCGCGCGGGACGCGCAGGCCGGCGCGCTGCGCGGCTCCCATGCCGCACACCGCCATGGAGTCGTTGGCGTAGACGACGGCCGTGGGGCGGTCGGCGGTGGCCAGCAGCGCGTCGGTCGCGGCGACCGCCGACACCTGCGAGAAGTCGGTGTGCAGCACGGCGACCGGCCGTACGCCCGCGGCACGCAGGGCCGAGTCGAAGGCACCGAGCCGCAGCCGGGTGTGCTGCAGCTCCTCGGGACCCGCCACGTAGGCGATGCGCCGGTGGCCGAGCCGAAGCAGGTGGGCGACGACCTCCTCGACGCCGGCCCCCTGCTGCCCCAGGCCGACCCTCGGCACGGCCGCCGCACGGTCGGGGGCGCCGAGCAGCACCGCGGGCAGGCCGAGCCGGGTCAGCAGCGCGGGCCGGGGGTCGTCGGCGCGCGCGTCGGTGAGCACCGCGCCGTCCACCCTGCCCTCGGCGGCGAGCCGCTCGTACAGGACGTTCTCCTCCTGCGCCCCCGCGACCAGGTGCAGCAGCAACCCGTAACCCCGCGGGGCGAGTTCGCCCTCTATACCGGTGATCAGCTCGCTGAAGTGCGGGTCCGCGCCCAGGACGTCGGTGGGGCGCCGCACGACCAGGGCGAGCGTACGGGTGCGGGCGCTGCGCAGCGCGGCGGCCGGCGCGCTCGGCGACCAGCCCAGTTCCAGCGCGGTGTCGAGGATGCGGCGGCGGGTCGCCGAGGACAGCCGGCCCTTGTCGTTGAAGGCCTGGGACACGGCCGCGGTCGACACACCGGCGGCCGCCGCGACGGCCTTGATGGTGGGACGCCTGCTGCCGGGCCTCCCCGGGGCGCCGGGCCCGTCGGTCGGCGTGCTCACATCTTCACCGCCCCGCTGACGAGCGCCTGCTGCATGCGCTTCTGCAGCAGCGTGTAGACGACCCACACCGGTACGAGCGTGAGGACCGTGCCGGCGGTCAGGACACCGTAGTCGGTGCCGGTGATCGACTTCAGGGTGGGCAGGGCGACCTGGACCGTGCGCTGCGCCGGGTCGGGCCCGATGATCACCAGCGAGTACAGGTACTCGTTCCAGAAGGTGAGGAAGTTCAGCAGCAGGACGGTCGCGATGCCGGGCATGCACATCGGGACGTAGACGTGCCGCAGGACCGCGAACGTGGAGGCGCCGTCCATCCGGGCGGCCTCCTCCATCTCCTTCGGGATGGTCCGCATGAACTGCATCAGGATCACCACGGACAGCGGCATCGCGGTCGCGGGCAGGAACAGCACCATGAACGTACGGGTGTGGAACAGCCCGGTCGCCGCGGCCAGCAGGAACGTCGGGAAGAGCGCCGCGAAGGTGGGGACGAGGAAGCCGAGCGAGAAGACCTTCTCCACGGCCGACGCGAGCCGGCCGGTGGACCGGGCGAGGGCGAACGCCGCGGGCAGCGCGAGCCCCAGGGTCAGCACGAGCGCGAGGACCGTCACCAGCGTCGAGTTCACGACGGCGAGCCCGAGGTCGGCGCTGTCGAAGGCGGTGCGGAAATTGCCGAACCCGAACGAGGTGGGCAGGGCGAAGGGGTGCGCGAAGATCTCGTCGTTCGTCTTGAAGGCCGAGGCGAGGAAGTAGTACAGCGGCACGATCAGCAGGACCGCGTAGGACCACACCAGGACGTGCGCGGGCAGCCAGCGCTTGCCGAGCTTCATGGTGAGCGGCTCCGATCAGTAGTTCTGGCGGAATGCGCGGCGGATGGTGAGCAGTCCGGCGAGCCCGGCGAGGAAGAGGACGACGCCGACGGTCTGGCTGTAGCCCAGGTCGGCCGCGATGAACGCCTTCTGGTAGACGAGGAACGACAGGGTGGTGGACGAACTGCCCGGTCCGCCCTGGGTGAGCAGCAGGACGTGCTGGGCGGACCCGAAGAGCGTCCACAGGAACTGGAGCATCGTCACGACGCCGACGTAGTCGCGGATGACGGGGAAGTGGACGAGCCACATCGTGCGCCAGTGCCCGGCGCCGTCGAGCTGCGCGGCCTCGCCGAGTTCCTCGGGCACACTGCCGAGCCGGGCCGCGAACAGCACGGCGGTGAAGCCGATCCCGGCCCACACGTCGAGCGCGATCAGACAGGCCAGGGCGGTGGACGGCGAGGCGAGCCAGGCGTCGGTGAGCGAGCCGAGGCCGACGGACTCCAGGGCGCCGTTGGCGAGGCCGTCCGGGGACAGGGCGGCGTAGAAGACCATGGCCTTCGCCGGGGTCGAGATGAGCCCCGGGATGAAGAGCAGGTAGCGGATCACCCGGTGCCCCGGCGGCTTCTGCGCCACGTAGTAGCCCAGCATGTAGGCGCACACGATCATGACCGGCAGGGCGACGGCGAGCTGGACGGCGGTGTTGCGCACCGCGTCCCAGAAGACCGGGTCGTCCATGACCGTACGCACGTTGCCGAGGCCGGCGAACGACACCGGCTGCAGCATGCCCGGCCAGTGCAGGACGGCGACCACGAAGATCGCGACCAGCGGCCCGACCATGAAGACCAGGTACCAGATCAGGGCCGGCACGGCGAGGACGGTGCCGCCCTGCCGGGGCGGGCGCCGGCCGGCGGTGGCGGACGGCGGGCCGGGGCGGCGGACCGTGGTGTCGCCCGGTGTGGGCGTCAACGTCGTCATGCGGTGACTCCGATGGACTGGGGCGCGGGACGCGGGGGAGGGGGCGGCGACAGGTGCGGGGGCGGGGCCTGGGGTTTCACGCGGAGCGGTACGCGGCTTCGAGCGCGGCCCGCACCTTCGCCGCGCCGGTGCCGCGGGTGAAGGAGGTACTGGTCGCGGTGATGAGCGGCTGGGTCGCCGCGGGCGGCACGTACACGTCGGGCAGCAGGACCTGGCTCACGTCGTCCCCCAGCCGCTGGGCGGCCGCGACCAGCGGGAAGTCCGTACTGACCGTGTCGGAGCGCAGCGCCATGTCGCGGCCGCTCTCCCGGATGAACCGGGACACGGTGTCCGGGCGGTACATGAACCGCAGGAACTTCTCGACGGTGTCGATCTTCTTCGTGCCGTTCGGACTGATCCAGAAACCGATCAGGGTGTACGTCCGCAGGATCGTCGGGCGGTCGTGGGCGGCGCCCGGGGCGAGCGGCCAGCCGCCCACGTCCGTGTGGCGTGCGACCGGCCCGGGCACCTTCGCGAGCGCCGACGACATCGCCGACTGGATGGCGGCGGACCCGGTGTTGTACTGCGTGGTCATCAGGTCCGAGGTCAGACCCTGCGCCTTGTCGACGAACACCCCGGCGTCACGCAGCGCCACGAAGTACTCGATGCCCTCCTTCGCGCCCCTGCTCCCGCTGAAGTCGCCGGTGGAGTAGACGTGCCGCGCCTCGTCCTCGGTGAGGAAGGTCTGGATGATCTGGGCCAGGAGTTTCTGCCCGGTCCAGTCGTTGCCGCCGGTGGTGACGGGGCCGATGCCCTTGGCCCGCAGTCTGCGGGCCGCGGCGATCAGCTGGTCCCCGGTGACCGGGATCTCGTCCACGCCCGCCCTGTCGAGGAGCGAGCGGTTGTAGGCGACCGGCCAGTTGGTGGCGAAGTAGGGGAAGGCCCGCAGCCTCTTCCTGTCGTCGGTCCAGGCGTCCAGGGCCACCGGCAGGACGCGCTCGCGCAGCCCCCAGTCGTCCATGTACCCCTGCACGTCGACCGTGGCGCCGACATCGGTCCAGGCCAGGGTCTTGTCGTAGAGGTTGACCATGACGACGTCCGGCTCCTTGCGGGCCAGCCGGGAGGTCTCGTAGACCTGGGCGAGGTCGTCGCCGTTGACGAGGTTCCTGACCTTGAGCCCCGGGTTCTCCTTGCGGAAGCGGTCCAGGGAGGCCAGATAGGTGGGCGACCCGGGTGCGGTGGTGCCCAGCTGGCTGTGCACCACGAGTGTGTCGGGATCGGAGTCCGCCGCGGCCAGCGCGGAGCAGCCGGACAGAGCGGGCAGGGCGGTCGCGGCGGTGAGGCCGGAACCGGCGGCGAGGAAGCCGCGCCGAGTCAGCGGTGGGCGCACAGCGGGGTGTCTCCAACCATGGCGGTTAACGAGTGGTTAATCGATGTACCTGCGGAAGTGCGAGGACTTTAGGAGGGGTTCCGCGTGCGGTCAAGACCCGGAAGGGACCGGTCGAAGATCCTGGGCGGCTCCGAAGGGTCCCGGAAGGGCTCCGGGGCCTTACCTCAGCGGTGCTTTCTCCTGGTCCGTCCGGCCGTCCGGCCGGCCGTGCCGTCGGTCGCCGTCGGGATCCGGCAGTCCAGCCGCACCAGCGGCAGCAGGCCGCTCTCACCCTCTGGGGAGCCGCCGACACGAAGCCCCACTCGGTCCGGGTGGAGGTCGGGTACGGGGACCCCTGGGTGTGCCAGGAGCGGCCACCAGGCGGTCGCCGCTCCTGGCCCCGGCGCTGGCAACGTGGTCGGGGAGAGCGGACAGGTCGAGATCGGCTGTGGCGGCGGACGGGATCGCCGTCAGTGCCACGAGGGCCGTTCCGGCGGCCGGCAGTCTGTGTCTGCCGGGACGCATCAGGCGCACGGCGTTCTTGATCGGTCGATCGCGAAGCGGGCGGCTGGATCTCAGCCACTCGGTCACCGTCGCGGGAGCGGGTGACCGGGGTGCGCCCTTGACAGGGGCGCCCATCCGCGACGTACTTTCATTCCGCAACCGTCAGGAGCGGCCGACCGGCTGAGCGATCCGGCTCGGCGAAGCCGCAGCAACCACGCGTGGTGATCCACGGCGTCGGCGCCCGCCGACGCCAGGACCGATGGGAGTCACCTTGAGGGCGTCACACGGCGGGCCGGTCCGCAGCGCGGTCGCGCTGCCGGTCGGGACGAAGCGTCGGCACGTGGACCTGTGCCGGACGCACGCCGCGCTCTGTAGCTGACCCCTCGTTCCGGAACGGCCCCTCGTTCCGGCTTCCCCGCCCGGCAGGCCGCGTGCCTGTGTGCCCGGGTGCCCGCGTACCTGTGTGCCCGCGTACCTGTGCGCACGCGTGCCGCCGCAGCCCTCGCCCCGCCGGCCGTGTCCGATCCCGCCGTACCCGGACGACCGCGCACGGCCGGAGTTACCCGCCCTCCCCTGGACGCCACTCGTGACCTGTGACCTGTGATCCATGACCTGTGATCCATGACCTGTCACCCGTCACCCGGTGAGATTGGACGATTCGTGAGCGCAGAACGCCCCAGGACGCTGAAGACCGTGACCGGAGCAGGCGGCACGTCGGAGACCTACGACCTGGCGATCGACCCGACCCGATCCACCCTCGACACCGCCGTGGAAGTGGCGAAACTCGCCGAGGCCGCCAGGATCGACGCCCTGTTCACCGCCGATCTGCTCAGCTTCGACGCGCAGGGCCCCATCGGGTCGCAGGAGCCGCTGGTCTTCGTCTCGGCACTGAGCCAGGTGACGTCGCGGATCGGCCTGATCGCCACCATGTCGAGCACGTTCCAGCACCCGTTCAACCTGGCCCGGCTGTTCGGGACCCTCGACCACGTCAGCAACGGGCGGGCCGCCTGGAACCTGGTGACCTCCTCGATCGGCGAGGAGAACTTCGGACCGGGCGAACTGCCCGGCCCCGAGGAGCGTTACGCGCGTGCGGCGGAGACGCTGGAAGTGGTCAACGCGCTGTGGGACAGCTGGGAACCCGGTGCGCTGACCGTCGGCGCGGACGGGAAGGCGGTACTGCACCGCGACCGGGTGCATCCGATCGGCCACGCGGGCCGGTTCTTCACCGTGGCGGGCCCGCTGAACATCCCGCCGCTGCCGCAGCGCCGCCCGGTACAGATCCAGGCGGGGCAGTCCGAAGCGGGGGCGGCGCTGGGCGCCCGGTACGCCGAGATCGTCTTCACCTCACTGCCCACCCTCGACATCGCGAAGGACTTCACGCGCAGGATCCGCAGCCGGGCGGAGCGGTTGGGGCGGGCCGGCGGACTGCCCCTGATCTTCAGCTCGCTGCACGCCACGTACGGTGCCACCGAGGAGGAGGCGCAGCGGCTCGTACGGGAGAGGCGCGAGGCGATCGACTTCGAGCGGGGCCGCGCCCAGGTGGCGGACATGCTCGGTGGCGGGGTCGACCTGTCGGAGATCCCGCTCGACTCGAAGCTGCCGGAGAGCCTGCTGCCCGATGTCACCTCCGTGAACCGCCGTCGCGGCCGGGTCGAGATCTTCGCCGGGTACGCGCGACAGGGTTACACACTGCGTGAACTCGTCATCGCCGCCCAGGACACCGGACACTGGGCCGCGGCGGGCACGCCCGAGCAACTCGCCGACGCGGTCGAGGAACGGTTCCGCGCGGGTGTCCTCGACGTGATCACGCTGAGCGGCCTGGCGGACCCGCGCCAGCACGACTTCGCCGTGAACGGCCTGCTGCACGAGCTGCGCAAACGGAAGATCGTCGCGAACGACTACACGGGCACGACGCTGCGGGAGAACCTGGGCCTCGAACTGCCGGCGCGCGCCGCGGCGCCCGTCCAGGTCTGACCGGGCCGGGCCCGGCCAAGGTCGGGCCGACGGTGCTGCGGGCGGTACCCGTCGGCCCGCTTACGGGCGTGTCGGCCTGCTCGTCCGGCGGCAGGTGTCGGAGGCGCGCCGTCCCCGAAGGCGGGCTCGGGCCGGTCCGGAGCCCTGGCGCGAACGCGAACGCGAACGCGAACGCGAACGCGAACGCGGATGCGGATACGGCTCAGGGGAGGGGCCAGTTGCGCAGAGCGGCGTCGGCCAGCTCCTGGAGCTCATCGCGGCAGACACCGCTCGCGGCCTGCACGGCGATGCCGTAGCCGATGGTCGTGACGTAGCGGGCCAGCAGCCCCGCATCGGTGCCCGCGGGCAGGTCGCCGTCGTCGACGGCTCGCTGGAACCGCTCGCGGACGTGGGAGTAGCCGTCGTTGCGCCAGGCGACGAGGAGGTCGCGGATCTCCTGCCCGGAGTCGCTGGCGGTCAGGGCGCTCTGGACCCCCAGGCATCCCTGGGGGTCGGTCGGGCGGGTGGTGGTCCGCACGGTGCCGGCCAGGAGCGCGGTGGCGACCTCGAGGGCGGTCGGCTCTTCGAGGGCTCGGTCGAGGTACGCGCTCGGGCCTTCGCTGTAGCGCTCCAGAACCTTGCGGAACAGCTTCTCCTTGTTGCCGAACGCCGCGTACATGCTCGTGGTGGAGATGCCCATCGCGTTCGTCAGGTTGGCGGTGCTGGCTCCCTCGTAACCGTGCTTCCAGAAAACCAGCATGGCGCGCTCGAGGGCCTCCTCGGTGTCGAAGCCCCGCGGTCGGCCGATGGAGCCGCTCTGTCTCGTCTGCACCCGCCCAGCCTACCGCTTCTGCAGCGATCGCTGCAGAAGTGCTACCGTTCGACTTCCGTAGCGATCGCTACAGAATTCGAAGAGGGCGGAACCATCCATGGCAACCATGGGAATCACCGGCGCGGCCCCCTACCCCGGGGAAAGGTTCATCCCATGTCCGACAGTGATCTGAGCGCGTTCTACCTGCGCTACGTCGAGGCGCTCAACGCCCACGAGTTCGACGGTATGGACGAGTTCATCGACGACCGGACCACCCTGAACGGTGAGCCCGCCACCCGGGACGACCTCGTCTCGGTCCAGAAGCATGACGTGGACGCGGTTCCGGACCTCCACTGGGAGCTCAAGGAACTGCTCTTCGACGGTGACCGGCTGGCCGCGCGTCTGGTCAACACCGGTACTCCGGTGAAGGAGTGGCTCGGTGTGTCTCCCACCGGAGCCTCGTTCGAGATCGTCGAGTACGCCGTCTACCAGGTCCGCGACGGGCGGTTCGTGCACATGACCGCCCTGCACGACGCCGGCGAATTGCTCCGGCAGCTGGCCGGCTGACCGACCGGCCGGTTGACCGACCGAACGCCCCAGAGACATGCGGAACACCGCCGACGGCCCGCCCGGGCCACCTGATGCGCAAGGACACACAATGACCATCACACTGATCACCGGAGCCAACAAAGGCATCGGCTTCGAGACGGCCGCACAGCTTCTGGCGTCGGGCCATGTCGTCTACATCGGCGCGCGTGACGTCGAGCGGGGTGAGAAGGCCGCGGCGGCACTCGGCGCACGGTTCGTGCAGCTCGACGTGACCGACGACGCCTCGGTGGGCCGAGCACTGGCGACGATAGATGCGGCCGAGGGGCGGCTCGACGTCCTGGTGAACAACGCGGGCGTCCTCGGGGCCGGAATCACCGACGGCCCCACGGCACTTCGGGCTTTCGACACCAACGCGGTGGGAATCGTACGGGTCACGGAGGCGGCACTTCCCCTCCTGCGCAGATCGTCGAACCCGACCGTGGTCAACGTTTCGAGCAGTGCCGGATCGTTCTGGGCCGTGACGAATCCGGACCGGCCTGAATTCGGTCTGCCGTTGGCGCTCTATTCCGCCTCGAAGGCGGCGGCCACCATGCTCACGGTCCACTATGCCAAGTCCCAGCCGGGCATCAAGTTCAACGCGGTCGAGCCCGGCACCACCGCGACCGACATGACCGCGGCGTTCGGAATCGGCAGGACGCCGCAGGAGAGTGCCGCGGTCGTCGTGCGCTTCGCGACTCTCGGCGCGGACGGCCCGACGGGAACGTTCCAGGACGAGAACGGGGAAGTGCCCTGGTAGAAGCGGTGCGGGGATGAGCACGAGTGAGGGGCAACCCAGGGGGCCGCCCCTCAGCCGTCCGGGACAGGGGCGCGGTGACACCGCCCTGGACGGCGACGACCACGACTGCGGCCCCGCGGTCGGGGCCGGCCTACCTGGCCGCCTACCCGGCCGCCTGCGCGGCCGGGCCGGACCGCCTCCGACGGGCAGGAGGCGGTCCGGCCCTCACGACGACTCGCGCACCACCAGCTCGGTGGGCAGGACCACATGGCGGCGTGGTTGCTCCGGGTCGCCGATCTCCTCCAGGAGGATGTGCGCGATCGTGTTGCCGATCTCCTCGACCGGCTGGCGCACGCTGGTGAGGGACGGGTTGGTGTGGCGGGCGATGATGGAGTCGTCGAATCCGACCACCGCCACCTCGTCCGGAACGCGGCGCCCCTGCCTGCGCAGCTCCAGCAGCGCCCCCGCCGCCATCACGTCCGAGGCCACGAACACGGCGTCCAGTGACGGGACTTGTTCAAGGAGTGAACGCATCGCGGCCGCGCCGCCCTCCTCGGTGAAGTCGCCCGAGGCGGCCAGGTGCTCCGGCGCCTCGTGGCCCGCCTTCTCGAGGGCCTCGCGCCATCCCTGGAGCCGGCTGCGCGTCACGTCCATGTCGAGGGGGCCGCTGATCGTGGCGATGGTGCGTCGCCCCCGCTCGAGCAGATGGGCGACGGCCGCCTCGGCCCCGCCCGCGTTGTCGGAGTGCACGTGGCTGAGCGACTCGTCGGGGGAGCGGCGCCCGGCGAGCACCGTGGGCAGCCCCATGTCCTCCAGCAGCCCCGGCAGCGGGTCGTGCTCGTGCACCGAGACCAGGAGCACCCCGTCGACCCGCCGTTCCGCCACCGACTCGGTCAACTGGTCCCGCTCCAACTGGTCGCGTACCAGGACCAGTTGGAGCTGTGTCCGGGTCTTCGCGAGCGCGGTGCTGACCCCGCGGATGACGGCCGAGAAGTAGGGTTCGGAGCCCAGCCTGCTCTCCGACTCGGGGATCACCAGGGCCACGGAGTTGGTCCTGCTCGTCACCAGGCCCCGGGCGACCGAGTTCGGGACGTAGTTCAGTTCCTCGATCGCGGCGAGCACGGCGGTCCTGGCCTTGTCGCTGACGAGCTCCGAGCCGTTGATGACTCGTGAAACCGTGGTGCGCCCGACGCCGGCGCGCGCGGCCACGGTCTTGATGGTCGGGCGCTGTCTGCCTCCCATGCCGCCTCCTCGCTCGCGCGGTGTCCGAGCCGCTGTCACCTGCGCATTGTGCCAGACCCGTGGGAGGCCGGCGGGGGCCGTCCCGCGGGTCCGCGGACGACGGGGCGCCACGGGCGCGACATCTTTCGGCAACGAAGTCGTTTCAACTTCTTGACAGGACCCTTTTGCGGCGGCCAGGCTTCGGGCCTCTGAGTGGGCACGTTCCCATCGGCATTTGGGAACGTACCCACCGGACAAATCGGGTCTTACGGAGCGGACCGTAGGACTCGAACTCCGGTGCGTCAGCGCCGCCGCTAGGAGGACGAAATGGGCAAGGTCCGAAGGATGTCGCGTACACGAGCCGTGGCCGCCGTATCGGTTGTGTCGGCTCTCGGTCTGGTCGTGGGCTGTGGCAGCAGTGACGGCGGGGGGACCGGCGGGGGGAAGAAGGACGGCAAGGTCACCATCACCATGGGGCTCTTCGGCGTCATGGGGTTCAAGGAGACCGGGCTGCTCGACAAGTACATGAAGGAACACCCCGACGTCGTCATCAAGGCGGACGTCGCGGGCGACGAGCAGACCTACTACACCGCCCTGCAGACCCACCTCGCGGCCGGCAGCGGACTCAAGGACATCCAGGGCATAGAGATCGGCCGGGCCAAGGAACTGTCCGACACGCAGCAGGACAAGTTCGTCGACCTGGCCGGCGCGGCCGGGACGGACCACTTCCTGCCGTGGAAGCAGAGCCAGGTCACCACCGAGGACAAGAAGGTCATCGGCCTGGGCACCGACATCGGCCCGATGGCGGTCTGTTACCGCAAGGACCTGTTCGAGCAGGCGGGTCTGCCCACCGACCGCGACGAGGTCGCCAAGCTGTGGGAGGGCGACTGGTCGAAGTACGTGGACGCGGGCAAGAAGTTCAAGCAGAAGTCCAAGGCCGACAAGGTCGCCTTCATGGACAGCTCCAGCGGCCTGTTCAACGCCATGATCTACGGCGACTCCCAGCAGTTCTACGACAAGCAGGGTGAGCTCATCTACGGGACCAACCCCGTCGTCAAGAACGCGTGGAAGCTGGCCTCCGAGGCGGCCACGTCCGATCTGACCGCCAAGCTCCGCCAGTTCCAGCCCGGCTGGGACCCCGGTCTGGCGAACAGCACCTTCGCCACCACCGTCTGCCCCGCGTGGATGCTCGCGCACATCAGTGAGAAGGCGGGCCCGGCGAACAAGGGCAAGTGGGACGTCGCCAAGGCCCCGAAGGGCGCCAACTGGGGCGGCTCGTTCCTCGGGGTGATGGAGAAGAGCCCCGTCAAGAAGGAGGCCCAGGAGCTCGTCGCCTGGCTCACCGCGCCCGAGCAGCAGGCCTACCTCTTCGAGAAGATCGGCAACTTCCCCTCCTCGCAGAAGGCGCTGGAGATGCCCGAAGTCGTCGACGCCAAGTCCGACTACTTCGCGGGCGCCCCCATCGGACAGATCTTCGGGGACGCGGCCAAGGAGATCCCCGACGAGCAGGTGCTCGGCCGCAAGGACGGCACCATCAAGGACATCTTCTCGCAGGGCCTGACGCTGATCGAAGCGCAGAACAAGACGCCGGACGAGGCCTGGAAGACCACGGACAAGCGCATCGAGAAGGCTGCCGGCTGACCTCGGGCCAGGCCTGGGCCTCAGCCCCGACGGCTGACGCCCGACACCCGACGACCAGCCCCCGACGTCCGCCTCCGCAGCCGCCCGGCGACCCGCTCACCATCCGTGCGGGCCGCCGGGCCCCTGCCGGCCCCGCCCCTTCACCCTCCAGGAAGGACGCCTTCCGGTGGCCATCTCCACCTCGACATCCCCAGACGGTGCGCCCGCCGCCGCCCCGCCGGACGGGACCGGCACCGGCGCGGAGCGCCAGCGCCGCCGCACGCTGCTGCACCGGCTCGACCTGCACGGCGCCCCGTACGCCTTCGTCGCCCCGTTCTTCGTCGTCTTCGCCGCCTTCAGCTTCTACCCGCTGATCTACACCTCGTGGATCTCCCTGCACCGCGTGGAACTGTCCACCCTGAACGTCATGGAGTGGGTCGGCTTCGACAACTACACGGCCCTGTGGGAGGACGACCGCTTCTGGAACGCGCTGCTCAACACCATCACCATCGGCGTGCTGTCGACCGTGCCGCAGCTGATGATGGCGCTCGGACTCGCGCACCTGCTCAACTACCAGCTGCGCGGCTCCACGTTCTTCCGCGTCGCCGCCCTGACGCCGTACGCCACGTCGGTGGGCGCCGCGGCCCTCGTCTTCACGATGCTCTTCGAGCGCGACTTCGGCATGATCAACTGGATGCTGAGCCTGGTCGGCATCGACAACATCGACTTCGAGAACAACAAGTGGGCCGCGCAGACGGCCATCTCCACGATCGTCATCTGGCGCTGGACCGGCTACAACGCCCTGCTCTACCTCGCCGCGATGCAGGCCATCCCGCGTGACCGCTACGAAGCCGCGGCCATCGACGGCGCCTCGCGCTGGCAGCAGTTCCTGAAGGTCACCGTCCCCGGCATCCGCGCCACCATCGTGTTCACCATCGTCCTGTCCACGATCGGCGCCACCCAGCTCTTCGGTGAACCCCTGATCTTCGGCCAGGGCCCGAACGGCATCACCGGGGGAGCGGACAACCAGTACCAGACGCTGGGACTGCTGCTGTACGAGGAGGGCTGGAAGAACTACCAGATGGGCCGGGCCGCCACGGTCGCCTGGGCGATGTTCCTGCTGCTCATCGTCGTGTTCGCCGTCCAGCAAGTCGTCAAGCGCGTCCTGGCGCGCAGGGCCTGACCGGGAGATCCTCATGACCACAGACAGCATCCCGGTCCGGACGGCGGACGCACGCCCCGGGACCGCACAGAAGAAGCCGGGCAAGGGCACCGCGCCCCGCGGCCGCAACCGCATGCTGTTCCGGCACCCGGGCGCCGGACGCCAGCACCACGCGGGTCCCGTCGCCTACATCCTGCTGGGGATCGCGGCGTTGTTCTCGCTCTTCCCGCTGTACTGGACGATGGTGGCGGCGTCGACCGACAACACGCGCGTGACCCAGACGCCCCCGCCGTTCCTGCCCGGACCGCACCTCCTGGACAACCTCGGCAAGGCCTGGCAGGACGCCGCGCTCGGCAAGGCCATGCTCAACAGCCTGATCGTGGCCGGCGTGATCGCCCTGTCCACCGTGCTGTTCGCCACCCTCGCCGGCTTCGCCTTCGCGAAACTGCGCTTCAAGGGCCGCAACGTCCTGCTCATGCTGGTGATCGGCACGATGCTGGTACCGCCGCAGCTCGGCGTCGTACCGCTGTTCATGATGATGACGGAGCTGGGCTGGGGCCAGAAGCTGCCCGCCGTCATCTTCCCCACGCTCGTCAGCGCCGTCGGCGTGTTCTTCATGCGGCAGTACCTCACCGAGGCGCTGCCCGACGAACTCATCGAGGCGGGCCGGGTGGACGGTGCGCACTCCCTGCGCATCTTCTGGAGCATCGTCCTGCCGATCGCCCGGCCGCCCATGGCCGTGCTGTTCATGATCACGTTCGTGCACGCCTGGAACGACTTCTTCTGGCCGTTCATCGTGCTCGACATGACCAACCCGACGGTGCCCGTCGCCCTCACCCAGCTCAGCGCGGGATATGTGCGCGACCAGTCGCTGATCATGGCGGGCGCCCTGCTCGGCACGCTCCCGCTGCTCGCCATGTTCATCGTCTTCGGCCGTCAGATCGTCGGCGGCATCATGCAGGGAGCGGTCAAGGGATGAGCGGCCCGCCGCCCTCCGTCTCCCGTGGCCCTCCCGCGCCCCGGACCCCGCTACGCCCCTCCCGTCCCGCAGTACCTCTGGAAGGACTCCCGTGACCACCGTTACCCGACGCGTCGCGCCCGCCCCGGAAAACACCACCGCCGTCCGTTTCCCGCCGGGGTTCACCTGGGGCACGGCGACCGCCGCGTACCAGATCGAGGGCGCCGCCCGCGAGGACGGCCGCACCCCCTCGATCTGGGACACCTACTCGCACACACCCGGCAGGGTGCGCAACGGCGACACCGGAGACGTGGCCACCGACCACTACCACCGCTGGCGCGAGGACGTCGAGATCATGGCGGACCTCGGGGTGAGCGCCTACCGGTTCTCGCTGTCGTGGCCGCGGGTGCAGCCGACCGGCCGCGGCCCGGCCGTCCAGAAGGGGCTCGACTTCTACCGGGCCCTCACCGACGCACTGCTGGAGAAGGGCATCGAACCGGTCGTCACGCTCTACCACTGGGACCTGCCCCAGGACCTGGAGGACGCGGGCGGCTGGCCGGAGCGCGTCACCACCGACCGGTTCGCCGACTACGCGACGCTGGCGGCCCGCGCGCTGGGGGACCGGGTGAAGACCTGGACCACCCTCAACGAGCCCTGGTGCAGCGCCTTTCTCGGATACGGCTCCGGTGTGCACGCCCCCGGCCGCACCGACCCGGTGGCGGCCCTGCGCGCGGCGCACCACCTCAACCTCGCCCACGGCAAGGCCGTTCAGGCGCTGCGGGCCGAACTGCCCTCCTACGCCCGGGCGTCCATCACGCTCAACATCCACCACGTCCGCGCGCTGACCGAGGCGGCCGAGGACCTGGACGCGGCGCGCCGGATCGACGCGCTGGCCAACCGCGTCTTCACCGGTCCGCAGCTGGAGGGCGCGTACCCGCAGGACCTCATCGAGGACACGGCCGGCCTGACCGACTGGTCCTTCGTGCAGGACGGCGACGTCGCCACGATCCACCAGCCGCTGGACTTCCTGGGCGTCAACTACTACACGCCCACCGTCGTCTCGGCCGCCACCGACGGGGCGAGCCACGGCTCCGACGGCCACGGGGCCAGCGAGCACAGCCCCTGGCCGGGCGCCGACCACGTCGCCTTCCACCGTCCCGAGGGCAGCACCACCGCGATGGGCTGGGCGGTCGATCCCAGCGGTCTGTACGACCTGCTGACGCGGCTGAAGGCGGACTTCCCCGCGATGCCCCTGATGATCACCGAGAACGGGGCCGCCTTCGACGACTACGTCAACCCGGAGGGCGAGGTGGCCGACCCGGACCGCATCGCCTATCTGCGGGGTCACCTGGCGGCCGTGCAGCGGGCGATCGTGGCCGGCGTCGACGTGCGGGGCTACTTCCTGTGGTCCCTGCTGGACAACTTCGAGTGGGGCTACGGCTACAGCAAGCGCTTCGGCGCCGTCTACGTCGACTACCCGACCGGCCGGCGCATCCCCAAGGCCAGCGCACGGTGGTACGCGGGCGTGGCCCGCACCGGCACGCTCCCGGACGGGGGCGCCGAGCAGCGGTGAGTCCGCCGTGACGTGCGACGTCAGCGGTGTGCCCCGGCGCGCAGGCCGTCGATGATGACGGTGAGCATACGGCGGCCGCGTTCCGGGCACGCGGGTCCGCCGTCGTTCCTCCACAGGCAGGACCCCAGGAGCATGACCTCGTCCGCCGCGGCGTCCGGCCGCACCTGCCGTGCCTCCTTCCCCGCGCGGAGCAGCAGCTCCAACGCGGCGACGAGCGGCGGGTGGTGGCGGCCGGGACGGGTGGCGGCGTCCACGGCCAGGGACGCTCCGTGCGCGCCGTCCGCGTCCGCGGCGAGGCGCTCGAACCAGAGCCGGAGCGCCTCCAGCGGCTCGTGCCCCGACAACAGGCGCGCGGCGGCGGCGACGAGCGCCGCCAGCTCCTCCTCGTAGACGGCCAGGAGCAGGGCCTCGCGGTCGGGGAAGTGCCGGTACATCGTTCCCTGGCCGACACCGGCCGCCTTCGCGACGGCCTGCAGGCTCGCCGAGCGGTCGCCGGCGAAGACGGCGCGTCCGGCCTCGATGATGCGGGCGCGGTTCTCCCGGGCGTCCGATCGGGGAGCACGTCCAGAGGGTCGCATCCGCGTCCGCCTGCCTTCCGTCCGGTCCGTGACCCGCCTTCAGGGGGCGCGTCCCCACACGCCGGGGTCCGCACGGAGGGAACCCTGTGATCACGTCACCGGCGCCGCCATTCTGCTCCACTTGTTGGCCGTATGACAAGTTTGTTGTACGGTTCGGCCCATGACCACCGCCACCCGCCGTACGCAGAAGCAGCGCCGTGAAGAGGCCGAAGCGGCGCTGCTCGGTGCCGCCGCCGAACTGGTCGACGAGCAGGGGGTACGCGCACTGACGCTGGCCCGGGTGGGGGAGCGGGCCGGCTACAGCCGCGGGCTCGTGACGCACTACTTCGGGTCGAAGCAGACCTTGATCGAACGCCTGGCGCACGCGGCCCAGGCCGGATTCGTGCCCGGACTGGACGGCCTGCCCCCGGGGCTGGACCGGCTCCTGCGGCTGATCGACGGTTACGTCGCGGGACTGGGCCGTATGGGACTGCTGAACAGGGTCTTCCTCAAACTGTGGACCGAGGCCGCCACGGCGCCCGAACTGGCCCAGGTCTTCCGCCGGCGCACCGAGGCGTTCCACGACGACCTGTGCGAGGACCTCACTGCCGGAATCGCCGACGGCACGATCCGCGCCGACGTGACACCCCGCCTGACCGCGATCGCCCTCGTCGCGCAGCTCCGCGGGATCGGCATGCAGCGGCTGGTGGATCCCGAGCGCGTCGACACGGAACTGCTGCGGAGCCAGGTCACCGGGCACTGGTCCCGGGCGCTGACGCGGACCTGACCGTCTTCCGGGCCCGGTGGGAGCCGGGCCGACGGGGAAGGGACCGGCAGGGGAGGGGTTGGCAGGTTACGGAACCTTGACCCATTCCAGCGTACGTTCCACGGCTCTCTTCCAGCCGGCGTAGCCCTCCGCCCGTCGCTCCTCGGACCATTGGGGCTGCCAGCGCTTCGACTCCTGCCAGTGCGTGCGCAGTTCGTCGGTGTCCTGCCAGAAGCCGGTGGCCAGCCCCGCCGCGTAGGCGGCCCCGAGCGCGGTCGTCTCGGCGACCACGGGACGGCTCACGGGGACGCCCAGGACGTCGGCCTGGATCTGCATGCAGAGGTCGTTGGCGGTGACTCCGCCGTCGACCTTGAGCACGTCGAGGTGGACCCCGGAGTCCTGTTCCATGGCCTCCACGACGTCACGGCTCTGGTAGCAGATGGCTTCCAGGGTCGCCCGCGCCAGGTGCGCGTTGTCGTTGTAGCGGGCCAGCCCGACGATCGCCCCGCGGGCGTCGGAGCGCCAGTACGGCGCGAACAGCCCGGAGAAGGCCGGGACGAAGTACATGCCGCCGTTGTCCTCGACGGTACGGGCCAGCTCCTCGCTCTCGGCGGCGGTCTTGATGATCCTCATCTGGTCGCGCAGCCACTGCACGGCCGAACCGGTCACCGCGATGGACCCCTCGAGCGCGTACACCACGGGCTCGTCGCCGAACTTGTACGCCACCGTGGTGAGCAGACCGTGCTGCGAGCGGACCAACTCGGTACCGGTGTTGAGCAGGAGGAAGTTGCCCGTGCCGTAGGTGTTCTTGGCCTCACCGGGCGCGAAGCAGACCTGTCCGACGGTCGCCGCCTGCTGGTCGCCGAGCACGCCCCCGATGGGGACGGCGGCGCGCAGCGGCCGCGAGGTGCGGGTGACGCCGTACGCCTGCGCGTGCGACGAGGGTTTGATGGCCGGCAGCATGGCCCGGGGGATGCCGAAGAAGCCCAGCAGCTCGTCGTCCCAGTCGAGGGTCTCCAGGTCCATCAGCATGGTGCGGCTGGCGTTGGTCACGTCGGTGGCGTGGATGCCGCCGTCCGGGCCGCCCGTGAGGTTCCACAGGACCCAGGCGTCCGTGTTGCCGAACAGGGCGTGGCCCCGCTCCGCGGCCTCGCGCACCCCGTCGACGTTCTCCAGGATCCACTGGACCTTGCCCGCGGAGAAGTACGTGGCCGGTGGCAGCCCGGCCTTGCGGCGGATGACGTCACCGCGGCCCGAGCGTTCCAGGGCCGCGGCGATCGCGTCGGTACGGGTGTCCTGCCACACGATGGCGTTGTAGTACGGGCGGCCGTCGCGCGGGTCCCAGACGACCGTGGTCTCGCGCTGGTTGGTGATGCCGATCGCGTGCAGGTCGGCCGCCGACAGGCCGCCGTAGCGCAGGGCGTTCTGCATCACCGAGTTGGTGCGTTCCCAGATCTCCACCGGGTCGTGCTCCACCCAGCCCGAGCGCGGCAGGATCTGGGCGTGCTCCAGCTGGTGCTTGGCCACCTCGTTGCCGGTGTGGTCGAAGATCATGAATCGGGTGCTGGTGGTGCCCTGGTCCACCGCGCCGATGAAGTCCGCCATGGTTCGCCGCCTCCGGCCGTCGTGGTCGGTCCGTGCCCTTGTGTTCTTGTGCCTGTGTTCTTGTGCCGCCGTGCTCCTGCGGTCAGTCCTCCGGTGCGGGCACGCGTCCCGGCGGCTCGGTCCCCGCCGAGGGCAGGAAGCGGCCGATGAAGACCTTGTACAGGCCCGCGCCGAGCAGGCCGCCGATCAGCGGGCCGATGATGGGCACCCAGAAGTAGAGGTTCCCGTACTGGTCCCGCCACGCTCCGCCGTAACCGGTGAAGAAGCTGGCCAGGCGCGGTCCGAAGTCCCGGGCCGGATTGATGGCGTACCCCGCGTTCGTCCCCCAGGCCATGCCGATGGCCACCACGACCAGGCCGATGACGAACGGCGCCAGGTTCGCGCCCGGCGGTGTGTTCAGCAGGTCCGTGATGGCCATGATCAGCAGGAGCAGGATGGCCGTGCCGATGACCTGGTCGCGGAAGGCGCCCCACTCGTGGACCGGGAGAGCGGGGTTGCCGTTGCCCGGCAGCGTGGAGAACACGCCCTGGGTCTTGAGGGTGTGCCCCGGGTCGGCCTTCGCCAGCGCCTCGCTGTAGTTCCAGCGGACGAGGAGCGCGGCCACGAAGGCGCCGGCCGTCTGGGCCAGTGCGTACGGGGCCACCTTGCGCCACGGGAATCCCTTGAACGCGGCGAGTGCGACGGTCACCGCGGGATTGAGATGGGCGCCGCTCAGCCTCGCCGCCACGTAGACACCCAGGGTGACACCCAGCCCCCACGCCCAGGAGATGCTGTCGTGGTCGCCGAGACCGCCCGCCGGATCCGTCAGGGCGCCACCCGCGGACACCTGCGCCACCACACCGCAGCCGAAGAGGATCAGAATCAGCGTGCCCGCGAACTCGGCCGACAACTCGCCGACCATACCGGACCGAATGCGCCGCTCAGCCATGGAAGCTCACCCTCCGCCGGCGTTACCGGCCGTCGACCGCTCCAGCGATATCTGTCAGGCTAGGGCGGTTCACGGGAAAGTGCATTTCATGACTTGACGGACCTGCCGCACTCGCTGTGCGCTCCGTGGCCGGGGCCGGCGGCGGGAACGGCCGCCTGTCCCGGTGGCGACGTAGCCGATCCCGAGCGGTCCTGTCACCGTTTCGCGTGCAACTTCCCTGTATGTCGGGGGAGTGCGTCAAGTCAATATGATGCGCACGGTCGCACATGCCTCACGGCGGGGCCTTCGAGCGCTCCGGCCGACGGGGACACCGTGGGGTGGCAGTTCGGTCGGCCCGGCCTGGTGTCGGGGGCCGCACCGTTCGCACTGGTAGCCGTGGTGGCCGCGCTCAGCGTCCTGGTGCCGGACGGTGACGTGCCCTCCTGGCCGGAGTACGTCTCCAGCGTCGTGCTCCTGTTCCTATGTGCGGGAACCTTCCTCCTGCCATGGCGACGGCTGCCGGCGTGGACCCCGGTTCTGGTGCCGCTGATCTGGTCGGTGCTGTTCCACCGCCGGTGGGCGCCGGCATACGTGGTGGTGGCGGTGGTCACCGTCCAGCTGGTGTCGTCCGTCGCCCAGGCCGTGCCCGGTGACGTGGTCCTCAGGCGCGTGCTGCTCTGGAGCGCCCTCAGTGGACTGATCACCGTGGCCGCGCATGGTCTGCGGGACCGTATCGCCGCCGATCTCGGCGAGAGCATCGTGCGCAGGATCTTCGAAGCCGGGCTGGATCTGCACGGCACGGCCGCGATGATCGGCGAGGGGTCGGCGCAGCGGCGGCTGATGCGGGGAGTGGCCGAGCTGGACGCGGTCATCAGGGCGCTACGGGAGAGTGTGTTCGACGTGAGTGACGAGGTCGACGCGGCGACCGACGCCTGTGCCGCCGAGGGGCCCGGTCCCGACGGGCGTTGACCGGCGCCGTCCCTCCCGTGAGCAGGCCGCAGGCCGCCGGTGGGAGGCCGCCGGCCTCAGAGGGTTGCCGCGTGGTCGGGTACGTAGGTCTGCAGCTCGCGCGGTGGCCGCTCGTAGCCGGTCGAGGGCGGGCGCGCCGGCAGCTCCAGCACGGGTGGCGGTACGTCGTGGTAGGGGAGCGAACCCAGCAGGTGGGCGATCATGTTGAGACGGGCCCGCCGCTTGTCGTCGCTCTCGACGACGAACCACGGCGCCTCGGGAATGTCCGTGTGGACGAACATCTCGTCCTTGGCCCGTGAGTACGCCTCCCAGTGGGTGATCGACTCCAGGTCCATCGGGGAGAGTTTCCAGCGCCGCACCGGATCCTCGAGCCGGCGCCGGAACCGCTCCTGCTGCACGGCGTCACTCACCGAGAACCAGTACTTGCGCAGCACGATCCCGTCCTCCACCAGCATCCGCTCGAAGACGGGGCACTGGCGCAGGAAGCGCTGGTACTCCTCTTTCGTGCAGAAGCCCATGACGTGCTCGACACCGGCCCGGTTGTACCAGCTGCGGTCGAACAGCACGATCTCGCCGGCCGCGGGGAGGTGTTCGGCGTAGCGCTGGAAGTACCACTGGGTGCTCTGGCGTTCGGTGGGCCTGGGCAGGGCCGCGATCCGGGCGACGCGCGGGTTGAGGTGCTCGGCGACCCGCTTGATGGTGCCGCCCTTGCCCGCGGCGTCGCGCCCCTCGAAGACGACGACGAGCCGGGCACCCTCCGCCCGTACCCATTCCTGAAGTTTCACCAACTCCGTCTGCAGGCGCAGCAATTCGCGCTCGTACGGTGTGCGCGGCAACTTCGCCGCCGCCTTCTTGTCGGCCATGCCGCCTCCACCCGCCGGGTCGAACGCCGAACGCCAGGACAGCACCGTACTGACCGTTCGGAGGATCGCGCACCCCGGGGAACCGCACGGGCGCCCCGGCCCGGCCGGTTCCGCTGCGGGGTCCACGACCGGTCCTACGTGATACGCCGCTCCATCCGCTCGTACCGGCCGTACCGGCCGTACCGGCATGCCGCGAACAGGCCGGCCCGCAGCAGCCGTCGGGCGGTCTCTCCCGCTTGCAGCGTCTCGCCGTGGACGTACGGCGCCCCCGCGCGTGCGGCCTCCGAGCGGGCCACGGCGGACAGGACCTCACCGGTCCGTCCGGAGCCGCCGAACTGGAAGCCGAGCTGGGTGGCGTAGCACCTCGCCGCGGCGGTCTTGGCCGTCAGGACGGCACCGATGTCGGCCGTCAGCTCGGCCGCCGCTCCGGCCTCGTCCCGGTCCGCCGCCCGGACCGCCGCCCGGGCGATGTAGGGGACGTCGCGCCACCGGCCGACCCGCGCGTACGGCACGGTGGCGGCGACGGCGCGGGCGGTGAGCAGGTGGTCGACGTGGTCCCCGATCCCCAGGGGTGCGAGCACCAGGTCGGCCGCTGCCAGGTGGGGGGCCAGCAGCCGCGGCAGCTCCGTCCCGGCCGGGTCGTCGGGGTGCGGGGGCGTGAACAGTTCCGGCGCGCTGCCGTACCCGCGGTGCGGGGCCTCGGGCAACGGCAGGTGCACCGGGGCCGACGTGCCCAGTGCCCGCTGGGCGGCGCGGTCCTCGGCGCGGCGCAGCGCCATGTAGTCGACGTCGGCCGCAAGTCCCTTGTCGAGCTGGGTCGACAGGGCGAAGGGGCCGGGGTCGTCGACCGACGCGGTGAAGCAGGTGACGACCCGCACCCGCCAGCCGGCCCGGGCCAGCAGCGCCAGGATCCCGCCTGCGGAGAAGACCGCGTCGTCCAGGTGCGGGCTGACGGCCACGGCGGTGGGGACGTCCGGCGCGGGCGGGGGCGCGTTCACAGCAGGTGGGGCTCGTAGCGGAACCGGCAGGACAGGTCCACGGGGGGCGGCGCGGTCCGCTCCGCGGCACCCGCCGTGATCTGTGCCGAGACCTGCTCGGCGACCTGTTCCGCGGTTCGCACCGTGGCGGCGGCCCCCATGGTCCGGTGCACGGCGGGCACCGCGATCCGCGCCGCGGCCGGCCGCGCGCCGGGCTCCGCGACCCGGCCGTCGGACCCGCCGCTCCCGCGACCGGGCAGCCCGGTTGCGTCGTGCCGAGCCCGCCCGGTCCCGTCAACCGGAGCCGTCCCGGTCCGGTCGGCCGGAGTCTGCCCGGTCCCGCGGACCGGAGCCTGCTCGGTTCCACCGGCCGGAGCCTGTCCTGTCCCGCCGACCGGAGCCGGTTCGGGTCCGTCGGCCGGAGCCGTCCCGGTCGGGGCGGCCTTCGTCGCCCATGCGGCGCACACCTGCTCGTACACGGCGCCGATGCGCGCGGCGGCCACCGGCCAGGACCACCGGGCCACCACCTGCCGCAGGGCGGTCTCCGCCAGCCGGTGCCGCAACTGCGTGTCGTCGAGCATCCGGCCGACGGCCGCGGCCAGCGCGTGCGGATCGTGCGGCGGCACCAGCAGCCCGTTGACGCCGTCCCGTACGCAGTCCACCACCCCGACCGTGTCGGTGGACACCACCGGCAGCCCGGTCGCCATCGCCTCCAGGATGGTGTTGGAGAAGCCCTCGGCCCAGGTGGGGCTCACGAAGACGTCGCCCCTGCGGTAGACCTCGGGGGCGTCGTGGTAGCCGGTCGGGCCCAGTACCTCCACCGCGTCGGCCAGGTCGGCCCGCCGGGCCCGGCGCCGCAGCCGGTCCAGGTCGGGTCCGGCACCGGAGACCAGCAGCCGCAGCCGCCTGCCCTCGGCGAGCAGCAGCCCTACCGCCTCCAGCAGGTCCAGCACGCCCTTCCGTACGTCGATCCGGCCGTGGTACAGCAGCACCGGCGGATCACCGGCCGTACCCGGGCGGCGGCCGGGCACAGGACGGAAGCGGTCGGTGTCGGTGGCTCCGGGGACCACCGTGAAGCGCTCGGCCGGCACCCCGTGGCGGGCGGCGACCTCGGCCCGGAAGGAGGGCGAGCCGATCAGCAGGGCCGGGGTGTCCCGCAGCACGCGGCGGATCGCCGCGCGGTGGGTGGTGCAGCAGGTGCCGACCCAGTGGCCGTCGCCACCCTGGATGGAGACCACGGCCGGGACGCCGAGCCGGTCGGAGGCGTCCAGCACGGCCAGCCCCGGCGGATATCCGTACTGCGCGTGCAGCACGTCGAGCGGTTCGCTCGCGTGCAGGCCGGCGATCGTGTCGGACAGCGCGGCCACGTCGGCCTCGAAGTCCGCGGGCAGCCCGGCTCCGACGGCCTGCTCGCCCAGGGACTCCATCGCGACCAGACGCACGCCGTCGGGGACCCGTTCGGGCGGGGGAGGGCCGCCGCCGTAGACCGCGCGGCCCTGCCGGTCGCCGCGGTACTGGGACACCAGGACGACCTCGTGTCCCACCGCGGTCAGGGACCGCAGCAGGTTCTCCGCGTAGGCGCTCATGCCCGACACGGCCGGCCAGTAGCGGCGTGAGACGAAGCAGATCCTCATCGCGCGACCTCCGATGCGGCCACGCCGTGCGGGACGGACGTGCCGGAAGAAATGGAAGGGATGGGAGGGACGGATGCGGAGGGCATGCCGGACGGCGGGGCGGAGGCGCCCGGGACCGTGTCCTGGGCGCCGTCCGCCCAGGTGCGCTCGGCGTGTCGCATCGCCTCCAGCGCGGCGGGCACCAGCGTGTCGGCGCGGTGCGCGTCGCGTGACAGCTCCAGGCTCACCAGACCGCCGTACCGCACGGTGCGCAGCGCGCCCAGGACGGCGGGCAGATCCATGTCGCCCTCGCCCGGCGCGCGGTGCTCGTGCCGGCCGCGGGGCATGTCCTCCACGGCGACCGCACCGAGGTCCCCGGCGTGCCGCCGTACCGCCTGATGCGGTGTCAGTTCGCCGGTGACCAGGCAGTGTCCGGTGTCCAGGGCCAGCCGCAGGCCCGGAGCGAGGGCCGCCAGCCGGGACCAGTGCGCGCAGTCCTCCACGAGCATGCCCGGCTCGGGCTCGAAGGCCGCCGGCACACCCCGCTCGGCCGCGTACGCCACGACGGCGCGCACCCCCTCGGCCAGGTGGTCCCAGGCCGCCGCGCCGGGGGAGGTGTCGGTGCCCGGCGCCGGTACGCCGGCCCAGAACGAGACCGCCTCGCTGCCCAGGTCGGCGGCGATGTCCACGCACCGGCGCAGGAACGACAGCCGGCGGGCCCGCCCGGCCGGGTCGGCGGTGACCAGGGTCGGCTCGTGCTTGCGCCGCGGGTCCAGCAGGAAACGCGCCCCGGTCTCCACGGTGCTGCCCAGACCCAGCCGCTCCAGACGCCGGGCCAGCGCGGCGGTGCGGGACACCAGGTCCGGTGCGAACGGGTCGTGGTGGGCCACGTCCACGGTGAGCGCGACCCCGTCGTACCCGGTGTCGGCCAGCAGCGACAGCGCGTCGTCCAGCCGGTGCGAGGTCATGCCGTTGGTGTTGTAGGCATAGCGCAGGCCGTCGGCGGAGGTGGTCATCGCACGGCCCCCGTCCCCGTTCCCGCTGTCATTCCCGCCGCCGTACGGGCCACCGCGTGGCGGTCCGGTTCGCGGTAGAGGGGATACAGCTCCCCCACCGTCCTGCGGGCGGCGTCGACGTCGAACCAGGCCGGGCCGCCCAGCCGTTCGCGGCCCTCGGCGGTCAGGTGCACCGGCCGTGCCCCGGAGTGCGGGACAGGACCCACCCCGGCCAGCGGATGTCCGCGCTCGACCAGCCGCCGCACACCGCGTTCCCCGATCCGCGCGTACGACATCGTCTCCACCTCCATGCCGGGGACGAGCACCTTGACCGCGTGGGCCCCGGGCCCGCCCGTCGAGACCACCAGGACGTCGAAGTCCGCCAGCCGCAGCAGCAGGTCGTCGAGGAGAGCGGCGGGGTCGTCCAGCGAGCCGGCCGGCACGGTCGGCAGGGACGAGAACGGCACGGTGGAGCGCCGGGACAACACGGTGGGCTCCAGCAGCTTCCGCAGGCGTACGGCGTCCATGGCGGCCCACGCCGTCATCTCCCGCAGCGCCCGGGGTTCCTGCGCCGCCAGGGGGACGGACATCTCGCGCTCCAGGTAGCCGGGCGGGGCGATCCGGGCGACCTCGGTCAACGGGCCGTGCGAGAAGGTCTTGCGCGCCCGGGAGGACATGTACTCCGTGAGCGCCTTGCGCAGCGCGACCTCCCGGTCCGGGTGGGCGGCCTCGCCGCACGCGGTGAGCGTCAGCGGTGTCGAGGATCCCTCCGGGCCACCAGGGGCGTCCGTGCCGACGACGTGGACGTCGGCCAGACCGAAGCGGGTGGCGGCGAGCTTGGGCAGCACCTCGACCCCGGCGTCCCGCAGCCGGTCGAGCAGGGAGAGCGTGACCGGATCGGTCACCGCGTCCAGGCCGATGACCACGCCCTCGTCCATGGCCCGGTGCGCGGTGGCGTTGCCGTCGCGCTGCAGGATCTCCAGGAGCGCGTGGGACACGGCACGCTCGAAGGTGTCGCCGGCGCCCAGCCCGTTGGTGATCGGCGTGGTCAGCCGGCCACCGGGCGGCGGGTCGCCGGGCAGGTCGGAACCGCAGGTCGCGGCGGACTCGGCGGGCACCAGCACCTCCTCACCGGTACGCAGCCGGCGCGCGGGCACCCAGTCCAGAGGGCGCTCGGGGCCGTAGTCGGCGCCCGCGGGCAGGACGAGTTCCACCGGGTCGGCGACCCGGTCCCGGCCGCGTTCGCGCACCAGCTCCGCGTAGGAGGCGCGACGGCGGCCGGTGCGGGCCAGGTGCCGGGCCAATAGGACGGTCTCGGTGAGCTCGCCGTAGGCACCGACGCGGGCCTGGTCGGGATCCGCCCCGTATCCGTAGGCGCCCTTGCGGACACCGGCCGCGTCCAGGTGGTCGGCCGCGACGACCGGCAGACCGGTGCGGTCGGCGGCGCCGATGTCGAAGTCCTGCTGCTCACCGGGGGCGAGCGCGGCGCGGTAGGCCTCCACCACCGGATGTTCCGTGGCGGGGTCCGTCGTGGGGGTCATCGTCCGGCTCCCAACGGTAGGGCGGCCGTACTGGGCCGGCCGGTCAACTGGTGGTCGAACAGGCGCAGCACGTCCGCGGTGGTCACGGGGGCGGCGAACTCGAAGGGCGTGGCCACCGCTTCGAAGTCCAGGCCGGCGATCACCCGCCGGTAGTGGCGCACCTCGTCGTGGGAGAGCGGGATCCGGGCGTGGTAGGCCTTGTGGCAGGACAGGGCGCGGGGCACGGTGCCTGCCAGGTCGACCTTGAGGGTGTCGCCGCAGAACAGGATTCCGCGGCGCGCGTCGTGCAGCACGCAGTGGCCGGGGAAGTGACCGCCGGTGCGGTGGACGGTCAGGCCGGGCGCCAGTTCCAGGCGCTCGTCCACCGGCCAGGTCACCCGGAAGGCCTTCGTCCAGGTCAGGTCCTGTACGCCGACGGCCACCACCGGCGGCTCGAAGTGCTGTTGCAGCTGCCACAGCGCTCCGTAGCCGTGGACGTGGCTCGCGCCGAGCCGGGTGATGCCGCCGAGCCGCTCGATCTCGGCGAGCGCGTCGCGCGAGTAGTGGGGAGCCGCCTCCCAGGCGACGTTGCCGCCCTCGGCCTCGATCAGCCAGCCCGTCGAACCCAGTCCGAAGGACGGAACGGTACGGAACCCGGTGACGCCAGGCACGGGCCGGTCCCAGTCGGCGGCCAGCAGGTCCCCGACCGCCTTCTCCTCACGGAAGTCCCAGCCCTCCTCCGGCAGCGCGTTGCGCACGTCGCAGCAGACCGGGCAGGCGGGCGGGGGACCGAACCACCGTTGCCAGTGGCCGCAGTTGGCGCACGCGTACAGGGTGAGGGTCATCGTCGGCCTTCCTCGACGGTGGACGGGCCCGGTGCCCGTGCCGGCGCGGACACATGTGCCGGTGCGCGTGCCGGCACGTGTTCCGGTGCAGTCGTCGGCGCGGACGAGGGGGTCGCGCGGGACAGTGCCTCCAGCAGCAGGCGGTGCAGCGCCAGGTCGCGCCGCAGCGGCCACGGCCAGGCACGCTCCACCGGGGTGCCGCCCCGCACCGCGGCCACGGCCGCGGAGAACTCCCGCACCTGCTCGGCGAACGGGGACACACGGGTGTCGAAGGGCACCGGCACGCCTTCCCCCGTACGCGCGTCGATGTGCAGCAGCATTCCCCCGGCGTCCTGGCCGAGGGTGTCCGTCGCGGTCAGCTGCCCGCGGGTGCCGACCACTTCGAGGCGCCGCCGGGGCAGGGTGTCGGGCGTGTTGTACGCCAGGTGCAGGGTGGCCAGTACGCCGCCGCCGGTCCGGCCGGCCAGGACGGCGCCGTCGTCGACCGGGTACGGGTGCACCCGGTGCTGCACCAGCGCGGTCAGCTCCGCCACGTCGTCCCCGCCGAGCAGCACACCCACCAGGTCGAGACCGTGCGGCGCCAGGTCGAGCGCCGCCCCGCCGCCCGCCCGCGCCGGATCGGCACGCCAGTTGTCGTACGGCCGGCCGTCCGGCGACCAGGCGGGCGGCAGCCAGCAGCAGTAGGTGATGCGCACCGCGGTGACGGTGCCCAGCACCCCGGAGGCCACGGCGTCGCGCACGGCCCGGTGGGCGGGGTGGAAGCGCTGGTCGAAGGCGGTCGCCGCGAGGGTGCCCGCCCGCCGGCAGGCCGCGACCAGCCGCTCGGCCTCGCCGAGGTCGGCGGCCAGCGGCTTCTCGCACAGCACCGCAGCGCCCGCCGCGGCCGCCGCCTCGACCGCGGAGCGGTGGGCGTGGTTGGGCGTCGCGACGTACACGGCGTCGGGCCGGTAGGCGGCCAGCAGCTCGGCGAGACCGGCGGAGGTCCGGACGCCGGGGGCACGGCCCGCCAGCAGGGCGGCGGCCGCGGGATCGACGTCGGTCACGGCGACGAGCCGCGGTACGGGGCCGTCCGCGCGGCCGGCGCCACCGGCGTCGCTCGGCCCGCCCCCAGGGCCCGCGTCGCGCACACCGCTTCGACCGCGCACACCGCTTCGACCGCGCACGCCGCTTCGATCGCTCACGCCGCTCACGCCGCTCGTGTCGTGCGTGTCGCTCCGGTCACCCGCGCTGTCCGCCCCGCGTGTCCCGCCCGGACCGTCGGCGCGGTCCGCGTCGCGCGTGCCGCGCGGAACGTCCGGGCCGCCGGCGGGGCCGCCCCGGCTGCTGATCCTGCCTGCGCCGGTCGCGTCGACGACGCCGTACGGAGCGCCTGCGCGCCGCGAACCGCCCGTACCGCCCTTGCCGCTGGAGCCGCTCTCGTCACGGGGGCCGCCCGCGCTCGCCGTGCCCGTGGCGTCGCGCGGGCCGTGCGGTCCTCGCGCACCGTCCGCGGTGCTCGCGGCGGCCTCCAGCAGCCCCGGCAGGAAGTGGTCCCGGGCCACCCAGCCGCAGCCGGCGACCGCCCACCGGCACTCGGCCGGGGCGGCGGCCCACCCGTCGGCGTTCACCATCGCTCCGGGAGGTCCAGCAGCACCCGACACCGGGCGAGAGCGGTCACCTCGCACGTCAGGCGTCCGGCCCGCGCGTCGGCGAGCAGGCCGGGGGAGAGGTCGACGCGGTCGGGCAGGTAGGCGGCGGCGCCCGGCCCGTACTCGTCCCGCCACCGGTCGCCCGGCCAGCGCAGCACCCCGTCGTGGTAGAGCGGGTTGGGCCGCAGGGGCCGCCCGGGGACCGGACGGTCGGGTGCGAAGGGGCCGTACCCGGCGGGCGGCGGCGGGGTGGCGACCAGGGCGACGGCCTCGCTGCCGGCCAGCTCCGCGGCCGTGCGCGGCTGCGGCACGCGCTGCTCCAGCAAGGCGCGTGTCAGGTCCGCGTCGTCGTAGCACAGGGCCCCGGGCAGCAGCGACCGCCAGCCGTCCGGGTCCAGCGGCAGCCCGGAAACGGGCCCGGGGACCAGGGAGTTGTGGCAGTGGCCGAGGACGACGCCGCCACCGGCGGCGTACTCCACGGCACGACGGACCACCTCCGCCTTGTGCGGCAGGAAGTACAGCGCGTCGTGGCAGGCCACATAGGCCGGGCGGCCCGGCGGCGGCAGCGGCCAGGGCGCGGTGACGTCCGCGCACACCAGCCGGGCCCGGGGCGCGACGAAGTGCCGGGCCAGCCACAGCTTGGCGAAGACCACGTCGACGCCGGTCAGGTCCCGGTGCCCGCGCAGTTCCAGCTGGCGCAGCAAGTGGCCTGCGCCGCACGCCAGTTCCAGCACCGGCAACGCCGCCGGCCCCGAGCCCGGGGAGTGGCGCGCCGTCAGGGCCAGCACGGCCAGCCAGGTCGGATCGCTCCACCGGTGCAGGAAGTAGTCGCCGACCCTGCCCATGCCCAGCAACGAGACGGCCTCGCGCAGACAGGCCGCCCGCAACGCGCCGCGCAGTGTGCCGGGGGAGGGGACGGGACCGTCCCACCAGTCGTCGGCGTCGGCCAGCAGGACGAGCGCGGCGCTGTCCGGATCGCCCTCCTCGATGCCGCGCACGGCCCGTTCGCGCAACTCCTCGCGACCGGTACGCAGCCAGGGGATGCCGGCCACGACGGGCCAGCGCCGCTCCCCGTCGGTGAGGAGCCCGGGACCGCAGGAACGCAGCGGGGCCCCGTTGCCGGGACTGATCAGTCCGGACGCGACCGGCGCCGGCGAGCGCCCGGCCGCCGTACGCCCCGCCGCGGCCTTCACGCCGCCTCCGCCGCGTCCAGCACGGCCCGGTGGAAGCCTGACACCGCGCAGGGGTGTACCAGGTCAAGGTCGTCCAGCGCCTGTTCGGCGGTGAAGGCGGCGGCCCGTGCGTGATGGCGTACCTGCAGCACGCGGTCGAGGACGTCGGCGGCGTGGAACGCCCGCGCGACCGGTGCCTCGGCGGCCTCCCGCAGGGCGAGCAGTGAGCCGAGGCGCGCGGCGAGGGGGCCGGGCAGCACGGCGAGCTGCTCCTGCGTCAGGCGTGCGACCACGGCGGGCAGGTGCCCGCCGAGCAGTTCCTCCCCGCTGAAACCGGCGTCGGGCAGCACGGCGTTGTGCAGGTGGTGCCCCAGACCGAGCAGGAAGACGTCACCGGGCTCGGCGCCGAACGCCTCGGCCAGCAGCACCCCGTAGACCGCCACCGCCCAGCAGTGGTCGCCGTGGCTCTCGGGCGGTTCCACCATCAGCCGGGGCCGCCCCGGGCAGGTGGCACCCGCGCGGGGCTGGGCGCACAGGGCCGCGGCGAACTCCGGGACCGGGACCTCGCAGGCCCCGCACGGGTCCTGCGTCAGGCTCTGCAGCGCCGCGCTCAGGAGGGCGGACGTCCGCGGACCCAGGCCGTCCGCGTGCTGTGCGACCGAGCGCCCCAGTACGGCCGCCGCCTCGTCCGCCGTGAGCCCGCACCTGCGCAGCACGGGTCCGTCGACCCCGGCCAGACGGGCTCCGGCGACGGCGGCCGCACCCGCGCGCACGGCCACGTCGTGGGGATCCGCGCCGTGCGCCAGCTCCGCCCACGACCGGCGGAAGGCACGCTCGGCCGCCGACGCACCGCTGTCGGCTCCGTCCGTACCGCCACCGTCGGCGGTACGGACCCGCTTGAGGTCACCGATCTCGCGCAGCAGGGGGAGGGCCGCCCGCAGGGCGTCGCGCGGCACCTCCACGACATCCTGCCGTGACGGGCGGGGAGCGGTCTGCGTCATGAGCGCCCACTCCACCCGACCGGGTCGGCGCCGACCCGGTCCGTGCCTACCTGGTCCGTGCCGACCCGGTCCGTGCCGTCGAGCCAGTCCAGCAGGACCTGTTCCTGGCGGTGGAGGGCGTGCTCCGGGGCCTTGCCGTCGGCGGTCATGGGGGCCTTGAAGAAGTACCCGAACTGCTCCTGCACCCCGCGCTCACCGCGGCGGCGCGCCTCGGCCAGCAGCCGGACCAGGTCCAGCACCAGCGGAGCGGCCAGGACGGAGTCCCGGCACAGGAAGTCGATCTTCATCTGCATACGGCGGCCGAGGAAGCCCACGAGGTCGATGTTGTCCCAGGCCTCCTTCTCGTCGCCGCGCGGCCGGTAGTACTCGATGCGGACCTTGTGGTCCTCCACCGGGTACCCGAGCACCTCGTCCAGCACCGACTCCTTGGTGGCCGTCTTGCTGGCCAGCGAGTCGGGGTCCTCCAGCGCCTGTCCGTCGCGGTTGCCCAGCAGGTTGGTGGAGTACCAGCCCTCCACGCGCAGGGCCCGCGAGCGCAGGGCGGGGGCGAGCACCGTCTTGACCATGGTCTGCCCGGTCTTGCCGTCCTTGCCGGCGACCGGCACGCCCTGCCGCTCGGCCAGCAGGGTCAGCGCGGGCACGCCGGCGCCGGAGCTCGGGGTGAAGTTCAGATACGCCATGCCCTCCCGCAGGGCCGCGTAGGCGTAGAGCATGGAAGGCGTGACCGCCTCGTCGCCGGTGTCCAGTGCCGCCTCGAACGCCTCGACGGAGGCGAGGGCGGGCGACGCCGGGTCGGGCAGCCGCTCGGTGGACGCCAGGTTGACCACGACCACCTCGTCCAGGTCCTGGTCGTCCCGGAAACGCCGCAGGTCCTCCCGGATGCGCTCGGTCCGTTCCCGCAGGCCGTCGATGGCGACGACGTTGGCGCCGGTGACCGCGCGGCAGTAGTCGGAGTCGGCCACGGCGGGCCACGGCCGCAGCCGCTGGAGCTGACCGGCGACGGCCTCGATCTGCGCGGGTTCGAGGACCCGGTGCAGATGGGCGGCCTTGGCCAGGTCGTCGGCCGACACGTCCCAGCCGCCGAACACCATCGCCTCGTAGGGCACCAGGTCCGTGCGGGCCGCGAGCGGCAGCCCGTCCTGGCCGCAGACGCCGAGCTTGAGCAGTTCCACCCCGGCCACGGCGGTGGTGGCCACCGCTCCGCCCAGGCCGACGACCGCGGCGCCCAGCCGGCCGGCCGGGGCTCCTGCTCGTCCGTGCCGGGGAGCCCGTGCCTCGATCGGTCCGCTCATTGCTCTCTCCGTTCGACTCGCCCGCTGGACACGGCCGGTCCCCGAGGTCGGGACGGGGGACGGCCGGCAGTCCTTCGCGGTCCGCAGAAGCGGTCGTTCGCGCGGCGGTACGAGCCGCGGCGGTGACGCCCTTCAGACTCCGTGCCACCCCGCGACCACGCATCCGCGAGAAGTCGCTCGAATTCGAACGTTTCGTTCCGCCCACGGGCCCCCGCCAGGCGGGACCGCAGGCCGCACCCCCGCCCACGGCACGCCCCGAGGCGCGGCCGGGCGGGGCCGAACGAGTGAACCTGTCAGAAGACCGAAGCCCACCGGACGGACATCAGCACAGGCAGGGCCCTCCCCCCGACCCCAGCCCACCGATGTCACCGTCCCGCAGGGCACCGGCGTAGGCCTGCACCTCGTCCACGTCGCCGTGCAGGTACTCACCCCAGCCGTCACCGGCCTGGGAGCGACCGATCTGCAGGGCACCGGTGCTCTTCCAGCCGTCCGGCAGGGTCCCGGTCGCCCCGGCATGGGTGTAACCGTCGAGGTAGAGCCTGATCGCGTCGGCCGCGTCGTCATAGACCACGGCCAGACGGTGGCCCTGGCCCTCTCCTCCGTCCGCGCCCTCGATCTGGGACACCACCCTCTCGGGGGCCCCGGCCTCGTCCTTCTCCGGCATCACCAGCTGCCAGGTGTGGGCGGAGGGCTCGTAGCGCACCTTGAACGCGTCGGTGTGCTCGCCGGCCTGTGACAGCACGGTCATCGGGTGGGCGGGCTCGGAGTCCGCGAGGCGTACGACGACGCCGAGGGTGAAGCTGTCCCTGGTGTCCACGACGGGCCCGTCGGCAGCGGCGTACCCGTTCTCGCCGTCCAGACGCAGATGTCCGTCGCCGACGAGGGGCGGCGGTACGTAGGTGCAGTCGGGGTCGAGGTCCGGGATGCAGGGACTGTCGGAGCCCCGGTAAACCGAAGCTCCCGTGCCGAGCCGCAGCGGCGCGCCGCCGGACTGCTCGGGACTCGTACCGTCCGTGGCGCTGTCCAGCGACCAGTGACCGAGCAGCTCCGGCTTGCGGTAGGCCAGTTCGGCCGCCTCGTCCGGCACCACGACCCGGTCGTGCACCTGTACGTCACCGATGTCTCCGTGCCACCGGTCCCGGTAGCCGGCCGACCCGCGGGCACGCCCGATCTGGAAGGCGCCGGCCGCCTCGACGGGGGACGCCTGCGCCGCCGTACCGACCTCGTGCCCGTTGACGTACAGCCGTGCCTTCCCGGTCTCGGCGTCGTACAGGCCCAGCACCTGGGCCCATTCGCCGCTCTCGGGGGCGCCGCCGGTCACTCGCGCGCCGCCGATCGCGAACGACCAGGCGGCACCGGAGTCCTGCTGCCGCAGCCCGAGGGCGAAGCCGGGGGCCCCGTCCGCGTCCTGACTGGCGACAGTCATGTTCCGGCCGGTCCCGGCGGGACGCACCCAGGCGCTCACCGCGAAAGTCTTGCGGATGTCGGCCACCGGGACGTCCGGGGTGAGGAAGCCGTGACCGCTGCCGTCGAGGCGGGCCGTGGCGGAGGCTCCGGTGCGCGAGGGCGCCGGGCCGCCGAAGGCCACACCGGTCCCGGCCCGTGCGGCGGTGCCCGACTCGGCGCCGGCGGAGCGGGAACCCGCCGGGTCGTCCAGCTTCCAGCGGGCGACGGGAGCGCGGCCGGCCTTCACGTTGAACCTGTACAGGGACTCCCCGCTGCTCCGGCCCGCCCGGTCGATCGCGCGGATCGTCAGCGACTTGGGCCCCGAGGAGAGCGGCAGGTAGGGAAGGGTCACGGCCGAGCCCGGTCGCTCCGCGGCGACTGTTCCGTAAGGGCCGCCCGCAAAGCCGTACACGTACGACACCACGTCGTCCGAGGGCGAGTCGACGGTGAAGTGGCCGTAGACACCCACCCCGTCCACCCAGAAGACGTTCTCCGGCTCGGGGTATTCGGGAGAGGTGATCGTCGCCTTCGCCGGGCTCTCGTCGTCGTACACGAACGAGCAGACCGCCCCGTCGCCCTCGTCGCTCCAGGCGGAGGTCGCCTTGCCGTCGTTCGCGCGCACGTGCCAGGAGACGACGGTGTTCGCCGGGACGTCGTCCGGCATCCTCCAGTACTGGTGCGACCCCGACGTCAGCGTGATGGTGGTGTACGTCAGCCGCTGCTCCGCCCCGGCCGCGTCCGTCCACCAGGCCTCGAACTCGCCGCTGACCGGGCTGCTCTCGGAGGGCTGGTTGTCCTCCTCGGGGTCGTACAGCACCGCGTCGAGCCTGGGCGGCGCCGACACGTATGCCGTGTCGTCGCCGGTCGCGCAGGCCTTGCTCCCCGACCGGAGGTCCTGGACGAGCGGCTGCTTCGGCGGCAGGTTGTCCACCGCGTGCGCCGTCCCGGCGGCGGTGACGAGCAGCGCCACCGCACAGCTCCCCACCGCCGTCCGTCTGCGTCGGCCCGTCCTTCTGAACCCTGTCAACTTGTGCCTCCTGCGTGAGCGGTTGAGGCTCGTGGATCACACGAGCGCTCGAAACTAACAGGGGCAACCGACAGCGCCGTAAGGGTTTTCTCCTACGGCCCCTCAGAAGGGCTGGTCCCCGGCGATCGCCACCCGCTCGGCCACGCGCCCGTGCGGTGCGTAGTCGTTCACCGCGTAGTGCTGGGTCGCGCGGTTGTCCCAGAACGCGACGTCGCCCTGCTGCCAGCGGAACCGCACCTGGAACTCGGGCACATGGGCCTGCTGGAACAGCAGGCGCAGCAGGCGGTCGCTCTCCTCCTGGCCCATGCCGACGATCCGCGTGGTGAAGGAGGTGTTGACGAAGAGCATGCGCCGCCCGGTCTCCGGGTGCCGGCGCACCACGGGGTGTTCGACCGGCGGGAACTGTTCCTGGTACGGGGCGAGACGCTCGGCCGGGTAGAAGCGGGCGAAGCCCGGCAGGAAGTCGTGGACCGCGCGGGCGCCGTCGATACGGGCCCGCACGTCCTCGGGGAGGTTGTCGTAGGCCGCGGCCATGTCCGCCCACATGGTGTCCCCGCCGAAGGGCGGCACCTCGCGCAGTTGCAGCACCGCGCCCATCGCGGGCCGCGGCCGGAAGGTGACATCGGTGTGCCAGACGTTCTCGAACGTCGGAGCCGCCCCCGTCGCCTTGTCGAAGCGCACCACCTCGGCGGCGTCACCGGTCGCGAGCAGCGGATTGGTCTCCAGCTCACCCCAGTTGCGGGCGAAGTCGCGCTGGGCGGCGGAGGTGAGGTGCTGACCGCGGAAGAAGAGCACCTTCCACTCCAGCAGGGCACGGTTCAGCTCCTCGCGCAGCTCGTCCGTCAGGGGCCGGGACAGGTCCACGCTCCGCACCACCGCACCGATCGTACGTGCCTGTGGCACCAACTCGAAGCGTTCGTACGGGCGTTCAGGGACCCCGGTGGGCAGCCGTTCAAGGATGCGGGTGCCCTCGTAGAGCCCGTCGGCGGGTATGCGGTGGTCGCGCAGGACCGGGAAGGAGGGAAGGACGGGGGAGACGGGCGGTGTGGTGGTGGTCAACGGGAACATCTCCTGGTGATCGGGGGCGGACACGGCCGTCGAACGGAAGGCGTGGAACACCTGGCGTGGGCCCGCCCTGCGGATCGCAGGCGATGGTGACACCGGTGGCGGGGCGGGGCGGACCTCGAGCGGGGATCGCGGCGCCGGGCAGGTGGGCGGGGCGGCGGATCCGGTGGGGCGTCGGGTCAGTAACAGGAAGAGGCGGGGACCGGGGGAGACCCGACCCGGCCGCGGCGGCGCAGGAAGCACAGGCCGCGGGGAGCGCACACACCACGTGCGACACGGCTCTTCGGCCGGTCGTCACACAGGATCGGGTACGCGGTCATGACCGTCACGCTAGCACCAGCAGCCACGAACGTGGGCTTCCGGTACGGGAAGGATTCACCACAGGCGTGCTCGACACCGCCCGGCGACACGGCGACACGGCGACACGGCGACACGGCGACACGGCGACACGGTGAGACAGGTGGCCCGGTGGCCCAGCTGCCCCGTACGCACGAGAACCCGGGCGTCTCCCTTTGTGTCCCGCCACACCCGCCGCGCCCGGCCGCGCCCTCGGGACGCCGAGCTGGAACCAGGCGGCCCGCGCAAGGCGGCGGCCCGCACCGTGCCGCCGCCCGGTGACGTCCGCCTCACGTGCGGGGCGTCCGGCACGGCCGGCCACCGGCGGCCGGATCCCGGCACGGCACCCCGACGGCAGACAGTACGGCTGAGCCACCAGCCACCAGCCACCAGCCACCAGCCACTCGCGCGGAGCCGGCCCGCAGCGGCGTCCGTGCGGCAGCAGGCGGCCCGACTGCAGGCGTCCAGGCGCCCGGCGCCAGGCCGCGCCCCAGCCCGCCGCTCAGCCCGCGTTGATCTTGTCGACGGCGAAGCGCGCCCCCGTCTGCACGCTGCCGTTGACGTGGTACGTGAGGTGCGCCGTCGTGTTGCGCCCGTTGCCGCACACCGGGTCGCCCGTGTTGCAGAACTCCTTCGCCTTCGGGCCGAAGAGCGGGCTGGCCGAGTCGATGGTCCGGCCCGACAGCCGCAGCGGGTTGCCGAAGACCACGACCGCCTTGACCCGGGGCGCCAGGTCGGCCGGGATGGACCGGCCGCTGCCCAGCGTCGTACGGATGCCGAGGGCGATGTCGGTGACGCTGGCGCCCTGCGAGTAGCCGCCGAGGACGAACGAGGTGTCCGGGCAGTTCGCGGCCACGGACCTGACGTGGTCCGTCATGCGGTGGCGCCCGGCCCGGCGCTGGTCTGCGAGAAGTTCGCCGCGTAGTCGACGGCGTGCGAGGTGACGGTCTTGCCGGACAGCCCGCTCTTGATGTTCCGCACCAGCGGCGCCCCCGTGATGCCGAGCCCCGGGGCCTCGCCGGTACCCCGGGCGAAGACGACCTCGACGTCGGAGCACGGGGCCGCGGACGCCATCGAGGGCAGGAGCGTGAGTCCGGCGGCGCCGAGGGCGCCTGCGGCGGCGACGGACACGAGGGTGAGCCGGCGTCGCGATGCGCGGTGGGACATGGGGGTACCTCTTTCCTGAGCGGAGCGGTGGTACGAGCGCCCTCCGGGGATCCAGTGGGGACCTGTACGGCGAGCGCAACAGCAACGTAGGAAGCTCCGCGCCCCTCGCGTATCAGTGGAATCACCAGTGGCCCACCGGCGGTCCACTGTTGGACAATCGGTCAGTAATACCGGCGATCGCACCCGAGTG
This sequence comes from Streptomyces sp. V3I8, assembly GCF_030817535.1. NCBI lineage: Bacteria > Bacillati > Actinomycetota > Actinomycetes > Kitasatosporales > Streptomycetaceae > Streptomyces > Streptomyces sp. V3I8. The sequence goes on along the minus strand of NZ_JAUSZL010000002.1, from coordinate 185,168 downwards.
CGTCCGTCGCTCGCTACGCTCGGCACAGCGAGGCCACAGGGAACGGTGCTGCACGTGAGCCATGAAGCAACTCGGACGGACTCCGACCACCAGGCCGACCACCGGACCGAACACCCCGGCGGCGAGCCACCGCAGGCGCCCGCCGGTCCGTCCCCGACACCCGCCGAGCTGGACCAAGGGCTCCTGCTGCTGCGGGACGGCCCGGTCGCCGACGCGTACAACCTGCTCCTGCTCACCTCCACGGCCCTGCGTACCGCCGACCCGGCCCTGGCGCGCACCGCCTGCGTGCACGCCATGCTCGCCGCCTGGGCGGCCGGCGACCGCGACGGGTACCACAGGGCCCTCGACGACCTGTGCGCCCCCACCGGCCCGGCCGGCCCGGCCGACGCCCTCTGGCGCGGCTACCGCGACGGGATGCGCTGCGTGGTCGACGGGGACTTCGCCCGTGCCAAGGAGCTGCTGCGTCCCGTGCTCGGCGTGCTGACGACGCGGACCGGACTGCCGGGCCTGATGTCGGCCGGCACGATCGCGCTCATGCTGGGCGACCTCGCGACAGCACGCCAGCTGCTCGGCACCGCGCTGGCCACCGCCCGCGCCGACAGGGCGACGGCCCTCGTGCCGCGCATCCTGGAGCATCTGGCGTACGCCGAACTGCGTGAGGGCAGCTACCACCAGGCCCGCGTACACGCCGAGGCCGGTCTGGCGGCGGTCGGCGAAGACGGGCAGCGGAACGTGGCGGCCGGTCTGTCGGCCGTGCTCGCGCTGGCGGCCTCGATCGCGGGCCGGCCGGCGACCGTCGCCACGCACGCCCAGGCGGCCCTGCGCGTCGCCCACGCCCACGGACTGCGCCAGACGAGCACCCTCGCCGAGTGGGCGCAGGCCCGCGCCGACCTCGGGCACGGCAACGCCGACCACGCCGCGGCCCGGCTCGCTCCGCTCGTCCACGCAGGTCCGCGCCAGGGCCATTTCGGCCTGTGGGTGATGGCGGTGCCCTGCTACGTCGAGTCCGCGGTGCTCGCGGGCCACGACGTCGACGCGCAGGACATGATCGACCAGTACGCCGTGTGGGCGGCCATGGGCGCCGACCCGCAGGCCCCGGCGCTGCTGTCGCGCTGCCGGGCGCTGGTGGCGGGCGACGGGCGGAGCGAGGAACTGTTCACCGAGGCCCTGGCGCGGCACGAGAAGGTCAACGGCCCCTACGAGCACGCCCGGACCCATCTCGCCTACGGCATGTGGCTGCGGCGCAGGCGCCGCCCCGGTGAGGCCAGGACGCAACTGCGCGACGCCGTGCTGGGGTTCGAGCGGAGCGGCGCGGACGTGTGGACCGAGCACGCCCGCGCGGAACTGCGCGCCGCGGGGGAGACGCCCGCCGCCGCCCCCGAACCCGGACCGCTGAACCTGCTCACCCCGCAGCAGTTGCGCATCGCCCGCTGCGTCGCCGAGGGCGCCACGAACCGCGAGGTGGCCCGGCAGCTGTCCATCAGCACGCGCACGGTCGAGTACCACCTGCGGAACGTCTTCACCCACCTGGGAGTACGCTCCCGGGTCGCCCTCACCCGGCTCCTCACGGACTAAGGGTGTTGCAGAAGGCCGTGATCATGCAGGCTGAACTGGGCTGTTGGTGTGTGCTGGTCATGCGGTGAGGCCGAGGTTGTGCATGCGGGCGACGGCCTGGACGGCGTGGTGGAGGCCGTCGCCGCGTTGCCGGCAGTCGCGGAGAATCTTGTAGTTCTTCATGCGGGAGAAGATGTGCTCGACGCGGGCGCGGACCTTGCGGTGCTGCGCGTTGTCCTCTTCCTCGCCTTTCAGCAGGGGCCGTCCGGGGCGTTTGCGGTGCGGGACGATCAGGCCGGTGTTGATGTAGGCGCCGTCGCCGAGGACCGTCACACCTGCGCAGGTGTTGGCCAGGCCGGAGCCCCGCGAGGCTTTCGCGTCCGCCGTGTTGCCGGCACTGGGCGGGCGGTGGCCACGACCAGGCGCGTCTCGACGTCCACAATGACCTGCACGTTCGCCGAGAACCGGTAGTTGCGGGACGAGGCTCCGATCTTGCGGTCGCGGACCGGGACGAGGGTGCCGTCCACTCCCGGACCGCTTTCAGCAACCGGCCGAACTGATCGACCCGCAACCCGGTGAACGTCTCCACCCACACCCGCTCGGCCCTCAACACCCCAGCCATACACCGGATATGCCCAGATCACGGCCTTCTGCAACACCCTTTAGAGCGTGCCCTGTCAGGACACGCCCTAGCTCGGCCCGGCTTAGCTTCCGGCCATGGCGATGACCAGTTTGCCGCCCTTCGGGCGCTGCTCGCGCTCCAGCTCCGTCAGGGCGGGAATCGCCTCGGCCAACGGGACCGTACGGGCGATGGGCAGGCGCAGGGTTCGGGCCACCTCCTCCAGGTCGGCGGTCACCGGCCGGGCCATCATCACCCGGAACGGGCCGGGCAGTGCGCTTCTGATCATTTTGGCCGGGGTCGGGATGATGTCGATGATGGTTCCGCCGGGCTTCAGCAGCGTTCGGGCCGCGGCGAAGGGAAGCATGCCGGGCGTGTCGAGGACGAGATCGAACCGTTCCGCGAGGGCAGCCGGGTCGAAGCCGAAACCTACGACGGGCTCGACGCCGAGCTCGTGGGCCTCGTCGGCCGCAGGGTTGCGGCAGCTGCCGGCGACCGAGGCTCCCCGTGCCCGGGCGAACTGGGCGGCGGCCCGGCCCACCCCGCCCAGGCACCCGTTGACGAAGACCGCCTGCCCGGGCCGGATCTCCGCCGTGGCCTGATAGGCGGTCACGCCCACGGTCGGCAGGGCGGCGGCCTGCTCGTACGAAAGGTCCACCGGTTTGAGCACGACCACCTTCTCCGGGGCCGTCACCATCTCGGCGAACGCCCCCGCCTGCCGGAACCGAGCCTGGCCGAGTACCGCGTCGCCGGCCTTCAGGCGGGTGACGCCGGCGCCGACCGCCTCGACGACTCCGGCGAAGTCGTGCCCCATCGCCCGGGGAAAGGAGCGGCCGGTCATCAGCTTCATCTCGCCGTTGCGCATCTTCCAGTCCAGCGGGTTGGAAGCCGCCGCTCGGACGCGGACGAGAACCTCATCCGGACCCGGGCGTGGTGGCTCGAACTCAGCGAGCCGCATCACCTCCGGGCCGCCGTAGCGGTCGTATTCAAGGCGCTTCACGAGGCGTATTCGTTCGAGATCTCGGTGGCGTAGTTCTTCCAGAGCGGTTGCATGGTCTCGGCGTTGACCGGCTGCCCGGAATCGATCATGGCCTTGAAGTCACGGAAGTACTGCACATACAGATCCGGCGTGAAGGTGTTCAGCATGACCGCGTTCTCGTCGCCGACGTTGGCGAACGTGTGCGGCGCCCCGGTCGGCACGATGACCCAGGTGCCCGGCCCGGCGTCGTAGTGGTCCTCGCCGACGGTGAACCGGAAAGTTCCCGCCAGCACATAGAAGCCCTCGTCATGCTGGGCGTGGCGATGCTGCAACGGGCTCGGGGTGCCCGGCGGAATGGTGACCTCGGCGAACCCCAGCCGGTGGTCGGTGTGTTCGCCGTTCTCCAGGATGCGGATCTGCTGCGCCCCGCTGCCGAGGATCTCGCCTTCACCGGGGCGGACGATGTTTACCTTCGCCACGACTTCTCCTATTGCTCTTGCCTGCCTTGGTCACCACCATCCTTGTCCGGGCCGGCTGTGCGCGTCTTGGTCGTCCGTGCACGGTTGCTGGTTACCAGTGCACGGGCGTTGTAGCCGTACGTCGCCTTGAAGAGCTTGCTGAAATGGGTGGGATCGGAGAATCCCCATCGGGCGGCCACGGCGGTGACCGTACGTCCGCTTCCGGTCAGCTCGGCCCGGCAGCGCTCCAGGCGGCGACGGCGGATCAGGGCCGCGACGGTGAGCGGCTGGTCCTCGAACAGCTTGTGCAGCCGGCGTACGGATATGTTGTGGGTGGCGGCGATGCCGGGCGGGGACAGATCGGGATCGGCCAGCCGGGCCTCGATGTAGCCGGCGATCCGGCTCCGCAGCCACTCGTCCGGGGCCGGTTGCTCGTCGCCGAGCCGGGCCTCCAGTGCGACCGCGATCAGCTCGACGACGGCCGCCGCCGACCGCAGCGCCTCCGCCTCGCGGAACTCGGTCGCCGACCACACCGACTCCCGGGCCAGCACGGAGACGAGAGCGCCCGGGCCGTGGCTGCCGTCGATGCGTACGCCGATGAGCCGGTCGATCTGCGCGGGCCGGATCCGAAGCTCCCGGCGCGGAACCAGGATGGTGACGTGCGTCGCGGCGGTGCTCTCGAATTGGAGCGTACGCGTGGGATCGAGCAGTACCAGGTCGGTCGGCCCGAGTTCGGCGTCGCCGCGCCCTTGCTCGATCCGCGTCCGGCCCCGGGTCATCACCTTGATCGCCAGGTTCTCACCGTCAGAGGCGTCGCGCTCCCGCCCGATGCAGGTGCTCTCGGGCGTGTCGAGGGAGACCAGCCGCAGCGGCCCGAGTTCACGGGTGGTGATCCTGCCCCGGAAGCCGGCCCCGGCCCGCTTGTTGATCAGCGGCGGAAACCCGCTGGCGGCCAGCTCGTCCTGGAACGACTCAAGGTTGCCGATCACCGGTCAATGGTAACGGCGACATTTCTGCTCAGGCACGGTGTTCGGCGGGGGGTTACGGCGGCGCTGACCCGCATCTGCTCCACCAGGCTCTGATGCACGCGGTGGACGGCTCAGTCGCGTCGGCTGTAGCGGTACACGGTCGCGGTCCCGATGCCGAACCCGGCGGTGAGCTGAGCGTAGGTATCACCACACCGCAGGTGGGCCAGGGCGAGCAGGGTCTGACGTGCGGGGGAAGGCGCCGCCAATGCCCCGCCCGTTCGACACGGTGTGGTCCATCGGTCTGCCCGTGGCCCACATCGTGTCTCATCGGATTCTTCGCGGTGATCCAGATCCAGGAGAGGTGGGTGGCGGTCCCCTGTGGTTACTTGCGGCCCACCACCCCCGCCAGAAGCTGCGCCGTGCCCTCGGGCGACTCCACCTGGAAGTGGTGGCTGCCCAGGTCGACGAGGGTGATGTCGAAACGGTCCCCGTAGCGGTCGATCGCTTCCTGCTCTGTCAGTTCTCGTATCGCGAACACGGTGATCGGCTGCTTCGTCTCACGCAGCGCTGCGTCCATGTCCCAGTGCACCAGACCCTCGATGGCCCGCAGGCCGGCGGGCTGCCGTACGGCGACCATCTTTTTGAAGTAGGTGTCCTTGAGGGCTTGGTCGGTCCCGGCGGGCGAGCCTCCCTCGACCAGGCCCCGCACCGTTGCGGCGAAGTCCTCGCGGAACATGTGCTTCATCGCCTTGGTCTGCTCCTCGCTCTGCGCCGGGAACAGGCCCAGGTAGTGCAGCGCGTCGAGGGCGACCACGTGCGAGACCGTGTCCGGGAACTGTCGGCCGGCTTCGACGGCGACCGCCCCGCCCAGGGAGTGCCCGGCCACGACCGTCGTGTCCACCGATTCGGCTTCCAGCACGGCGGCTACGTCACGAGCGAATTCCTCGATCGTCCAGTCGTCCCGCGTCGACCGAGACTCGCCGTGCTCGGCGAGGTCGATCGCGAGGACTCGGTAGGTGTCGGGCAGATGATCGGTGACCGCGTCGAAGTCGTTCCGGCTGCATCCCCATCCGTGGATGAGCGTAAGGGTCGGCCCCGTGGCCGGGCCGCTGACCGTGTACCGGATGGTCGTGTGGTCCCCCCGCTGAACCTCGAGGTTCTCCCTGGTCCTGTGTGCGGTAGTCACAATGTCTCCTTTTTGGGAATGGTGAAGAAACCTATGGGTTGGTGCGGTGACGCCGTTCGGCACCTCAGTTGCACGGGACGCTCTGCGGGACCATGACCTCGTGGCGCTTCGCCCGTACCTGGTTCAGGCGCAGTACGAAGGCGGAGGAGGCGATCACCACGATGGTCAGCGCGGAGATCTCGGCGGCCGGCCTCAGACCGATGTTGGTGACGGCGATTCCCCCGAGTACGGAAGGCACGCTGTTTCCCAGGTAGTTGATGACGTTCGCCATGGCGAACACGGCCCCGCGCTCATGCGGCTTGGCCACGCGGGCCAAGGTGCCGAAGGTCGCCAGCACCGACGCGCCGAAGCCGATACCCGAAACGACGGTGCCGACGGCGGCCAGCCAGGCGAGGTCCTGCGTCACTCCGGCGAGCGATGTCAGGGTGCCGAGCCCGAGCAGTGCGGACGAGGGGGCCAGCAGCGAGGACGCCGGCCGGGAGCGGAGCAGGCTGATCGCGACCGCTCCGGTGCCCGCCAGGAGGGTCACGACGACACCGCCGATCAGGTGGCTGTCCAGTCCCAGCAGTTGGGCCGCGACGGACGGGCCGAGCGAGAGGTATATCCCGGCGAGTGCCCAGGCGGCGATCCCCGCCGGCACGAGTGGGACAAGGTCCGCTCGCAGGTGCGCGGGCATCGCGACCCGCGGGCGCAGGGAGGCGACGGCGCCCGGCCGACGGGGTGACGTCTCGGGGGTGAGGGCGACGATCACCGCTGCCGCCGTCATTCCGGCCAGCAGCAGTGCGTAGATCAGCCGGGTCGGGGACGGGGCGAACTGCACCAGCGCGCCACTGCCCAGAGCGCCGAGCGCGAGTCCGCTCAGGGGCGCTATGGAGGTGACGACGCCTGCCCGCCCGCGCGAGGGTTCGAGATCGACGAGCATGGCGCTCAGGGTGGTGGTCGCCGCCCCGGTCGCGATGCCCTGCAGGACCCGTGCGGCGGACAGGACGAACACGTTCCCGGCGACCAGGAACAGGACCAGTGCGACCACCTCCAGTGCGATCGCGGCAGCGAGTACCGGCCGGCGGCCGAGGTGGTCCGACAGTCCTCCCACGGTGAGCAACGTGGTCAGCAGACCGAACACGTACAGGGCGAAGACGACGGTCAGCGCCCACGCCGCGAAATGCCACTGCTGCTGGTAGATCACGTAGAGCGGCGACGGCGCGCTGGAAGCGGCCAGGAAGAGCATGAAGACGGCGGCTACGGCGAGGAAGGCACCCTTTCCCGGGCGGCGGTCCGAACCGCGGGCCGCTGGTACGTGCTGTGTTCTCGTGCCGTACGCCCTGCCGCCCTTACGGTCCCCGGCAGCGCGGTGTGCGATTGTCATCAGATTTTCCCCTCATATCTCCGGTTGCGACTCTGATCTCACAGGGCGCGGTAGTACTGGTTCGGCCAGGACGAGGGGTCGTCGCGCCGGTGGCGCAGGACGAGGTAGGGATCGCGCAGCCAAGCACGTCCCATCAGCACCGCGTCCGCCTGGCCGCTCGCCACGACCTCGCCCGCCAGCGACAGGTCGCCGATCTGCCCGACCGGGGCGACCGGGAGCCCCGAGGCCTGCTTGAGCGTCTCCGCGAACTCGACGTGAACCCCTTCACGCACCGGCGGCCGGGCCTGTGCGTCCTGCACCAGCACCCCGGAGGTGACGTCGAGGAAGTCGATGCCCACGGCGGCCAGTTCCTTGGCGAATGCCGCCGCCTCCTCGATGGAGACGCCGCCCTCGACCCAGTCCGTGGCCGTGATGCGGACGAAGACGGGCTTCTCCGCCGGGAAGGCCTGCCGAACGGCTCGGGCCACGCGCAGCGGGAAGCGCATCCGGTTCTGCAGACTTCCGCCGAACTCGTCCGTCCGGTGATTGGACAGGGGGGAGAGGAACGCGTGGAGGATGTATCCGTGCGACGCCTGGATCTCGGCCACCTGGTATCCCGCCAGGTGAGCCATCTCGGCCGCGTGGGCGAAGTCCGCGACGACCGCGTCGATGTCGGCGTGGCTCGCCTCCTGCGGAAGGCTCAGGTTCCCGAAGGGAACTGTCGACGGCGCGACCGTCTTCCAGCCGCCGTCAGCCACGCCCACCGGGTCGTTCTGGCCCAGCCCGACCCAGGGCAGCTGGTGCGACCCCTTCCGGCCCGCGGCCTGCAGCTGGATCGCGGGAACCGCACCCTGCTCGGAGATGAACGAGACCAGACGCCGGTGCGCGGCGGCCTGCTCTTCGTTCCAGATGCCGAGGTCCGCCGTCGTGCACCGGTGAGCCGGCCCGACGGCCGTGGCCTCGACCATGACCAGCCCGGCTCCGCCGACCGCCCGCGCCCCGTAGTGCACGAGGTGCCAGTCGGTCGGCTTGCCGTCCGCCGCTGCGGAGTACTGAGCCATCGGGGACATCCACACACGGTTGGCGACCGTGACGTCCCGCAGGTGCAGGGGACTCATCTCGGGGCCCGCGAAAGGTGTACCGGACACAGGGGAACTCACTTCCTGAGACACGCAGACCTCGCAGTGGTCGTTGCGTTTGTGGGCTCAACGTAGCACAAACGCATCTACCACTGCACTAAAAAAGCAGTGATCAATGCGATACTGGTCTCATGACCACGCCGACTTCTCCCGCACCCCACGCCGGCAGCCGTCCCGGCGGCCGCTCCGCCAAGGTCCGTGCGGCCGTCCACCGGGCCGTCCAGGAGGTGGTGAGCGAAGACAGTCTCGACGTACTGACGATCCCGGTGGTGGCCGCCCGCGCAGGCGTCCACGCCACCACGGTCTACCGACGCTGGGGCTCCATCGGCGATCTGCTCGCCGACGTCGCGACCAGCCGCTTCTCCGGCGACATCGTCGTGCCGGACACCGGAAGCCTCCGCGAGGACCTGCAGCGCTATGCGTTCGACCTCGCCAGGGACCTCGGCGACCCGGACACCCTCGCCCTCGTACGCGCCACCATCGGCACCGGCGGAGAACAGGGCGCCGCCGCCTGCCGCGGAGAACGCGAGCGAGGGCTCGAAGCCATCCTGGAACGGGAACAGGCCCGCGACGGCCGGCCCCCGACCCTGGAACACACCACGGACGCCCTGCTCGCCCCCCTCTACTACCGGGCCGTCTTCACCAACGAGCCCCTCACCCCCGAATGGACACGCACCCTCGTGTCACGCCTGCTGCCCGACTGACCACGGCCAAACTCCCAGCTGGAGGCCCCTGCCCCTGCCCGCAGGGTCCCGGGGTTCCCGGACTCGTCCGGATCTCAGCCGGCGAGGGGGATGACGCGGAACGAGCACGGCACCTGTGGGTCATGAAGCTCTTCAGACTTCATGACCCACAGGTGCCGTGCTCACTCGTTGCTCCGCCCTGTCCGTGCCCGCGGCGCCGCCCGTCGCGCTCCGTCCGCACCCCGTCCGCGTCCGGTCCGGCCGTGGGCCCTGTCGCCGGAGTGAGGGTCCGGAGTCCGTCCGGTGCCCGAAGGACCGCTGAACCGTCTGGCCGAGGTGCTCGACCCGCGCTAGAACATCGAGAAGGCCGGGCGCTGGAGCAAGGACGTCACCTTCGGGGACGCAACCCCCAGACGCAGCCGCTCGTGGGAGCGCGTGGCCGAGATGATGATCCGCTTGAGGTGGTGGTGCGGTTACCGGGTCAGGTCGACGCCGGTCGCCTTCGCCAGGTAGCGGGCGATCTCCGACTGATCGGGGTTCTCCTCGCCGAGGTCGGCGAGCACTGTCCGACAGAACTGGACACAGGCCTGCGACACCGTTGGCGACAGGCCCAGCAACATCGACAGGTCCAGGGCGTTGGTGATGTCCTTGACGGGCCTTGACCCTTGATCCTTGATCCTGAACACGGGTTATGCGGCTTTGGCCGGCCTAGTTGATGTTGTTTCGAGTGCTCGCTCGTAAGCGATCGGGCTGTGGTGGCCGAGGCTGGAGTGCCGTCGGGCGGTGTTGTAGCGGTGCGGCCGGCAGAAGAGGTCCGGGTGAGCCTCGCGCTCGGTGTCCCAGGCCCGGTGGCCTTGGAGGATCTCTCATTTGCAGGTCGAGTTGAACGACTCGGCGGGTGCGTTGTCCGCGCTGGAGCCGATCGCGCTCATGGCCCGGGTGACGCCGGCCGCGCGGCAGGCGTCGGCGAAGGCCCGGCTGCAGTACTGGGCCCCGTGATCGCTGTGAAAGACAGCACCGGCGAGGCTCCCACGGGTCCGTCCAGAGGAAGGTAGGTAATGTCGCCGACGTGCTGGATGTTCGTCTGGTCGGCGGTGAAGTCACAGCCGATCAGGTCCGGGACCTTCGCGGCGGCCGGGCCGGGGATGGTGGTGCGGTGCCTGCGGCGCAGGCGGAGCCCGGCCGGCCCGGTCGTCTTCATGACCCGCGCGACGCGCTTGTGATTCACCACCTCGCCGTTCTCCCGAAGCTCGGCGGTGATTCTGGGGACGCCGCAGGTGCCGTCCCAGGCCCGGTGAACCGCGCGTATCCGGGCAACGAGTTTCACGTCGGCGGCCCGGCAGGCCGCCCTGGCGGCTGCTGTCCCGCACCAGCAGTAGAAGCTCGAGCGGGCGATGCCGAGGAGGGTGCACAGCCGCTTCACGTCGTAGCGGCACTGGTGGTCGGCGACGAACTGGAAGCGGTTCACCAGCGCGTCTGGCCGGCGAAATACTTCGCGGCTCTGCGCAGGATCTCGCGTTCTTCCTCCAGCTCGCGGACCTTTTTGTGCAGAGCGGCGTTCTCCGCCTCCAGCGGCATGGGCGACTCGGCGGACGACTCCGCCCTCGGGGTGGAGACCCCGCGGAAAAGCTCGCCTCGGTGAGAACCTCGCTGCGCGGCCCACCCATCCGGTTGCATCATGATGCACCGCCGCCTCGCCCGCGACTATGAGATCAAACCCACCCACTCCGAGAGCATGATCTGCTTCGCGATGATCTCCAACCTCGCAAAACGAGCAACCGGCGAAACACCCATAAATTGGATGATCCATGAATTATCCGGTCTTCAATTGGAACGTCTTCTCACCAGTGAAGTTCGAACAGCAGCACCTGCGAGTGGCTGATGCTGTGACCGCATAGGTTCGCCGGGTGGATGTCTTACAGGTTGTTGACGTAGAAGTTGGTGAGCCTTTCGACGGCGGCGTCGACGTATTCGGGCTCGTCGTACATCTCGTAGTGGCCGGCGCCGTCGATCGTCATGAGGTCGACCGGGTTGGGGGCCAGTTTCCACAGCTGCATGCCCATGTCGTAGGAGCCGGTGTTGCCGATGCGTCCGGCGAGGATGACCTGCAGGGGCTGGGTCATGAGCTGGTCGATGAGGTGGAAGGCGTCGTAGCCCAGCAGGAGGGAGTCGCTGCGCAGGAGGCGCCGGTTCGTGGAGTGTTCGTTACCGCCGCGCTCGGTGCGGTAGTAAGTGACGGCCTGAGTGGTGTCGATGTCGGTCAGGCCCGCTGCCGTGGCGTCCTCCAGGGTGTCGGGCAGCCAGTTCACGCGGGTCGCCTCGCCGGATCGGGCTTCTTCGATGCGCGCGCCGGCAAGGGCGTCGAGTGCTGCGGCCGGACCGTTGGGGGAGAAGCTGCGGAACGCGGCGCCGATGTTGACGGGGACGACGGTTCCGACGGCTTTGATGCGGTGGTCGGTGCGGGCGGTGTGCACGGCGTAGCCGCCGCCGGCGCAGATGCCGAGGACGCCGATGCGCTGCGGGTCGATGCCGGGGGTCGTGGTGAGCGCGTCGATGGCGTAGGAGATGTCCTCGCCGCGGCGGTAGGGGTCTTCGAGGTCGCGGGGCTCGCCCTCGCTCTGGCCCTGATGGGCGGGGTCGAGGACGAGCGCCGCGATGCCGCGGGCGGCGAGGCGGGAGGCGTAGTTGGCGCCGATCTGCTCCTTCACGCTGCTGCCTGGGGTGGAGAGCACCACGGCGGGCAGCGGTGCGCTGCTGTCGGCGTTGTCGGGCAGGTGGAGGTCCGCGGCGAGGTTGATGGGACCGCGCGGGATCGTGAGGTGCTGAAGCATGAGCGGCTTCCTTCGTGAGATTGTTGTTCCGTAGATGCCCAGTACGAAACGCGTACTAGTACGATTTGAAACTAATACAGAACTGTACCACTTGGGAAGGGGAGTCGCATGGCGGTCGACGGGGCGCAGCTGTGGACGCTGAACCAGCGGCTGCTGGCAGTCGTGATGGATGCCTGCACGCAGGAGCTGGCCGAGCTCGGGTTGGAGACGAAGGAGTTTTTCGTCCTGGCCGAGGTGGAGGCATCGCCGTACCCGGCCGAGATCGCGACCGCGCTGCTGCTGCCCAAGGCGAGCGTGACGGTCTACGTCCGCAACCTCGTCGCCAAGGGGTTCATCCGGCGCGAGATCGACGACGCGGACCTGCGGCGTCACCGGCTCGTACTAACCGCTGAGGGCACCGAGGCGCGGGATCGTGCACTTGCAGCCCTCGCGGCGGAGTATGACCGCAGGCTGGCGAGAATCACTCCGCGGGACCGCACCGAGCTGCAGCGCATCCTTCAGGAGATGCTCTCGCCCGCATGAGTTCCATGGTCACGAGCGGTTCGCTCGCCCGGTGAACCCCTGCTCGCCAGTGCTGTGACCGCGTAGATTCGTCGGATCGTTCAGGCTGCGGTGGCGAGGGGGCGTCTGCCCCAGTGGATCCCTCGAGTAGCAGCCGTGGAAGTAGCGCACCCCGTGGGTGGGGTGGTACGTCGCGGGATGCCGCTCGGGTCGGCCTTGCTCGGCCCAGCACGACCCGGCGGTCGGGCGGATGCCCAGGGGCCCGAACTCATCGAACGCGAACACCCGGTCCGGGAAGCGGTCCAGGACGTGCTCGATGCGGCCGAACTTGGCGTCGCGCTCGGGGCCCGGTGACTCTTTCCAGGTCTTGGTGCGCTGGAAGGTGATACCGCGGCGGGCGAGCAGGCAACGTAATGCCTCGCAGCCGATGCATATGACGCGGCCGTGGACTTTCCGCAGGTAGGCGGCGGGGCCCTTGCGCTCGTAGAAGCGCACGGCGGACGACGCCAGTCCGGTGCGCGCCCGCAGTTCGGATATCGACAGCTCACTTATTGACTTGAACCATGGTTCAACCTGGATGTTTGTCGACGTGAAGATCACGCATGCCGCGCCCCGCGGAAAAGGGCGAAGGAGACTGCTATGACGACTTCGAGTACGCGCATCGCCGTAGTGACCGGAGCGGGCCGGGGGATCGGGCCGGCGATCGTGCGGGCACTGGTCGAGGACGGATTCACCGTCGTCGCGGGCAGCCGCACGATCACCGATGACCTGCGGACCGCCACCCCGGACGCGTTCGCTGTCGATCTGTCCAGCGCCGACGGTCCCGGCCGGCTCGTGCGGAATGCTGTCGAGCGGCACGGAGGGATCGACCTGCTCGTCAATAATGTCGCCGGCACGTCGACACCGGCCGGTGGATTCCTCGAACTCGACGACGCCGCATGGCATCACACGTTCGAGATGACGGTCATGTCGGCCGTGCGCACAACGCGCGCGGCGCTGCCGAGTCTCCTGAACCGCCGAGGCGCGGTGGTCAACATCGGTTCGGTCAACGACCGGCTGCCACAGCCGCGTCTGGTCGCCCAGTCGGCAGCCAAGGCCGCGCTGTCGAACCTCGGCAAGGCACTGGCCGAAGAGTTCGGTGGTTGGTGGAGTCGACCGACACCGGCCAGTCGATGTCGTCAACCGCATCCGCCCGGGCCCGGGCCGCCCGGAGCATCCGCTCGAAAGTGCCGTCCAGGGCCCACCGGCGAAACCGGGTGTGCAGCGTGGCCCACGGGCCATACCGCTCGGGCGCATCCCGCCAGGCCGTGCCCGTGCGGAACTTCCACACCGTCCCGTTCAGCACGGTCCGGTCGTCCAGCCGCTTCCGCCCCCGCGACGACTCAGGCGCAACGACTCAGGCAGCAGCGGCCGGACGACATCCCACTCCTCATCGGACAGTTCATGACGACGCATCACCACACCGTGATCCACTACGCAAGATCTTTTGAAGACACTGTTCAGTCCGCCAGTCGGCCGGCCGCCGTCAACGCTCCCAGCGCACTGGCCTGGGTGCGCCAGTCCGACGGGTTCGGGACGGTCCCCGACCAGCGTTGGCCGAGGCGGTTGAGCGTGTCCCGGTCGGTCGTCCAGACCGAGTCGGCCTGCTTCGCCAGGTACGTCCCGTACCTGGCCGAGCCGGTGGCGTCCGCCAGGTCCGCGAGGTGCCGTACGAAGATGCCCTTGAACTGTTTCTGGTTGTCGTCGCAGGAGGCCGTGCCGAGGTCGCAGGACTCCGTCAGCACGCCGCCGCGGGTCAGCGCCGGCGAGGAGATCGCGGTGTCCGCCAGCCGCTCGGCCGTGTCCAGGTACCGGCCGCTCCCGGTGGACCGCCACAACTGGGTGAAGGCGCCGATGGCGAGTCCCTGGTTGTAACTCCACACGGTCTGCCCGTTGTTGGCGCAGCCCGCGGTGATTCCGTCGTTGACCAGACCGGAGGAACCGATCATCCCGCTGGCGAGGTACCAGTCGGCCGCCGCGGTCGCCCGGCCGCCCCACACGGTGTCACCGCCGATCCGCTGGTGCAGCGAGGTCGTGAGCCAGAGGTACAGCCCGTTGGTCACGGCGTTCTTGTAGGTGCGCTCCCGGTCCCACCACACACCGCCGCCGCAGGTACCGGTGTCCCAGTAACGGTGCACGTAGTCCGTGATGGTGACGGCCTCCTCCAGGTAGCGCCGCTCGCCCGTGTGGTCGTACGCCGCCAGCCAGGCCACCGCCCACCAGCCCGCGTCGTCGATCGCCCGGCTGATGAAGTGGCCCTCGATCGGATCCGAACCGCGTCCGCCCGCCGGGAAGGTGCCCCGGTTCTGCTCGTAGGTACGGGCGATCACCCAGTCGTAGTCGTGCCGGCCGCTCTGCTCGGCGAAGTCGATCACCGAGGTGAGCGCGACGGCAGAGTTCCACCAACTGCTTTGCCACCAGCCCTCGTTCGTGTGATACGAGGCCATCAGCGCGTCTGCCGCCGCGCGGGCCCGGGTCGGTGCGGGCCTGGCCCAGGCCGTGCAGCTGCCCTCCTGGTGCGCCGCCTCGCGGCCGCAGGCGCGGACCGCCCCGCCGTACAGCAGACCGCGCGGGTCCCGGGTGGCGAACATCGCGGTCCGGGTGGAGGCGGCTCCGGCCGGCACGCTCGTGCGGCCGAGGGAGGAGCCCTCGGGGTGGCTCGCGCCGCCGTCCCAGGAGCGGTCCAGCCATATCTCGTCGCCCGCGCCGCCGTTCGCCACGACGCCCCAGGCCATGCCGCTCCGGTGGTCGACGTGCAGGCTGATGGCGCGTCCGAAGAGGCTGGTGGCCGGGACGGGGGTGTCGTCACCGGCCGCGGTGGATGGGTCGGCGCCGTCGCAGGACGTGCCGTCGCACACCTTCGGGTACACCCAGTCGGTACAGGTCACGCCGGCGGCGTCACCGCAGGCCCGGATCCAGCCGCGCCGATGCCCGACCGGGTCGGTGATGTTGTGCATGAGGGTACGGGTGCCGGTCCACGAGCCGGGGACGCTCGCCCTGCCGAGCAGGCCCTCCCAGGTGGCGCCCCGGTCCCAGGAGCGGTCCAGCCAGACCGCGTCGCCGGCCGTGCCGCCGTCGATGCTCGCCCAGGCCATGCCGTCCGGGTCGGAGACGTGCAGGCGCACGACCCTGCCGTTGACGGTCCTGTCCGGCACCGGGAACGTGTCCCGTTGTGCCTTCGAGGGGTCGAGGGTGTCGCACGCCAGCGCGCAGACCGGTGTCGCGGCACGGGCGGGGGAGGGCAGGGCGACGAGGCCGGTCAGGGCGAGCAACAGGGCCAGGAGTGCGCCGGGGAGGGGGTGGGGGCGTACCGCCATGACGTATCACCTCTCTGGAGGAGCCGCAGGTGCATGCATTCCCCACATAAGGCGTGCTCATGTCAAAAGGGTGGCTCGGCTCGTCTCCGGATCGGCCGGACCCGGGGCTTCAGGCGAAGGCCGCGGCGAGCAGGTCGAGGAGGAGCGGTGCGCACGGGTGGGCGTCGTGGCGCGGGGTGATCGTGTAGATGCCGCGGGTCGGGGGATCGACGAGGGGCACGGTGGTGACGTCGGCCCGCAGCGCGCTTGTCAGCACCCCGGGGACCAGCGCGATGGCGTGGCCGGTGGCGACCAGGGCCAGCTTGCCGGGCAGGTCGGCCGCGGAGAGGTCGATGCGGGCGTCGACTCCGGCGCGGGCGGCGTGCTGTCCCAGGAGGGCGGCCGAGCCGTCGTTGTCCTCGGCCCAGGTCCGGTCCGCCAGCTCCCGTATGTGCACCGGGCCGTTCCCGGCCCGCGGATGGCCGACGGGCAGTACGACGACCATGTCGTCGAGACCGAGGAACCTGCGCTCGACGCGCGGGTCGTGGAGCAGACCGGGTGGTGCGTCGGTGACGACGGCGATGTCGAGGTCGCCGGCGGTCACGCGGTGGTGCAGTTGCGCGCTCAGGCCGGGCAGCAGGCTCCACCGCCGGGGTCCGGTCCGTTCCAGCAGGGCGCGGACGGCCCCGGGGACGACGCCCGCGGCCAGGGACGGGGGAGCGCCGACGGCCAGCAGCCGGTCGGCGGTCCCGTCGCGCACCTCCCGTACGGCGCGGACGGCACGGTCGGCCTCGTCGAGCGTGGCCAGGGCGTGGCGCCGGAAGACCTCGCCGGCGGGCGTCGGACGCACGCCTCGGGCATGACGCCGGATCAAGGCCGCGCCGAGCTGCCGCTCGAGGCCGGCGATCTGCCGGGAGACGGCCGACTGCGTGTGGTGGAGTTCGGCGGCGGCGGCCGACAGCGATCCGAGCCGGCACACGGTCACGAAGGTCCGCCACACCGTCAGTTCCATGGGGGAAGTATCCCCGTCGACCAGCCGGTATGCGGCTGTCGCAGGGGATCCGTGCGAGATCTGCGCTTGTCGCAGGCATCGGCCTGCACCACGGTGGCGGACATGACCGCACAGCACGCGACCGCACAGCACGCGAACGCACAGCACACGACCGCCGTCCTCGAACCGCTCCGCGCCTACATCCGCGGACACGCCACGGGCGACCCCGTCCACTTCCGGGAGGCGTTCCTGCCCACCGCCCACATCGAGGGGGTCCGGGACGGCGTGTTCGTCTCGTGGTCCCTGGACGACTACTGCGCCCTCTTCCAGGGGGAGCCGGCACTGGACGAACCGGCCCGTACCCGCCGTGTCGACACGGTCGACGCGCACGGCACCGTGGCGACGGCGACGATGACGCTGCGGCACGGCGCGGACACCTTCACGGACGTCTTTCTGCTGGTCCACGTCGCCGACGGCTGGCGCATCGCCAACAAGGCGTACCACCGGCACTCCTGAGGGCCCGGAGAGGTCCGCGGATCAGCCCGTGATGGAGTCGAGTTGCTCGGCCGCGGGCCGCAGGGCCCAGAGGTCACCGCCCGGCGGTTCCTCCAGCCGGGGGACCGCCTTCCTCGCTCCGGCGTCGCCGGCGTCCGCGACCTGTCCCGTCGCCGCGGGGAGCGGATGGCGCACGGCCCTGGAGAGGCTCCGGCCCGGCGGTCCCCGGTAGCGCCACAGGTCCACGCCGACGTGCCGTCCGATCGCCGCCGGCCTGACGTACGCGACGAGGCCGAAGGTCGAGTAGTGCCGGCTCCTGGTCCGGGCGAGTTCCTGCGGCCGGCTCCCGTCCGCCGCGATCTGGGCGGCGACCCGCCGGGGGGCGGCGTCGCGCACGGTCCGGCGGACCAGGTCCCGGTCGCCGGTGGCGGACGCCGGGCCGGCCACCAACAGGTCGTGGAACCTGCCGTGGTTGTTCTCCGCGGCACCCTCCTGCTGATCGTACGAGGAGTCGAAGACCTTCTCGAGATCCTGGCGGCCGGTGCCCGTGTCGGCCTCAAGATTGCGCTCGCCGTCCCGCTGGACGTACGGGCAGCCGTAGGGATCGCCGGTCGGGGGAGTCCGGCTCGGCCACCAGTACGGGGCCTGGCTCGGATAGTCGCGGACGTCGCCGCCCGGCGCGGGCCCGGGCTTGTCGACGACCGTCCAGGGGCCCCGGTCGAGCCTGCGCGAAGGCGCGATGTCAGTGGCGGCTGCGAGGCTGGACGTCATGAACGGCGACGAGCAGCTGCTGCGCGGTCGGATATACGGCCACGACCACGACGATCCCGACCCGGGCCCACGCCCGGGCCGCTCCTACGTCGCCCTGGTCGGCGGGCCCTTGGACGGACTGCTCCTGGACGTCACGGACCGGCCGCCGGACCAGAGGGCGAGCGGTGTCGCCCTGCCCACCGAGCTCGGGCAGTTCGGCGCCGGCGGCCGGGCCCTGTACGACCCGCGCCCGGGAGATCCGGAACGCTTCGACTGGTCGGGCGACAGCCCCTGACGATCCACCGGCGCGGCGTCGAAGCCGAGCCGGCCCCCGCCGGCCGAATCAGCCGGCACCGCTGCGGGTACCGGCACTCGCGTCCGCGGACGCGTCCCCGTCCACGTCCGCGTCCGCCGTGCCCCGAGGCGGGGGTGGACACGCCGCCCGGTACGCACGCCGCCAGCTGCTGACCATGTACCAGCCCACGGACAGGGCCAGCAGCACGTTGCCGACGAGGCTCTTCACGTCGTCACCGGCGGCGGCGTTGTAGAGGGCGGCGCCGGTGACGTAGGTCAGGAAGCCGGCCAGGACGGCCCAGAGTGCGGTTCTCACTTGCGGTCCCAGAGTGGTGCGGTGGAGCAGTGGAGCGCCAACGTAACTACGCACCAACGCTTCTGAGGGCCGCTGAACCTTGTTGGTCGGAGCCTGACCGGGACTGATGGAAAACGGCTGAGGATGGCCGCCGAGCGGATCCACGGTGACGGCCTCGGAGAACGTGCCCGTCAGTCGGCCGGGGTGTCGTCCCACAGGTCCGGTGCGAGCAGGTCGTGCAGGCGGGCACCCCCCGCCCAGCGTTCGAGCGCGGGGCCGTCGAGGAGCCCGGTGTCCGCCTGACGCTGGGCCCACCGGACGTCGCGTTCCCTGAAGGCGCCCCGGTGCACGACCAGCCGGCGGCGCGGCCCCGCGGTGTCCCGGTGCGGCCGGGGACCCGGCAGGTCCTCGTCGGGCAGCGGTTCGGCCACCGGACGGAAGACCACGTCGAGTTGTCGGCCGGCCGCGTCCCGCGCGTACAATCGCGGCCGGTCCGGCGCCGGCAGCAGCCGGACCCGCCAGCCGTCCCTCCGTAACATCCGTGCGACGGCCAGCGCCAGCCCCTGGACGTCGAGTTCGCGCAGTTCGTCCGCGGTGTAACGACCGCGCCGCCGGCGCGCGCCCGGACGCCGGCGCCGGATCTCGAACGCGATGACGAAGGCCACGACGACGACCCCGCCGGCCGGGACGGCGGATCCGGCGGCGCGGTACCCCACGGCCAGGCCGGCGACCACCGCGCACACGGCCACGACCACACCGGCGAACCCGGGCAGGACGTCACGGAATCTTGGCCCGTACCGGCCCTCGGCCCGCAGCCGGCGCACGGTGTGCCGTCTGCGCGAACGGGACGACCGTGACGAGCGGGGAGGGCCGGACGTCCACGACAGGCGTGCCACAGTGCCAGTCCCCCCAACGCCGCAGTTGCCGTCCCCGGGATGGATACCCAGTGCACGGCCTCATCCCCCGTACGTGGCAAGGGAATTGGCGTCCTGCGGAACTCACCTCACCCGTGCGTCACCCGGACCGGGTCGAACGACACCCGTGTACGCGCGCCGTCGTCCGCCCAGACCACCTCGACACCGGTGTCGTCGGCGAGGACGTGCGTGACGGCCTCCGCCGGCGGGCCGGCACCCGGTCCGTCGGTGAGGGCGGCCAGGGAGACGTGCAGGGAGGTACCCTCCGCCGTGCCGGTCAGGCGCGGCATCTCGGCCCACGGCACGTACGCCGTCCCCTGCGGGGCCCGGACCGTCTCGGTCTCCGGGGCCCAGCCGTGCAGGCCGTGCAGCGCCGAGACCAGGGACTCCCGCGGGCCGGTCGCCCATCCGGTGTGGGTGACACGGGCCCCCGGGGGCGCCCCCACCACGCGGTGCACCCGCAGTTCGTGCGGCCCCCGTGCCACGGTCACGCTCTCCACCCGCAGCCCCGGGACCATCGGGGGGCCGCCGGCGAAGACGGGCCGGTGCCACGACGCCGCCCAGCCCCAGCCGTCCCCGTGTCCCGCGCCGAGCGGATGGATCCGGCGCCGCACACCGGGCCGGCCGTTCACCTCCACCGACAGGTGGTTGTCCGCGGTGTTCCCGGCCGCGGTCGGCCCGGTCCGGGTCGAGTAGGCCTGCCGTCCGTAGTGCGGGTCGTCCTCGGCGGCCGTCTCCGCCTCGTGCGGCCGCACATGGTCGCTGCCGTGGTTGTGCAGCCGTACGATCCCGTCCTCGCGCGTCGCCTGGACGAGCAGTCCCGGCGCGGGCAGGGCCAGCACGCGGTCGGCCTCCTCCACCGGCGCGGGTTCCTCGGTCGCGGTCCACAGGGGGTGGCCGGCGGGCGCGAGGAGCGCGACGAACGCCTTCGACGCCCAGTACGGCGAGGACGGGCCGGAGTACGACTGCAGGGTGGCCTCGTGCGGCCCGTACCAGCCCAGGCTCAGCAGACCGTCGTCGGTGAGCGCCCCGCGGTCGAGGAAGTGCCGCAGGCTGCCGCTCGCCAGCCGGCGTGAGGCGCCCGGCGTCAGCGGCGTGTGCCCGGTCACCGCCCCCAGGCCGACGGCCGCGGAGGCGGCGAAGCGGTACGCGAGCGAGCGGCCGAAGTGGAGGGGCGCCCCGTCCGCGCCGAACATCAGCGCGAAGCCGTCGAGGTGCTCGCGCAACCGTCCGCCGTACCGTGCGAGGAGCTCCGTGTCCCCGGCCAGGTGGGCGTCCAGCACCGGATACAGGTGCAGGGCCCAGCCGTTGTAGTGGTCGAAGGCGCGTCCGTCCCCGTCCGCGTACCAGCCGCCGCCCCGGTACCAGCCCTCCAGCAGGTCGAGGGCCCGCCGCCGTACCGCGGCGGTTTCGGCGTCGCCGCGTCCCACCGACTCCAGGAACCCGGCGACCGTGTACGGGAAGAGGTACCAGTTGTTCGGCGCGGGCACGTGCCGCAGCGCACCGCGCAGCCACTCCTCCACCCGGTCCTGGACCCCGGCGTCGAGACGCTTCCAGAGCCAGGGCGCGGTCAGGCGCAGGCCGAGCGCGACCGACGCCGACTCCACCATGGGCTGGCCCTGGACGTCGTGGTCGAGTATCAGCGGCCAGGACTCGGCGTCGTCGCGCCCCGGCGAACGGGTGCCCGAGGCCAGCCCCTGCGCGTACCGCTCCAGCCAGTGGTGCGGGTCCTCCCCGTCGGCGCCCGCGACCCGGAAACCGGCCGCGAGGAACGTCCGGGCGAAGCCCTCCAGACCGTCGGAGCGCACTCCCGAGCGCGACGGCCGCCCCGGCAGGTCGAGCAGGGCGCGACCCGGTGTGCTCCAGTGCCACGCGGCGGCCAGGAGCCCGTCCGCGACGGCCTCCCAATGGGCGCGGGTGTAGCCGGTGTACGGGCTCGACGCACGGCCCTCGGAGGGGAGTTCGAAGGGGATGCTCATGCCAGGAACGCCAGCCTTTCGCGTCGTACGGGATGGAGGAAGCCGGTACCGGACGCCCAGCGGGCGGTCTCGGCGAGCGCGAGGTCGGCCAGGCGCCGCCACTCGTTGCCCTCGGAACCCGCCAGATGGGGGGTGATCAGCGCGTTCTCGCAGTCCCACAGGGGATGGTCCGCCGGCAGCACCTCGGGGTCGGTGACGTCCAGCACGGCCCTGATCCGGCCCGCCAGGACGGCGTCGGTGAGCGCCTCCTGGTCGACGACCGCTCCGCGGGAGGTGTTGATGAGCAGGGCGCCGGCCGGCATCGCGTCGATCAGGGGCCGGCCGACCAGGCCCCGGGTGGTGGGCAGCAGCGGGGTGTGCACGCTGACCGTGTCGCAGCGCGCGAACAGCTCCGCCAACCCGACGCGCTCCACACCGAGTTCGGCGGCGTCCGCGTCCCCGACGTACGGGTCGTGGAGCAGGACCTCGATGTCGTGCGGCCGCAGCAGCTCGACGACCCGGCGCCCGATCAGCGAGGCGGAGAGGATGCCGACGGTGCTGCGGTAGTTGCCGATGCCGTGGGAGGTGCGCAGCGAGTTGCCGCGGGTCCGCGACACCCGGTAGTCGCGGGCGCGCTCCAGGACCCGCTTCCCGGAGAGCAGGATCATGCCGAGGGTGTACTCGGCGACCGGCAGGGCGTTGGCCGCGGCGGCGGAGGACACCTCGATCCCGCGCTCCCAGCAGGCGTCCGTGACGTGGCCGCGCACGCTGCCCGCGGTGTGCACGACGGCCCGCAGCCGGGGCGCCGCGCGCAGCACCTCCGCGTCCAGGACCGGGCAGCCCCACCCGGTGACCAGCAGGTCGACGTCGGCCAGCACCGACCGCGCCCGCGGTGTCGACAGGTCGTCGAGCACCGGGGGCGGGGCGAGGTCGCAGACCTGGCGGAACGCGTCGAGCGCCCGCCGGTCGAGGACGGCCGCAGCGGCGTCCTGGGACATGGCCACGGCGGCACGGGGCCGGAAACCGGGGCCGGGGACGTGCGGGGTCACTTGACGGCTCCGGCGGTCAGTCCGCTGCGCCAGAACCTCTGGAGCAGGACGAAGGCGAGGATGAGGGGCAGCACGGCGAGCAACGATCCCATGATCACCACCGGGTAGTACTCCGGCGACACGGACGCCGAGCTGTTCCACTGGTACAGGCCGAGGCTGACGGGATACAGGTCCTGGTCGGACAGCATCACCATGGGCAGGAAGAAGTTGTTCCAGATCGCGGTCAGCTGGAAGAGGAAGACGGTGACCAGGCCGGGGCCCAGCATCCGCAGGCTGACCCGGACGTACGTGGTCAGCTCGCCGGCCCCGTCCACCCGTGCCGCCTCCAGCACCTCGTCGGGTACGTAGCCCCGGCTGAAGATGCGGCCGAGATAGACGCCGAAGGGGTTGAACAGCACCGGGACGAACACCGCCCAGAAGGTGTTGACCAGGCCGGCCTCGGAGGCCATCAGGTACAGCGGCAGCGCGAGGACCGTCTGCGGCACCATGACCGCCGCCAGGACCAGGCCGAACAGCTTCTCCTTGTGCCGGAAGCGGTACTTGTCGAAGGCGTACCCGCAGGCCACGCTCAGCAGCGAGCCGATCGCGGCGCCGAGCACGGCGTACAGCAGGCTGTTGAGGTACCAGCGGCCGTACAGCCCGCCGTCCATCGCGAACAGGTCCCGCAGGTTGCGTACGGGGGAGAAGCCGCCCAGGGACAGCAGGTCGCTGCTGAACAGCGCGTCCCGGTCCTTGGCGGCGGCCAGCACCAGCCACAGCACCGGCAGCAGGGTGTAGAGGACGGAGACCGCGACGACCGCGTTGACCGTCGCCCGGCCCAGCAGACCGGGGCGGAGCAGGGAACTGCCGGTGGTGCTCATCGGGCCTCCTCGGCGTCGGCGCGGCCGGCGAAGCGGGTGACGCCGTAGGACAGCGCGATCGTGCACACCAGCAGGACCACCGAGGCGGCCGCCGCCAGGCTGTAGTTGGTGCGGGTGAAGGCCGCGTCGTAGATGTACATGCTCGGCGAGAAACGGGAGCTGATCATGGGGGAGGACTGGCTGAGCAGCATCGGCTCGGTGAAGAGCTGCAGCGCCCAGATCAGGGTGAAGATGGCGACCATGACGATCGAGGCGCGCACCAGGGGGGTCTTGACCTGGAGCGCCGTGCGCACCGGCCCCGCCCCGTCGACCACGGACGCCTCGATCACCTCGCGGGGCACGGCCTGCAGCGCCGCGTAGAAGACCACCATGTTGTAGCCGAGGTTGCTCCACAGGGCGATGTTCACGATGGAGGGGATGACCGTGTGGATGCCGAGGAAGTCGATCGTGACGTCCGCGCGGGCGAACAGGTCGATCACCGGACTGATGCCGGGCGTGTAGAGGTACAGCCAGATCAGGGCGGCGATGATGCCGGGCACGGCGTGCGGGAGGAAGAGGCCGAGCTGGGCGAAGGCGCGCAGCCGGACCACCCCGGAGTCCAGCAGCAGGGCCAGGGCGAGCGCCCCGACGACCATGAGCGGAATGTAGATCAGGCAGTAGAGGGCGACCGTGCCCAGTCCGCCGAGGAACGTGGGGTCGGTCAGGACGGCGGCGTAGCTGCGCAGGCCGACGAAGACGGTGCGTTCGGCGCCGAATCCCAGACCGGGCTGGTCGTCACTGAAGAAGCTGAGGTAGACGGCCGTGCCGACGGGGATCAGGAAGACGGTGGTCAGCAGGGCGAAGAACGGCGCCATGAGGACGACGGCCGCGCCGGACCGGCGGCGTCCGGCGGCCCGGCGGGCGCGCCGGCCGGAGGTGGAGAGGGCCGGACCCCCGGCGCTGGACGCGTCGGCCGGTGTCCGGGGCTGAGCGGTGGTGGTCATGCGGTGTCACCTGCCTTCTCGTCGTCAGGTGGAGCGCTGGGTGGTGGACAGGCCCAGGGCCTTGAGGTCGGGCATGGTGCCCTCCTGCGCGGCGCGCAGGGACTCGGCCAGTGATCCCTGGCCGCCGCCGACGCGGGCGAAGGAGTCCTGCATGACCCGCTGGGTGGCGCTCATCCGCGGTCCCCACAGCCAGTCCGCGCCGATCTTCCGTGCCTCCTGCTCGAACAGGCCGTAGATGTCCTGTCCGCCGTAGTACGACCGGTCGAAGGCCTTGCGGCCCACGGCGACCAGGCCGGGGGCGGCCGGGTACTGGCTGCTGGTGCCGCTGGAGAGGCGGGCCCGCAGGGCGTCGGGGTGGGAGACCTGCCACTCGATGAACTCCATCGCCGCCTCGGGGTGGCGGCTGTCCTTGGTCACGGCGAACGTGGAACCGCCGTGCGTGCCCACGGCGGGGTCGGCGGTGTCCCACTGGGGGAGCGGGGCGATCCGCCACAGACCCTTCTGCGCGGGCCGCGCGTTCATCTGCGCGCCGGCGTCCCAGGCGCCGCTGAGCCGGGTGAGGACCAGCCCGTTGCCGATCTGCGCGTCGGACTGCCTGCTCTCGACCGCGTTCACGAACACGTCGTCCCGGTCGATGAGCCGCTGCCAGTACGCCGCGACGCGCCGCGAGGGAGCGTCGGCGAGGGAGACGTTCCAGGCACCCCGGGAGGTGTCGAACCAGCGGGCACCGGCCTGCCAGGCGTAGGCGGCGAACTGCGTCATGCCGTCCGTCGGGAACAGCACGAGCCGCCGGTCGGAGGCCTTGCGGCGTACGGTGGCCGCCTGTGCGGCGAACTCGTCCCAGGTACGCGCGACGCGGAGCCCGTACCGCTCGAAGAGGTCGGCGCGGTAGTGCATCACCATGGGCTCGACGTCCAGCGGGATGCTGAACACCCGCCCCTCGAACGTGGTCTGCCGCAGCGCCTGCGGCAGCAGCTTGCGGCGCAGGGAGTCGCTGACGAGGCCGGTGAGGTCCCGGGCGACCCCGTCGATGGCGAACCCCGGCACCTGCGGGTACTCGATGGTCGCGACGTCGGGCGCGTTGCCCGCCCGGGCGGCGTTGCTGAGCTTGGCGTAGCCGCCCTGCCCGCCGGAGGGGATCTGCTGGAAGTCCACCCGCACGCCGGTGTGCGTGCGGTTGAAGGCGTCGACCACTTCCTGGCTGCCGCGCAGGGCGGACCAGAACGTGATGCGTGTGGTGCGGCCCGTGCCGGCCGACGAGGCTCCGTTCCCCCCGCTGCAGGCGCCCACGGCTCCTGTCAGCGGTACGGCGGCCATCGCGGCGAGCACGGACCGACGATCGGGTCGTCCGGGCATGGCGCCTCCCGCGGCTCCTGCGTGCCCGCGGCTCTGCGGACACGACTGTTCGGGACACGGGAATACTCAATGCTGTCGACCTAAACGGTCAATAGATCGATCAGAAGAAAAACAAACGCTCAAACGCTCACTCGTGTGAGGTGGTGACGCCGACCGCGTCCCCCACCTGACGGGTGGAACCGCGCACCATCAGCCGCGGCAGCAGCTCGACGCGGTGCGCGGGTCGTTCCCCGCTCCCCCCGAGGCGCCGCGTCAGCAGCTCGGCGGCCGTCCGGCCGACCTCCGCCTTGGGCGGGGACACGGCGGTCAGGGGAGCCGTGGCGAGCGCGGCCACCACGTCGTCGTACGCCACGACCGAGACGTCCTCGGGCACCCGCACCCCGTCGTCGGCCAGCCGCTGCACGACCATCAACGCGTCCACGTCGCTGTGCAGCACCACCGCGGTGGCCCGCACCCCGCGCAGCAGCTCCGGCAGGTCCGCCGTCTCGCTTCGGGTGTACGGCCCCTCGCGCCCCGCCTGCTCCGAGATCAGCGCCCACGCCCACTCCTCCAGCAGCGGATGCGCCCCGGCGATGCCGGTGAACGCCGCCCGCAGGGTGCGTGCCGTGGGGCTGTCCTCCCGGGTCGCGAACACCATCCGGCGGTGGCCGAGGCCCACCAGGTGCTCCACCGCGAGATGCGCGCCGTACCAGTGGTCGGAGCACACCGAGTCCAGGGCGTGCGCCGCGCCGCCCCGCCGGGGCCGGCGCTCCATGAGCACCGTGGGCACCTCCAGGGCGGCGAGCCAGTCGTAGTCGCCCTCCTCGGCGGCCCTGGTGTGCCATCGGGGCGCGAGCAGCAGACCGCGGGCTCCGTCGGCCAGCGCCCGCTCCACCAGCGGGCGCTCCGCCCCGGCCACCTGGGGGGCGATGTGCAGCGCCATGCGCAGGCCGGCCTCCTCCAGCGCGGTGCGGGCGCCGTGCAGCGTCTCGGTCAGGTAGGAGTGCCGCTCCGGCACCACGACGGCCACCCGGTCCCCGCCGGCCAGGTCGCCCGCCGGGATCTCCTGGGCCGGCAGCGTCGAGCGCACGACGCCGTGCCCGCGGCGCAGCCTGCCCTCCCGGGTCAGCTCCTCCACGTCCCGGCGCACCGTCACGACCGAGACCTGCAACTCGTCGGCGAGGTCCCGGACCCGCGCGGCCCCGCGTGCCTGGACCGCCGCCAGGATCCGCTGACGCCTGAGATCGACCGGCTCCCGCACCTTGCTTCCCCCACCCTGCGATGTTCGTTTGAGCGATTTCAGGCATCATAACGATCGACGGACCCCGGTGGGCAGGTCCGGAGCGGTGCCGGTGTCGTGGCGGTGCCGTCACCGGCCGGTCCCGGCCGCCTCCCCGCGGTCGAGCGGGATGCCCAACCGGTCGGCCACGGTGGTGAGGGTCGGGCCCAGGGGGAGCGCGATCCGGGTCACGGCGTGCACGTCGCCGCGGGTCGGGTCCCGGTTGACGATCAGGACCGGCTTCCCGTCCTGGGCCGCCTGACGGACGAACCGGAGCCCGGACATCACCGTCAGCGAGGAACCGAGGACCAGCAGCGAGGCCGCCCCGCGCACCAGCTCGCGGCAGTGCTCCACGCGCGGCGCGGGCACGGTCTCACCGAAGAACACCACGTCCGGCTTGAGGACGCCGCCGCAGAGCGCGCAGGGCATCACCTGGAAGTCCCCGACCTGCTCGTCGGTGAGGTCGGCGTCCCCGTCGGGATTGATCGCGGCGGCCACCGGATCGAAGCCCGCGTTGGCCTCCTCCAGCCGCCGGGCGAGTTCACGGCGCGGACTGAGGGTGCCGCAGGACAGGCAGACGACCCGGTCCAGGCTCCCGTGGAGCTCGACGGCGTCCACGCTGCCGGCGGCCTGGTGCAGGCCGTCGACGTTCTGGGTGATCACCCCGCCGAGCAGACCGTGCCGCTCGAAGGCGGCCACGGCCCGGTGCCCGGCGTTCGGGCGGGCGCGGCCGAAGGTGCGCCAGCCGAGGTGACTGCGTGCCCAGTACCGGCGCCGCGCCTGCGGGCCGCCGACGAACTCCTGGTACGTCATCGGGGTGTGCCGGCTCAGGCTGCCGCCCTCGCCCCGGTAGTCGGGGATGCCCGACTCGGTGGAGATGCCCGCGCCGCTGAGCACCAGCACACCGCCGGTGCGCAGCGCGTCGACGACCGGCTGCGGGTCCGTGGTGCCCGGCGGCAGGTCGGGGGTGGGGGTCCAGCTCACAGTGGGACGCATGCGCATGCCACCAGAGTAGGCAGCCAAGACGCGGCCCGCGCACGACGAGGCCGTCGGCACCGGCGGTGATGCCCGCGTGTCCGACCACCGCGCCGGTGCGGGACCGGCGGAGCGGGTGACGGACGGCGGTGGCAGTGGCAGTGGCAGGGCCGGGCGGAGGTCCACCGACGATCGGCGTCCACCTCGCGTGCGATGCGGTGGCACTCGGCCGCCCCGCCGGTCAACGGCCAGTGTCAGGCAGGACGTTGCGCCACGACCGGCTCCCGTAGCTGTCGGGCCAGGAGCGGTCCGGCGAACCGGACCGGCTCGGCCTCGTAGCGGCGTACCGCAGGTGTGGTCCGCGCGGCCATCTCGTCGGCCGGCGCCGTGCGGGGCGGGTACGGCACCGGCGGCGTGACCGACTCGGCGATCGCCGCGGCCGGCCGTGCGTGAGCGTCCAGGACCGGATGGCGGTCCGAGCCGCCGACCCACCACAGCAGGACGGGCGACGGGGTCCCGTCACGGGCCCGCTTGCGGTACGCCCTGCCCCGTCCGTCGTCCGCCTCGGGCACCGGGCGCGGAAGGAGTGTCTTCCCCGAAGTGCCCGTCGGCGGCGGCGTCGGCGGTGTCGTCGGCGGGACGGCCGCACGCGTCCGCCAGAGCGGTACGGGCCCGGGCGCGCAGCCAGATGTGGGCGGGGTCGTTGTCGTAGCGGTGGTGCCACGTCAGGTGGACCGGGATGGGCGGCATCGCCGGCGGCAGGGGGCGGGTGCACAGGCCGAGGCCGTCCAGGAGCGGGCGGCTCATGAGTTCGGGGACCGGCACGACGAGGTCGTGGTGGCGTACGAACTGCAGGGCCGTGGCGATGGTGGGGGCGGCCGCCACCACATGTCTGCCCAGGCCCCCGGCCTCCAGCACGTCGTCGATGGGATCGCGCAGCCGCCCCCGGCGCGAGACGGTGACGTGCTCGGCGGCCGCGTAGTCCTCGAGCGTGAGCGGGCCGCGGGACAGCGGGTGGCCGGAGCGCAGGGCGAGGACGAGCCGGTCGTGGCCCACGATCTCGTGGCGGATCTCGGGCGAGGCGGGTGCACTGGCGCCGGCCTCGAGATCGACGTCCCCCCGGCGCGGGTCGTGGGTGTCGGTACTGGCTTCGGCCAGGAAGCGGACGCGCACCCCGGGCGCCTCGGCGCGCAGGGAACGGAGCAGGGCCGGACCGGCGGCGGCGGCCAAGGCGTCGTGCCATTTGAGGATGAAGGTCCGCTCCAGGACCGCCAGGTCGACCTCCGCGTGCGGTGAGAGGACCGAGTGGGCCTGCTGCACCAGGTCGTGCACCGTCGCGCGCAGGGCGAGGGCGCGGGGCGTAGGGGTCATCGTGCGCCCGGTGCGTACGAGGATCTGGTCCCCGGTGGCCCGCCGGATGCGGCCCAGGGTGCGGCTCATCGCGGGGGCGGAGACATGGAGGCGGGCGGCGGCGTCCGTCACGCTGCCCTCCTCCAGCAGGGCGTCGAGCGCGGTCAGCAGATTCAAATCCAGTTGCATGTGAGTAAATCCAGTCGTAACTAGATTGCATTTGAAGTTAATGATGCCTGGTTCTAACGTCGAAAGCGACCGGCCAGGAGGCCGCGGGAACCACCTTTCTTCCTCAGGAGCGATCATGAACACTTTCTCGAACTCCCCTGCCGTGCCGGGCGCCGCCGCATCGGACGGGACCGCCGAGTTCGAGGCGGTCCTGGAGCGTGTGGTGACCGCGCTGAAGACGGCCGGAGAGCTTCTGCTGGAGCGTTTCGACGTGAGCGCGCGCCACGACGACCTCGAAGAGGTCGTCCGCGCCATCCACGCCAACGACGAGGCGGTCCTGCCCCTCGTCCGGCAGCCGCTGCTCGACGCGCGTCCCGGGTCGCAGTGGGTGGAGGACGAGCTGGCCGGCGGCGTACTGCCCGAGGGCGAGTGGTGGGTGGTCGACACGGCCGAGGGCAACATCAACCACATCCACGGCATGGGCGAATGGGCGGTGACCGCCGCGCTCGTGCGCGACAACGTCCCGGTGCTGGCCGTCGTCCACGTGCCGCTGACCGGCGACACCTACACCGCCCTCCGCGGCGGGGGTGCCTTCCTCGACGGCGAGCGGCTGCGCGCCTCCGCCAAGACCGACCTGCGGGCGGCCCTGGTGGGCACCGGCCAGGCCAAGCCCGGCGAGACCGAGGAGGCCCTGCGCCGCATGGGTGCCTCGGTGACCGGCATGCTGCTCGACGCTCTGGTGGTACGGGTCTCGGTGCCCGCCACCATGCAGCTCATCCACGTCGCGGCCGGCCGCATGGACACCTTCTGGCAGTTCTCCGACGTGCGCTCGGGGCTCCTGCCCGGCGCGCTGCTGGTCGCCGAGGCCGGCGGCACGGTCACCGACACCCGGGGCGAGCCGTGGAGCCTGGCCAGCGCCGACTTCCTCGCCTCCGCGCCCGGCGTGCACGCCCGGGCGGTCGAGGTCCTGGCCGACCGGTCCTGACCCGCATCACCCTCGTGCAGTCGCTCCTCAACTCCCTCCTCAACTCCCTCCTCCTCCTGCGGAACTGGACATCATCGTGAAGATCGCCGTACTCGGGTCCACCGGAAAGACGGGCCGCCTGATCGTGGCGCACGCCCTGGAACGCGGACATGACGTCGTGGCCCTGGCCCGCCGTCCGGAACAGGTCCGGGCCCCGGCCTCCGCGAACCTGCGCGTGGCCCGGGCGGACGTGACCGACCCCGGCAGCGTCGCCGCCGCCGTCGAGGGCGCCGACGTCGTGGTCAGCGGCCTGGGCGTCACCAAGAAGCAGGACCCCTCGATCCTCGTCGAGGGCGCCCGCCAGATCGCCGCTGCCGCGCCCCGCGTCGTCTGGCTCACCTCGCTGGGCATGGGCGCGACCCGAGGAGCGCTCGGCGCGTTCAACGGTGCGCTCCTCAAGCGCGTCCTGCGCCACGAATGGGACGCCAAGGACGTCGCCGGCCGGGCCGTCCGCGAGGCCGGCGGAACCACCGTTCACGCCGGGCCGCTCACCGACAAGCCCTACCGGGGCGACGGGCGGCTCCTGCGCGCCGGGGAGTTCAGGCCGCGGGCGATCCCGCCCATGGCGCCGCGCGCGGGCATCGCCGCCCTCATGGTCGCGGAAGCGGAATCCCCGCACTTCGCCGACGCGGACACGGTCGCCCTGTTCGGCCGCCGCTGAGCGGCGCCGCCCAGCGGCCACCACCACCGGGAGCAGGCGTTACACGTCCGCGGCGAGCGTGCCGGCGCGTTCGGTCCGTGGACGTCGTATACCTCCCGAGGCGTCCGACCGTGTCCGCCGCACAGGGCATAATGAATGGTCGGGAAGTCAGGAAGCGGCTCCGCAAAAGTACCCTTCTGTCCTCAAGGAGAGTTCTGCTGTGAGCCACCGCTTCAGCTTCCGTCCCTGCTTCCATAGCGGTCGGCGCCCTGCTTCGATGCCGTACGGATCCACCGCACGGCGGCGGACCACCACGGCGGTGACGCTTCGGCCCTCGGCCCCGTCGGCCCCGGGCACGTCGTCCGCCTCTCGTCCCCCGTTCGTCTCCTGTTCCCTGTCCGTTCCCCGTCCTGCGTCCGTCTCCCGTCCTCCGTACGGCCCGTGGCTCCGTCCGGACCGCGTGCGGGGCGCGAGCGGGCTCGTCGTGCCGATCGGTCGCGGCGCCTCGCCGGCCTCCCCGCCGCCCGTCGGCTGATCCCCCGCCGCGAGCGCGATCCAGGTGTTCCCCGACGCCTGCGCGCGCGGCTGACGACAGGTAACAGGTATCCGCGGCCGGAGAGAGGCCGCACAGGCTCTGCGCCGCCGACCGAAGCCGGCGGGCACCGCTCAGAACGAGACGAACATGACTGATATGCCTGCTTCTGAGGCATTGAAAGCGCTGGACACGATCACACTGCTCCTGGAGACCGACTCCCTGGACCAGTTCCTCCGTGCGCTGGCCAAGAGCGCGCTCCGGCTGGCTCCCGGAGCGGACGGATGCGGAGTCACCCTGGAGCGGCAGGGGCGGCCCGTCACGGTCTCCAGTGCGGGCGACAGTGCCACCAAGCTGGACGAGGCCCAGTACGGCCAGGACGACGGACCGTGCCTCCAGGCGATGCGCACCGGTCTGGAGGTCAGCGTGCCCGACACCCTCCGGGAGAACCGCTGGGGCGACTATCCCGCGTACGCCGCGGCCTGCGGGGCCCGCTCCTCGCTCTCGCTGCCGATAGCCCCCCGCAGCCACACCGCGGGAGCGCTCAACCTGTACGCGCCCCGGCCGGGCGCCTTCGACGACATCGACCTCACGCCGCTGCGGCTGCTCGCGGCGGAGGCGACCGGTGCCATCGCGCTGGCCCAACGCATCGCGGACGGTGTGGAGTTCGCCGCGGATCTGGAGGCGGCCCTGCGTTCGCGCGCCGTCATCGACCAGGCGATCGGCGTCATAGTGGGCCAGCAGCGCTGCACGCCGGAGAAGGCCTTCGAGGTGCTGCGCACGGCATCCCAGCACCGCAACGTCAAGCTCCGCGACCTGTGCGCCGAGCTGATCACCAACATCGCCGGCGTGCCTCCGGCCGAGGGCCGGATACAGCCACGCGCTTGAGCACACGCACGAGGAGGGTCCGGCCGGTGGGGTGTTGCCCGCCGGCCGGACGGCGTCATCCGTTCCGAAGCGTTGACATGCACAGCGCAATTAACGATGCTTGAAAGCGCTCTCACCCATGGGGACACACCCAAGCGGAACGCAGAGACGCAGACAGGTGGGACCAACGCCGTACGCGGGCGTCGTGCTGTCCGCCC
Organism: Streptomyces sp. V3I8; assembly: GCF_030817535.1. Lineage (NCBI taxonomy): Bacteria > Bacillati > Actinomycetota > Actinomycetes > Kitasatosporales > Streptomycetaceae > Streptomyces > Streptomyces sp. V3I8. The sequence continues at coordinate 152,593 of NZ_JAUSZL010000002.1, read as the reverse complement.
GGCGCCGAAGCGGGGGCCGACCACGGACGGGGACCATGAAGCTCTCTCGTTTTCGCTCCGCCCTCGCGGCGCTGGCCCTGACCTTCGCCCTGGCCGCAGGGCTGTCGCTGTCGTCCGCCGGACCCGCCCAGGCGGGCCGGACCGGTCTCAGGGCCGCGGACCCCAGTGTGCTGCGGGTGGGCGGCACCTACGTCTCGGTGCAGTCGACCGGCACCGGCATCGCCGTACGGCAGGCTTCCTCGACGGACGCCCTGGCGTCGGCCCCGCCCCGGCAGGTCTGGTCGGACACCCGCGACCTCGGTGAGATCTGGGCTCCGGAGATCACCACGGACGGCGGCCGCTTCCACATCTACTTCTCGGGCGGCCGGGGCGCGGCCCACCGCATGTACGTGATCAGCTCCGCCACCGCGGACAGCGGCTACACCGCCGAGACGAAGCTGGCGCTGCCGGACGACAAGTGGGCCATCGACGGAACCCTGTTCACCTTCAACGGGCAGCGCTGGTTCGTGTGGTCGGGCTGGGCCGGCGACACGAACGTGGAGCAGAACCTCTACATCGCCCGGATGAGCAGCCCGACCGCACCGACCGGCGCACGCCACGTCATCTCGCAGCCGCGGGAGAGCTGGGAGCGGGTGGTCGGCAACCGCTTCATCAACGAGTCGCCCGAAGCGATCAAGGATCCCGACGGGAAGCTGCACATCGTGTACTCCGCCAACGGCAGCTGGAGCGACCAGTACTGCCTGGCCGACCTGAGGCTGCGGGCCGGCGGCGATCCGACGTACGTGTGGGACTGGTACAAGTCGAACGGCTGCCTGTTCGGCTCCCACCGCTCCACGATGATGGCGGGCTGGGACCCGACGCTGTACGTCGACGGCCCCGGCCACCACAGCTTCGTCCTGCTCGACGGCGACATCGGTACGAGCCCGCCGGCCGGGCCGAGGTTCCCCCTGATGTTCCACGCGGTCGCGAAGGGGACCCCGTACGCATGGGCGAACCGGTACTGGTACACCGGCAGCTTCGCCTGGTGGGGCGGTACGACCTACCGCCGGACCGGCGTCCCCGGCGCGAACACCGAAACGGGCTGGAGCCTCAAGTTCTTCGAGTAGGCCAAGTGCCCTCGGAGGAGTGGGCCGGATGCCCTCCGGGCAGGTCAGACACCGGTGACCTTGGCGCTTGCCGACATCTCGTAGACCAGGGTGACCGTGCGGCGCCCGCCGGGCGGGACGGCGACGTCCCAGCGGACGATCCCCTCGTCGTCGACGGCGTCGGGCGCGGGGGAGCAGTCCTCCTCGCGCAGGCGGATCTCGACCGCCGAGACCTCGCTGACGGGGACGCGTTCCCGCAGGACCACCGTCCGCTCCTCGTCCTCCCCCGGAGCGGAGAACCGGGACAGGTGCAGCCGCACCGTACGGGTGACCAGGGTGCGCTGGGTCATCCCGGTGGAGGTGCGGGACTCCTCGGTGTGCCGCACCACCCGGTGGTCGTCGGAGCTGCCGAAGGCGAGCTCGACGGGCGTGCCGGGGGCGGTGAACTCCAGGGTGCCGCGTCCGGTGAAGGCGCCCCCGCGGATCAGGTCGACGGGACCGGCGAGCAGCGCGTGCCCGGACCGGTTGTCGAACCGTGCCACCCGGGTGACCAGGGGGGACAGCTCGGGTGCGCAGGCGTACTCGGTGGCCGCCGCCGCGGTGAAGGAGGAGAGCGGCACCCGATGGGCACGGCCGTCGCCGGGGACGGAGACCGGCACGGGGGAGTGGAACACCCGGGTCTCGCCGGCGTCGTCCACGCCGGGCAGGCCGAGCACCGGAGCCGGGCCGAGGTTCCCGATCTCCTCCTCCCGCACCTCGACGTCGACCGTACGGCGTTCGGCCGCCGAGCGGTCCCGGAGGGTCAGCCGGTCCTCGGCCAGCCGCGGTGGCTCGGTGGCCAGCGCCGACCGGGCCGTCGACAGCGTCAGGCGTACGTCCGACCAGTCCTCGCCGGTCCGCTGCCAGACCATCGCGTCGGTCTCCAGCGTCAGGGAGCCGCCGTCCAGTACGGCCCGGTAGGCGGGACGCCACAGCGCGCACGGCAGGAGGTGGCTCAGGCGCAGCTCGGCCGGTCCGGCGGCGGTGGCTTCCACGGTCAGCTCGACATGGCCGACCAGCTCGGCGGGTTCGCTCTCGCTGAGCCGCAGGGCCTGCTGCGCCTCGGCGAGTTCGCCCGTGAGGGTGCCCAGCCGGTGCTCCATGGCCCGCAGTTGTTCGCCGTACGTGTCGCGCTCGGTGTCCACGCGGTCCAGTTCGCCGGACCAGCGGGAGCTCTCGGTCTCACCGGCGCCGGCCCTCTCCCCGATCTCCCGGAGCAGATCCGCCGCGAGGCGCCCGAGCAGGTCGAGGCGTGCGTGCAGCCGCTCGCGGCGCCGGCCCAGCTCGGCCTGTTCCTCTTCGAGGAGGTGCAGGCGCAGGCGGAGCGCCGAGTCCTCGTCGGGGGACGGCAGGGGCCCGCGCGGCGTCCAGTTGCGTACGATCCGCGCGTCGAGGACCGTCGCCGGGTGCTCGCCGGTCAGCTCGGCGTGGAGGGTGCGGTCGACGGCCAGTGCGCTGACCGGACCGAGCCGCAGCCGCTGGACCCCGGACCGCAGGCCGAGCACGGCGGTGCGCTCGATGTGGGTGCGGTCCTCCAGGCAGGTGACGGCGGTCACGGGGAGGGCGGTGACCGGAACGGCGGTCGCGGGGGCGTCGGTCACGGGGACGGCGACCGGTTTCGGATCCGTGGACATGGCGTGTGTCAGCTCCTGCGGTTGCCGTCGACCAGGGCCTTGCCGGCCGGGATGCGTATCTCGTAGCCGCCGTCGAGCACGGCGGTGCCGCCGGCGGGCAGGTCCACCCGCCACACGCGGGTGCCCGGGGCGAGCCGGTCGGGGCCCGCGCCCTCCTCGGGGACCGTCCAGTCGGCCCGTTCGTCGATCCTGACGTCCGGATCGGAGGTGACCGGCACCCGTTCACGGACCTCGACGGTGACCGGCCGTGCCAGCCGGTTGGCCAGCTCCACGTGGACACGGTGGTCGAGCACGGTGGTGCCCCCGCGCAGGCCCGCGGACGACTCGCGCAGTTCGGTACGGCGGGTGACCCGGACGGCCTCGGCGGGACCGAGCCCCACCCGGCGCCCGCCGCCCGGCGCGAGGGTCGGCAGAGCGGTGGTCAGCAGGAACTCGTCGTCGACGGTGACCTCCACCGGTCCGGCCAGCAGGGCCTGTCCGGTGGCGTTGGAGAGCACCAGCGTCGCGTAGACGGTCTCCTCGACGGCCGGCACGCACAGGTACTCGGTGCGCAGGCCGACCGGGATCCCGGTGACGGTGACCGTGTGCCAGGTGCCGTCGGAGGGGATGTCGGTACGGGCGGTCGCGTCGAAGCGGTGGTCGAAGGAACCGGCCGACTCGCGGGGCCGTACGGCGTGGCCGGGCAGCGGCAGCGCGGCGACCGCCTCGGCGCGGCGGCGGTGCTCCGCCGCCACCGGATCGAAGGACGAGTCGGGGAAGAGCAGGCCCCTGCGCCCGGCCGGCTCCCCCGGGCCCGCCAGGACGAGCGCCGCGTAGTCGAGTTCGGCGCCGCTGGGCTGCGGCGGACCGGCAGGAGGCGCCGCCGGCGCGGGGGCGGCCGGTACGGCGCCGGCGGGGGCCGTCGCTCGCGCGGGGCCGCCGGGAGCCGGGGGCGGCCCGGCCACGGAGGTCTCGAAGGAAGCGCCGCCACCGCGGGGCGGAGCGCCCCGTCGTGAGCGGGTCGGCTGTGCGTGTCCGGGCGGCGCGCCGGTGGCGCCGGGCGCCGGGAACGGGGGAGGCGGAGCCCCGTAGGCCTGCGGTGCCGCGGGCGGAGGCATCGGAACCGGACCGGCCGCGGCCCGGTCGGCCCTGGGGCCCGCGGCGGCTCCTGCCACGACCCCTGCCACGGTTTCCGCCGCGGAGGCCTGGCGCGCGGCGGCCGGAGCGGGACGGGCCGCCGAGGCGTCGTATCCCGTGAACAGGCCGGAGAGCCCGGCGGGGGGCTCGCGCCAGCCGGCGGGCGCGGGAGCCGGCTGACGGCGTCCGATGCGGATCGAGCGGAGCCGGGGCAGATCGGTGCGGCGGTGGAGGTCGGCGGTGGCCAGGGCGATGCGTACGCCGTTCCAGTCCTCCCCGGTGCGCTGGGCCACCGAGGCGCGCAGCACCAGCCGGCCGCTGTCGTCGCCCTGGCGGTGGTCGAGGCGGTAGGCCGGGGCCCAGACCGCGCCGGGCACCCCGTACTCCACCTCCACCTCCACCTCCGGCCCCGGGTCGTCCGTGCCGTGGAGGGTCACCAGCGCCGAGACCGTGGTCGCCACGTGCGCCGACGGCGCGTCGGTGGAGGCACGGGTGAGCGCGTCCGCCGCGACCATGAAGTCGTGCTCGACACGGAGCAGCGCTTCCTCCAGCCGGGCCAGGCGGTCGTGCAGGCCGGTAAGCCGCGCCTCGACGAAGTCGGCCAGCTCCAGCCAGGCGTGGACCGGGGTGCGGCGGGGCAGGTCCTCGCGCTCGCGGCCCGGCGGGATCGGGCGCAGCGCCCGGACCTCCTCGATCAGGCCCAGCTGCCGGTCCCGGCGTGCCCGCGCCGCGGCGCACTCCTCGCGCAGCCGCTCCACCTCACGGTCCAGTTCACGCGGTGCGCCGGCGCCGGCCGGTTCGGCGTCGACCTCGATACGGGCCTCGACGACCCGCACCCCGGAGGTGCCCACGACACGGGCCCGCAGCGAACCGGGGTCCACCGTCCGGGGCAGCCCGGGGATCCGCACCCTGCCGTCCGGCGGCACGCTGCCGCGCGCGAGACGCCGGCAGAGCGCGCCCTGCGCGTGCACCACGACCGAGTCGAGGGTCGAATCCCAGTCCTGAACCGTCGCAGCCTTCACGTGCTCCCCCTGGCCGTGTCCGTACTGCGCACAGGGTACGCCGGACGGCACACGGGCCCGCAACGCCCGTCCGGCACCGGTCGGAGCCGCTCGTCGCGTGCCCGGGACGCGGGCGGATGAGTACGACGGCACCGCACGGCGAGGCGGCGCACGGGACCCGATGAGTACGGCGACTCAGGTCCTCGGACCGTCCCGGCGCGACGATGGAGTCCGCCACGCGCCGTTGCCGCGCCCCGCCTTTGCCGCACCGCCACAGCGCACCGGAACGCAGGAGTCACGTGCTCAGTCGCATCGCCGCCGCCGTCGTCCCCGCCCTCGGGCGTCTGACGACCTCCACCGAGCTCACCGGGCTTCCGGCCCCGGGCATCCTCGTCGCCAACCACACCTCCCTGGCGGACCCCGGCATCGTGCTGGCCGCCCTGCGCTCCCTCGGCATCGAGCCCGTGGTCCTGGCCACCGCCGGACTGTGGCGCGTCCCCGTCCTGGGGTACCTGCTGGACCGTGGCGGCCACGTTCCCGTCCACCGCCGTACCGCCCGGGCGGCCGACGCCCTGGACGCGGCCGCGGCGGCCCTCGACGCGGGCCGCCACGTCCTCGTCTACGGCGAGGGACGGCTGCCGCGCCGGGCGGACGCCGCCGAAGCGGCACCCGAACCGTTCCGCAGCGGCCCCGCCCGCCTCGCCATGGCCTCCGGCGCCCCCGTCGTGCCGGTCGGCCAGGCAGGGGCGCGACGGGTCACGTCCGGCAGCCGCGCCCAGCAGATCGCGGGTCTCCTGACCGCTCCCGTCCGCCGTCCCCGGCTCCACGTCCATGTCGGCGCGCCGCTCCACCTGCCGGCGGGGACCGCGACAGCCACCGCCGCGGCGCATCGGGCGGTGGTGGCCGCGTGGCAGGTCGCGGCCGGGCAGCTGCGCGACCGGAATTGTTGAACTTTCAGGCATTGGATAGAGTCGAGGAAGCTTGAACCTTCAAAGACTCGATCCTGTTCAGGAGGGCCCCCATGACGTCCACCCTCAACCCCCCGCGCCCCACCGCCGGTTCCGGCACCGTCCCGGCACCCCTGCACGCCTATGACGTCGGCCTGCTGATCCTGCGCGTCACCATCGGCCTCACCGCCGCCGCGCACGGCACCCAGAAACTGTTCGGCTGGTTCGGCGGCGGAGGTCTCGACGGCACCGGACAGTTCTTCGCCATGAGCGGCTACCCGTCCGGCAGGTCGATGGCTGTCGTCGCCGGGCTGAGCGAGACCCTCGGCGGACTCGGCCTGGTCGTCGGCCTGTTCACGCCGCTGGCCGGCGCCGCCGTCCTCGGGACGATGATCAACGCGCTCGCCGTGAAGTGGGGCGGCGGCTTCTTCGCACCCGACGGCGTCGAGTACGAGCTCGTCCTCGCCGCGGCGGCCGCCGCCCTGGCCCTGACCGGACCCGGGCGCCTGGCCGTCGACCGGCACCTTCCGGTGCTGCGCGCCCACCGGCTCGTACACGGCGTCGCCGCGGTCGTCCTGGCCGTCGTCCTCGCCGCGCTCGTCCTGCTCGTACGCGACTGACCGGGCCGGCCGCCGGGCCCACGGTCCGGATCCCGTCCCGTCTCGTCGGAGCCGTAGCCCGGCGTCCCTCCCGACCGGTCACCGGCCGGTCATCGATCAGCCACCGATCAGCCACCGACCAGCCCTGGAGCCGACCCATGACCGCATTCGCGCCGCCCACCGTCATGACCCAGGGCGATCCGGACGGGCCGCTCGTCGTCCTGCTGCACGGTCGCGGGTCGCGGGAGAGCGAGATCATCGCACTCGCCGACGCCCTGCCGGCCGGCTTCCACTACGCCGCGGTGCGCGCGCCCATCGCCGAGCACGGCGGGTTCGCCTGGTTCGCCAACCGTGGCATCGGCCGTCCCGTGCCCGACTCGCTGCGGGAGACCATGGACTGGTTCCGGTCGTGGCTCGACGAGGTCCGGCCGGCGGGCGGGCCGGTGTTCCTGGTCGGCTTCAGCGGTGGCGCCGCCTTCGCCGGGGGCCTGCTCCTCGACGATCCGCACTGTTACGCGGGAGCGGCCGTCCTGTACGGCACACTCCCCTTCGACGCCGGGCTGCCCACCGGCCCGGGGCACCTGGCCGGTGTGCCTGTCCTCGTCGCGCGGGGCGATCGCGACCAGGTCATCCCGCGCGACCTCCTCGACCGGACCTGGCAGTACGTCACCGCCGGGTCGGGCGCGCGCTCCACCGCCCGCCGCGACCCGGTCGGGCACGCCCTCGCGCCCGCCGCACTCGCCGCCCTGTCCGACTGGCTGCGGGCGGAAGCGGGAGGGGACGCCGCCGCCTGAGCGGGGATCCGCCGGCCGGCCGGCTTCCCGCCCTCGCGGCGGTCACGGCCGGCCGGCCGTGCTGCGCGCCTCCGGGCGTGGTGCCGCCGGACGTTCCCGTCCCGTACGCCGGCCGACCCCGGCGAAGGCGGCGGGGCGGAGCGGCTTCCTGTCCGTCCGGCCGGCCGAGCGGTCCCACACGTGCCGCGCCGTCGTGAGCGCCCGGCCCCGGCAGGTGCGCAGCTGGCTGCGGGAGAGGCGGGCACGCTGTCCGCCGCCCGTCATCAGGGCGTTGACCGACGCCATCGGGTCGCCGCCCGCCGCCCGGGAGGCCAGCGCCCCCACCACCAGGGGAATCAGGACCACCGCGAGGGCGGAACCGGTGGTGGCCGCCCTGCTGCCGGCGATGCGGAACGGGCGGGGGCGTGGCTGCTCCTGGGTCATGACGGCAGTTCAGCAGCCGCCCGGCCGCCACGGCATCGGGTGACGTACTCAGCCGGCCCGGCCGAGGTACTCAGCCGCGGGCGGAGTAACGGCGCGGCCGTCCGCCCACCGAACCCCGTACGCCGCCGGGGTTCAGGAGCGGGTGAAGATCCACTCGTGGTTGTTCTGGCCTTCCGGGGCGCAGGGCCAGATGATCAGGTCGCGTGTCCCGTCGTCGCGGCCGTAGGAGTCCAGGCACTGGTTGTCGCTGGCCGCGTTGCGTATCCAGAACTTCCCGTCGGCCTGCTTGTCCAGCCACCACAGCTGGTTGTCCTTCGTGGTGCCGTTGCAGGGGAACTCCGTGACCTTGGTGGCGCCTCCGACGCCCCCGTAGCCGGGCAGGTCCAGGCACATGCTGTCCATGACGTTGCGGATCTGGAAGAGCGGCGCTCCGCCGGGTCCGGCCTTGTCGTAACGCTTCTCGACGTTCCACAGCTGGTTGTCGTCGGTGTTGCTGTTGCACGTCGCGTGCGTGACCGGCCCGTCCCGCCTGCCACTGGTGAAGCCGGGGACGTCCACGCAGGTGCCGTTGGTGTTGTTCTTGATCAGCACCCTGGTCAGGACGGCCGGCAGGGTGCTCACCGTCTTCTTCGCGGCGGCCTTCTTCTTCGTCTTCGGCGTCCGGCTCGGCGAAGGGCTGGCGCTGGGGGAGGGCGCGGTGGCCTTCTCGGCGGCGGGCGGCGCGGGCTCCGCCTTCTTCGCCTCCTTCTTCTTCGCCTTCGTCTTCGAGGGGGAGGGAGCCTGGGTGACGAAGACGCCGGCCGGATCGTCCGCCTTGTTCAGTACGGTGTCGGAGGCCGCCGTGTCGACGGTCTTCTTCTCCTCGTCCTTGTCGGTCGCCGTGATCAGCAGCGGTACGGCTACCAGGATGGCGCCCGCCAGCGCGGCACCGGCGAGGACCGGCTTGCGGGGGCGGCCGATTCCGCTCGCGGTGGAGCTGTTGGCGCCGCCGCTGTCCACGGCGGCCGCGATGGCCTCGGGCCGGCCCCTGGTCGCAGCGGCGGAAAGCGCTCGTGCGCCGTTGTCCGTACCGCCCTCGCCCTGGGCTCCGTCGGTGTCCCCGGCCTGCTCGCCGGCGGACGCGCCCTCGGCCCCGCCCGCCCCGCCTGCTTCGCTCGCCGGACCGGCCGCCGCGGTACCGGCCTCCGACGCGCCCGTCGCTCCGGCGGACCCGGCCGCCTCGCCCGTGCCGGTGTCGGCGCCCGTACCCGTCTTCGTACCGGTACCGGTGCCGGTGTCGGCTCCGGCTTCCGGTCCGCCCTCGGCAGCCTTCCCCGCGGCGCCGCCCTGCTGCGCGGAGGTGGTCGGCGGCTTTCCGGTGCCGGTGATCTGGGCCGCGACGGCCTCGGCGTCGGGCGTGGTGGCTGCCGTGTGCGGGGCGGAGGTCTCACCTGACGCCCGCTGCTGGTCGGACATGGACTTCCGTACCTTTCCTCGCGGTTCAACTCGGAAGTTGCGGTAGATCGGCAGAGGCCGCTGGGAGCTGCGCCTGTGGGCTGTTCGTAAAGGTGTTCGCCGTACGATCGGGGCCAGCGTAATTGATGTTGCGTGCGGTGCTGTCCCGAGGGCGGCAGAACTTCCCGCGCGGCAGGAGGGGTTGCCGGTCGGCAGGGTCCGAGGGCGGTCGAGGAGGGTCCGTCGGCGCGCCGACGGGGGCCGCCGGCCGCGTCGCAGCGGTGGCGGCCCCCGTCCGGGTCACGGGCGGCGCGCGTGCGCGAAGCCCCGTCGGTGCCAGAGCAGGCCGCCCGAGTGTGCGGGCTCACCGCCCACACCGGTCACCCGGCCCACCAGGATCGTGTGGTCGCCTCCTTCCAGGACGTCGTGGCGGACACAGCGCAGGGTCAGGGAGGCGTCCCTGATGACGGGCGCCCGGTGGAACTCCGTGGCCAGCGGGATGCCGTCGAAGCGCTGCTCGGCCGGCCGCATGAAACGCTCGACGAGGTGTTCCTCGCCGGGCCCGAGCAGATGCACGGCGAAGTCCTCGGCGCCGGTCAGCGCGTCGTGCGTACGGGAGTTCCGGTCGAGGCAGACGAGGAACAGCGGCGGGGCCAGGGAGAGCGAACTGACGGCGCTGGCCGTCAGACCGCGCGGCCTGCCCAGTTCGTCGTAGCAGGTGACGATGGTGACGGGGGCCGCCAGGGCCGACATCGCGGTCCGGAAGGCGTCGGCCAGATCCTGCGAAGCCGCGGGAGCGGGTGCCGGCACAGGCACAGGTACGGGCGTACGGGCGTGCGACGACTGGGACTTGAGCAGCGTCGACGTCATCGGGCCACCTCCAGGGGCCGGGCCGCGCCCTGCAGCCAGCGGCCCTCCGGAGCCCCGGTGAAACCGTCGCGGAAGTCCCAGGCGACGCGGCCCGCCTTCACCGTGCTGGTGAAACGTCCGGTGAAGGTCCAGCCCTCGTACGCGGACCAGCCGCACAGCGCCTGTACGTCACGGGAGGAGAACTGCCAGCGTTCGGACGGGTCCAGCAGGGCCAGGTCGGCGTCCGCGCCCGGTTCGAGCCGTCCCTTGCCGTGCAGGTCGAAGAGCGCGGCGGGTCCCGCGCCCATCAGCCGGGCCAGGTGCGCGGCGGCCTCGTCCGGGCCGATGTCCCTGGTGCGCAGGCCCGTCCAGACGGCCGTGGCCAGCTCCTGCACACCGGGCAGGCCGGGCGGCGCGTCGGCCGGCGGACGGTTCTTCTCCTCCACGGTGTGCGGGGCGTGGTCGCTGCCCAGGGTGGCGACCTCCCCGCGCAGCACCGCCTGCCACAGGCGCCTCTGGTCACGGGACTCGCGGATGGCCGGGGAGAGCCGCGTACGGGGACCGCGCCGGGTGGTGTCGTCGTGGGTGAACGACAGGTGGTGGCCCGTCACTTCGTACGTCAGCGGCAGTCCCTCGGCGGCGGCCGCCGCCAGCAGGTCGGCCTCCTCCGCCGACGACACGTGCAGGATGTGCGCGTTCGTGCCGAACTCGCGCACCAGCCGGACGACCTGGGCGACGGCGACGATGCCTCCCGACCGCGGCCGGTGCGGCTCGTACCCGCCGTACGAGTCCGGGGTGCCCGCGCTCGCGTCGAGGAGGTCGAAGACGTGCTGGTCCTCGGCGTGCAGCACGAGCCGGACACCGCCGCGGGCGGCCGCGGCGAAGGCGCGCCGCAACTGCTCGCCGTCCCGGAACACCACCGGAGCCGTGTGGTGGCCGGCCATGAAGACCTTCGCCGAGGACGCTATCCGCGGGTCGAGCTCGGCCAGCAGCTCGGGGCGGTCGGGATCGGCGCCCATGTGGAAGCGGTAGTCGACCCGGGACGTGCCCTCGATGACCTCGGCCTTGGCGAGCATGCTGGACTCGTCGAGGGACGGCGGGCGGGTGTTGGGCATGTCCATCACGGTCGTCACACCGCCGACGAGGGCGGCCCGGCTGCCGTGCTCCCAGTCCTCCTTGTACTCCAGGCCAGGAGTGCGGAAGTGGACGTGGGAGTCGATGAGTCCCGGCAGCACGTAGCGGCCGCGGGCGTCGAGACGGGGACCCGGGGGCACCGGCTCACCGGGTGCGAGCAGGGCCGCCACCTTGCCGTCACGGACGACGACCGTTCCGTCGCGGACACCGTCGGGGGTGACGAGCCGGCCGCCGACGACGCTCAGTTCGGCAGGGCCGGCCGGATCGGTGGGAAGGCCGGCGGGCAGGGGATTCAACGGTTCCACGTCAGACTCACCAGTTCCTTGCAGAGGTCGTTGGTCGGTCCCATCAGGGCGACGGCGCGGGCGTCGCGTCCGTAGCGGTTGATCTCGTTCGAGGCGACGTAGCCGGCCGAGCCCAGGAGCCGCTCGACGGCGTTGACGACGCGCTCGGCGGCCGAGGAGGCGACGAGCTTGGAGTGCAGCGTGGCGATCCCGGGGTCGGGAGCGGTACGCCGGCCGGCCCGCTCGACGACCGCACGGGCCGTCTCCACCTCGCCGGCGATGTCCACCAGCCGGTGACGTACCGCCTGCTGGGCCAGCAGGCCGCGGCGCTCCGCGTGCCGATGGGCCAGGTCGAGGGCGGCCTGGGCCAGGCCCACGGACACGGCGCCGAGCGTGGCACCGCTGTCCCGGACGCCGGCGATGATCGAGGCGGCCGTGCCGATCGGCCCCAGCCGGGCGGTGTCGGGGACGTGGCAGTCGTGCACGGAGACGAACCCCGTCGCCGAACCGCGCATGCCGGTCAGCCGCAGCGAGGTGTCGGGCACCAGCCCCGGGGTGTCGGCCGGTATCAGGAAGAAGGTCTGGCCGACGGAACCGTAGCCGGTGTCCGGGGCGGCGTCCGGCGCCGGTTCCTCCGTCCGGGCCAGCACCAGGTAGATGTCGGCCAGACCGGCGCTGGTGGTGAAGGACTTGGCGCCGTTCAGGACCCAGCCGCCGTCGGGCGTGCGGCGGGCGGTGGTGGACAGCTGCTTCTTGTTCGCGCCGGCCCCCGGCTCGCTCCAGGCGGAGGCGGCCAGCCAGTCGCCCCGGGCCAGCCGGGGCAGCAGCCTGCGGCGCAGGGCCGGACTGCCGTGTTCGAGGATGCGCCGGCTGACCGCGTAGTGCTGGAAGAGCATGATCGAGGCGGAGGCGTTGACCTGCGCCACCTCTTCGACGGCCGTGTTGAGCCCTTCGGCGTCCGCACCCGCGCCGCCGTACTCGAAGGGCAGCGCCAGACCCAGCAGGCCGCTCTCGCGCAGCACCGCCAGGGCCGGCCGGTCGGGTTCGCCGCTCTCGTCGGCGTCCTGGGCATGGGCGGCCAGCAGCTTGCGCACGGGCGCGGTCAGAGCGGCGGCCGACGGGGCGGGCGGCAGGCCGGTGAGCGTCGGCGCGTCGGGCACCGTCAGGCTGTCAGCGGAAGCCATGACAACTCCTCGGAGGCTGTGGCGGGCAGGAAGGGGCCGCGGTAGTCGACCTGCTTCTCCGCGACGGAGATCCAGGCCAGCCGGCGGTCGTGGGGGCCGCCCGTCGTACGGGCCGAGGCGCGGACCGTGGCGCCCGGCGTGCGCAGGGCGAGCATGCCGCTGTCCGACTGCTCCGAGACACCGGACAGGAGGTAGGGGATCGTGCCCTCCACGGCGGCGCCGGCGGCGAGGCAGGTGGCGCCGGTGAGCGCCACCGTCGGATGCCAGGACGGGACGGAGATGGCACGGACCGCGAGGGAGCCCACACCGTCGGGGAGCAGCGCGGCCACCTTGGGGAAGGCGCCGGTGGTGTCCCACCCCTGGGCCCGGCAGACCGCCAGACGCAGCCTGGTCATCCGGTCGAACAGCACGAGGTCGTCGGCGAAGAGGTCCTCGACGGTGTGGACGCCCAGTTCGGCGGCGTGCACGAAGAGGTACGGATTGCCCATGGAGACCAGGGAGACGGGGACCGTGCTCCCGTCGAACCGGACGCCGGTGACGGGCTCACCGGTGATCAGGAGCTCGTTCACCGGCCGCGGCGGCGAGCAGAGGAAGTGCGCCGTGAAGCGGGTGCCCCCGTCCGTGGTCTCCTCCGCCTCGCACACCACGTTGTCCCCGTTGTTGAGCACGTTGACCCGGACCCGGCAGCCCGGCACGAGGGGCTGGATCATGCCGGTACGGGCCGCCGCCTCGACCGCCGCCAGGATCGAGTGTCCGCAGGAGCCGCGCAGGTCGAAGCTGTCGAGACGGTCCGGCATCGACTGGACGAAGCGGTAGTCCAGGTCGAACAGGGGGTGCCGGGAGGGCTGGACGAGGGCGTTCTTCAGGACGTCGGCGGCTCCCTGGTCGGCGAGGGCCGCCCGCAGTTCGGTGAGCCGGGCGAGCAGTTCGGGTTCCGATTCGGGCATGGTGCGCGCGTCCACGACGGCGGTCGGGCACGGGGTGCCGTGCGCCCGGGCGAGGCTGATGGTCATGCCGCCTCCTGCAGGACTCGTACCGGGGTGTGCAGGGTGAGGGGCGCTCCCGCCGCGCCGAAGAACTCCTGGCGCCACAGCTGGTGCGACATCAGGGACCACAGGGCCAGGGACACCGTGTCGCCCGGCCGGGCGGCCTGCTCGTCGAAGAGGGCGTCGACCCGCTCCGGGCGGATCCGGCCGTCGGCGCGCAGCGCCTGGGGGGACAGGACGTCCCGGGCGAGGGTCCACAGCCGCTGGCCGGGCGCGAGCATCGCGGTGACCGGGAGGGTGAAGGGCTGCTTGGGCCGTTCCAGCACGCTGCGGGGGATGAGCCCCTGCGCGGCCTGGTACAGGGCCCGCTTCACGCCCACGCCCGGTACGAGCCGCTGCTCGTCGGTGAGACCGGCGGCGAAGCGCACGACGGACGGCTGGGTGAACGGCAGCCGCACCTCGACCGAGCTCGCCATCGACAGGTGGTCGACGCGCCGCAGGTGGTAGGCGGGCAGCCGGTAGCGCTGCTCCACCGCGCCGATGCGCTGCAACCGGGTGCCGGGGCTGCTGTGCAGGATCCGCCGGACGCCGGGCGGCAGGGCCGGACCGACCGCGTTCACGGCGAAGGCGTACTCGTCGGTGTAGAGGCTCTCGCGCAGGGCCCGCGGGACGGCGGCGAGGTGGTCGAGGTAGCCGTCGATCCAGTGCGAACCGTGGTGCGCGGCGACCGCCTGGGTCATCCGGGAGTATCCGCTGAACAGTTCGTCGGCCGCGTCGCCGGTGAGGGCGACCTTGAAGCCGGCGTCACGGACCGCGCGGAAGAGGGAGAACGTCGACAGGGTGATCGGGTCGGCGTTCGGCTGCCCCAGGTGGCGTACCACGTCGGTCATCAGGTCCGGGAAGGTGGCCGGATCGACCTCGACCTGGTGGTGCGTGGTGCCGGCGGCGCGTGCCACCTCGGCGGCGTAGGCGCGCTCGTCGCTCGGCCAGGTGCCGGTGTAGGCGATGTTGAAGGTGTGCAGGCTGCCACTGCCGCCGCCGTCGCGCAGCGCCCGGGCGGCGAGCGCGGTGACGAGACTGGAGTCGAGCCCGCCGGAGGTGACCGCCGCGACGGGGGCGTCCGCGATCAGGAGCCGCGACACCTCCTCGGACAGCAGGTCGCGCAGCTGGTCGCCGGCCTCGGTGAGGGTGCGGTCCCTGTCGGGGCGCAGGCCCAGCTCGTGGGCCATCGGACGCTGCCTGAGCCGCAGCCCGTCCCGGTGGCTGAGGACGGCGGTGGTGGCCGGCGGGAACACCTGGATCCCGCGGAACATGGTGCGGTTGCCGAACGGCGTCTTGGAGGTCAGGTAGGCGTCCAGACCCGCCTCGTCCTCCTCGGCCCTCACCCCGGCGAAGCCCAGGAGCGCGGGCAGTTCGGAGGCGAAGTGGAAGCGGCCGGCGGCACGGTCCCAGTGGTAGTACAGCGGCTTCATGCCCGAGTCGTCGGTGGCCAGCACCATGCGCGGGGTCTGCCGCAGATCCATGATCGCGACGGAGTACATGCCGTCCAGGTGCTCGGCGAACCGGTCCCCGTACGTGAGGTACAGCGCGGGGAGCACGGAGCCGTCGCACTGGTCGTCGAAGTGGAAGCCGAGGCCGGTGAGGCGCTCGCGCAGCTCGCGGTGGTTGTAGATCTCACCGTTGAAGACCACGGTGACCCGGCCGAGGTGGTAGGGCTGGGCGCCCCCCTCGGGGTCCATGATCGACAGACGGTTGTTGCCGAGCGCCCAGTCGGGCCGGTGCGCGACGCCCTGGGCGTCGGGACCGCCGTGGTGCATCAGGTCGGCGACGCGGCGCAGCTCGGCCCGGTCGGAATGGACGTTGAAGGTTCCGTATATGCGGCACACGCTGCGTTCACCTGACCTGTGAGGAGTAGCCGGCGGCGGAGTAGAGCGCCGGGTCGTAGGGGCTGGGCCCACCGCAGGTCACGAAGCGGCGGGCGGTGGGACCGGTGTGCGGGTTGCGGGCGCCGTGCAGGACACCGGGGGACGCGTACAGGACGTCGCCCGCGCCCACGTCGATCCAGCGGTCGCGCAGGTACATCTGGCCGACGCCCTCGAAGGCGATGAACGCCTCGTCGCTGTCGGGGTGGAGATGGACGTTGAAGGTCTCGCCCGGCTGCTGGATGCCGCAGTGCAGGCACAGCCGGCTGCTGCCGTTCCCGGGCCAGAAGACGAAGTTCATGGTGGCCCGGCGTTCCGCGGCGCCGACCTGGCCGGTCCCGCCGAAGCCGCGCAGCTGAGTGGTCTCGTCCCAGAGGGAGGAGTGCAGGACGGGATCGCTCCCGACGGGTGCGTTCGCGAGGGGGGTGCGCCACACGTAGGCGGTCATGCCCCTGGCGTCCGCGGTGAGGGTGAGGGAGCGGCCGGTGGGGGCGTAGGCGGCGGACCCGCGCTCGACGGGGAGGGCGAGGTCGCCGACGGCGGCCGAGCCGGTGCCCGAGAAGATCACGGCGGTGTTCTCCTCGGCCGCGCTGTGCTCGGGGACGTACGACTCGCCGGCGGCGATCCGGACCACGTGGAGGGTGACGTGGGTGGCACCGGCGGCCGGGCTGACCGGGGTCGCGATCGTGGTCCGGGCGGCGGGGGCGGCGCCGGTGACGGGGTGGAACTCGAATTCGGCCGCGGTGATGATGCGGGCGTCACCGAGGGCGGTGGTGGTGGCGGTGGCTGTGGCGGGTGCGCTGGATGGGGGCATGCCGGTGACTGCTTCCTGTGTTCGAAGGCCGGTGCGGTGGCGCCGGCCTGCTGGTGCCGTGGGGGACCGCGGGCGGGTGCGAAACCGTGCGGCCCGTCGTACGAGGACGGGGTGGCGCCGAAGCGCTCGGTGCACCGGTGCTGGTGCTCGGTACTCGGTGCACCGGTACTGGCCGTGGACCGTGGGCCGTGGCGCGTGAGCCGGTGGCCCGGCGGGGGAGGGGCATGGTGGCCGGAACGGCTTCCGTGGCCTCTCTTCCGCTTGCCTCCGTAGGTTCGCGCGGCGGGTTCCCGGTCGTGTCCCACGTCGCTCCCGCCCCACGAGGGGACACGGGAACCGTGCGGGGAACGGTCCGCGCGAGCCGTGCCGCGGCGGGCCGTTCCCCGCCGGGCCCGGGAACGCCCGGTAGACACACGAACGCCGCACGGCGCGCCCCGGGAAGCGGGGCGCGCCGTGCGGCGTTCGTCTCGTACGGACTCTTCAGGCCCGTACGGGCTCGTGCGGAAGGTTCAGCAGACCTCCCGGGCGACCGCGGTCGAAGCCGGAGAAGAAGCCGGAGCTGGAGCCGGAGCGGCAGGCGTCGGCGCACCCGCGTCCGCGTCCGCGCCGCGGCGCGCCGGCAGCGGCAGCCGCCCCTCCGCGAGGGCGAGCGCGGCGATGACCACCGCACCGCCCACCGGCACGTTCCAGGTGACGCTCTCGCTGAGCGCCACCGCTCCGACCAGCACGGAGAACACGGGGACCAGGTAGTTGACGCCGGAGGCCGTGGTCGGGCCGGCGTCCGCGATGAGCCGGTTCATCAGGACGAAGGCGATACCGGTGGAGGCACCGCCCAGGACCAGGAGGGACAGCAGCGGGCCGGCCGTCAGCTCGCCCGGCAGGTCCCAGCCGATCGAGAAGGTGGTGATCAGACCGGTGATGACCATGGCGGAGGTGAGCTGTGCCGCGGTCACCGCGAGCGCCGGGATCTTGTACGGGGAGATGAAGCGACGGAGGTAGACGAAGCTGATCGCGTAGCTGACCGCTGCCCCGACACAGGCCAGCTGACCGCCGAGGGAGCCGAAACCATGGGTCCGCCACGGCCCGACGACGACGATCAGTCCGACGAACCCGATCACGAGCCCGGTCACCTTGCGGGCCGTGGGCTTCTCCGTGCGGATGGCCACGGCGGCCAGACCGAGGGTGACCAGGGGCGTGGCGCCCTGGATGACGCCGGCGATGGTGGCGGTGGTGTGCTGCTCCCCGACGGCGAAGAGGGTGAACGGCACGACGTTGCCGAACACCGAGGCGACGACGATGTGTCCCCAGACCGCGCGCCGGGGGAAGGCGCCCTTGGTCACGGCGAGGATCAGGGTGACGACGAGGGCGCCCACGAGGAGCCGCCCGAAGGCGAGTTGGAGGGGCGCGAAGGCGTCCAGCGACACCTTGATGAAGGCGAAGCTGCACCCCCACAGGGCGGCGAGCAGGCCGAAACGGGCCCAGTTGACGGGATTCATGTGATGACTCCTGGAAGTTCTCGAGCGGAACGAGGAAGGAGGAACAGGGAACAGGGAACGGGGAACGGAGGAGGGGGGGGGAGGGCGGGCGACGGTCGGGTCAGGGCTCGTCGACCTCGAACTGGTCGTACTTCTCCATGAGCGCGACCATCTCGGCCCGGGACGGGGTGTTGCCGTCGGCCAGGAGCTCCGCGAGACCCGTGAAGAAGGCTTCGCGGTTCTCCGCGGGCGTAAAGATGATCAGCATCTCCGCCGGTGCGTCGCTGTCGTTGCGGAAGCCGTGCACGGCGTTCTCGGGCACGTGCATGAGGTCGCCGGCGTGGGCCTTGTGCCAGCCCGTGCCGTCGTGGACGGTGACCTCCCCGGAGATGATGTAGAACGACTCCGCGATACGGGTGTGGTAGTGCGGGGCCGCTCCGGCGGCGCCCGGCAGCATGTGGTGGTGGAAGATCCCGAGGCGGCCGTCGGTGGTCGCGGCGACCGCGAGATACCGGGTGGTCGTCGTCTCCCCGATCCGGACCTTCATCGCGTCGCCGAACTTCCTCAGGCTCGACACCAGCAGCGTCATGACGGGTCTTCCCACATGCTCAGGTACCGCTCGCCGGTGTCCGGCAGGACGGTGACGACGGTCTGGTCGCGGTATTCGGGCCGGGCGGCCACCAGACGCGCGGCGTGCACGGCCGCACCGGAGGAGACGCCGACGAACAGGCCCTGCCCGGCGGCGAGTCGACGGGCGGTGTGCAGGGCGTCGGCGTCACTGACGGCGATCACCTCGTCGATCAGGGAGACATCGGTGGTCGGGGCGATGAACCCGCCGTTGAGACCGGGGATGCGGTGCCGTCCGGCCTGCCCGCCGGACAGCAGCGGGGAACCCTCCGGCTCGACCGCGACGACGCGTACCGAGGGATCCTGCTCCCGCAGGTGGCGGGCGATGCCGGTGAGGGTCCCGCCGGTGCCGACCGCGACGACCAGGGTGTCGACGCGGCGTCCGGTGGAGGTGAGGGCCGCGGTGATCTCGGGGCCGGTGGTGGCGTAGTGGGCCTCGACGTTGTCCGCGTTCTCGTGCTGGCAGGGGAACCAGGAGCCCGGGGTGACCGCGTGGATCTCCTCGGCCTTCTCGATCGCTCCCGGGTACCCCAGGTCGGCGGGCGTCCGGACGACTTCGGCGCCCAGCGCCGCCAGCAGACGCACCCGCTCGGTCGTCGCGTTGTCGGGCAGCACGATGACGCAGCGGTAACCGCGGGCCGCGGCCAGGGCGGCGAGTGAGATGCCGGTGTTGCCGGAGGTCGCCTCGACGATCGTGCCGCCCGGCGCCAGGTCGCCCCGTGTCTCGGCGGCCTTGAGCATGTACAGAGCGGCCCGGTCCTTGCTGCTGGACATCGGGTTGGCCGCCTCCAGTTTGGCCAGTACCTCGGCGCCCTGCGCCAGGCCTTCGAGCCTGAGGCGGACCAGGGGGGTGGCGCCCACGAGGTCGTCGATGCCGTCGGCGACGGCGGGCCGGACCATGGGCGGCTGCAAGGTGTTCGGTGCGAGGGTGCGCATGGTGTGCTTCCTTCTGGGATCCGGTGCAACGGAAGGGGCGGAGCGGGAGCTGCTCCGGTGGCGCGGGGGAGGGGAAAGCGGGGGAGGGGAAAGGGGGGAGCGGCTACCAGGAACCGGCCGAGGCGATGCTCGCGATGACGTCCTCGGACGTACGGCGCGGCGTGCGCCCGGTGGCGGTGGCGGCCAGCATCCGCGCGCCTGCCGGCACGTCCTTGTTGACCAGGGCCTGGGCGCCGATGACGGCGTCGTCGCCGACGGTCACCGGACCCAGCACGGTGGCGTTGGTGCCGAGGATGACGCCACGGCCCACCACCGGGTGCCGCCGGTCGCCCGCCGGCCTGTCGTTGTCGCTCCACCAGCCGACCGCGCCGAGCGTCACCTGGTGGTAGATGGTCACGTCGTCGCCGACCGTGCAGGTCTCGCCGATGACCACCGCGGCTCCGTGGTCGATGAACACCCGGCGGCCCAGCACCGCTCCGGGGTGGATCTCGACGGCGGTCAGCCGCCGGGCCCAGCGGGCCAGCAGACGTGCCGTCATCCTGCGGCCCCGGGTGTGCAGGCGGTGGGCGACCCGGTGCGTCCACAGCGCGGTCAGCGCGGGGTGCAGCGCGGCTTCGAGACGACCGCGGACGGACGGGTCGCGCTCGACGACGACACGCAGGTCCTCCCGCATCAGGCGCAGCAGACCGGCACCCGTGGTGTCGGGAGGGGTGGCCGTCGGCACGGTCCGCGTGCCGGCGGCCTCGGTCCGCCGGAAGGGCAGGACGGAAGCGGGCTCCTTGTCGGTGGCGCTCATGGGGGCTCCAGTCGGTGAAGGGGAGCGGCCGTGCACAGGTCCGGGAGGAGGGCGTGGACACACGGTCCGCTCCCGGTGGTGAGGGGGGATCCTTGACGGCCGCCACGGTGGTCGAGGTCCCTGGAAGACGGTGGCCCACCGCGTTCCCGCTCTCTTCCCGGCCCGTTCCCCGCCCGGCCGCGCCGGAGAGCCGCGCCGGGACCCGGACCGGGAACGCACGGGGAGGGATCCGGGAACGGCCACGGGAACACTGTCGTCGAGCGCCGCTCCGCGCGGGGACGCTCCGCGTGGAAGTGCTCCGCGCGGGGACGTGTGAGTGTGACCGGTACAGCCGGTCCGGCGCGGCTACGGACAAGGAAGCATCCAGACATGTACGAACCATCGGTTGTCCGGGGCACGGGGGACATGGGCGAGCGCGACAGCCGCCGGATCCCGCCCTCCGCCGAGGAGACGAGGAGCCAGCCATGAACGCGACGGCCGACCACGACCGGGAGCACCACCCCCCGGACAGCACTCCGCAGCGGCTGCTGCTGCTGTGTCCCTCCGCCCGTCTCGTGCACGAGGCCCTGTCGGCGGGCTTCGCCGTGCGCGTGCTCGCGGACGGGCGGCTGCCCCGGGACGACGGATTCCCGCCGGGAACACCGGTGGACCTCGTCGACCTCGCGGACGGGACCGCCCTGGCCGAGGCGATCGAGGTATCGGTCCGCGTCCACGGGACGCAGCGGCTGCTCGCCTGCGGGGGGACGGCGGACCTGCCCGCGGTCGCCGCGACCGCGGCCCGCCTCGGCGTGACCCCCAACCCGGTCGACGCGGCCCGCCTGCTGAGCGAGCCCGCGGCCATGAGGGCCCTGCTCAACGGCAGCCGGCACTCCTACGTGGCCGCCGCCCGGGCCCGTACGGCCCAGGAACTCCCCGCGGCGGTCGAGGAGATCGGCGCCCCGGTCACCGTACGCACCCTGCCGCCCTCCGCGCGGATCTCCGTCCCGCGGAGCGAGTGCGCCGGTGAGCGTTCCTATCTGGTGGAGCAGTACCTGGAGGGCCCGGAGTACGGCGTCGTGACCCTCACCGTCGACGGCATGCACCGGGTGGTCGGGGTCGTGGCGCTGCACGGCGCCTGGCACCCGAGCAGTCACCTCTTCCCGGCCCCGCTGGAGGAACGGGACGAGGCGGAGGCCCGTGCCATCGCGACCGAGCTGCTCGACCTCGCCGGATACGAGTTCGGCTACGCCTACACCGTGGTCGTGCTGACGGCCGACGGTCCACGCGTGGTGCGCTCGCAGGCCGACTACCCGGACGAGCCCCTGGCCTCGCTGATCGAGCTCGCCACGGGCTTCAGCGCGGAAGCGGAACTCGTACAGGCGTTGACCGGCAAACCCATGGACGTACCGACGGCCGACCGGTACGCGGCCGTCGCGTCCTACCGCCTGCCGGTGGGGCGGCTGTTGTCGGTGTCCGGGCTGGAGGCGGTGTCCGAGCTGCCCGGCGTCCACCGGGTGCACTTCCCGTACGTGTCCGGGGACGACATACCCGCCCACGGCGACGCCGCGGAGGGCTACGTGATGATCAGCGCGGAATCCACGCAGGAGGCCGCCGAGACGGTCGCCGCGACCGGGCGGCTGCTGCGCGCGGAGGTGAGCCGGCGTCCCGACCACATCTGAGGTCCGGCACATCGCTGTCCCCGACCGCCCGCACGGCCCGGAGAGGGCCGTGCGGGCGGTCCGCGTCGTCCTTAGTGTCGTCCTCCGCCGACGTGCGGCGGGCCGTGCCGACGGGGTTCCCGGGTGCTTCCCCGCACCGCCCGGCGGGCCGGTAACGGAAGCGGAACGTGCTGGGAGCGCCTGACGCGACCTTTCTTTCTGTCAGCACCGCAGACCGTGACGACAGAAGGCGGACATCATGCTTCTCAAGGGCTTCGGAACCTCGGCCGCTCACCTCGCCCACGCGGCGATCACGCTGGCCCTCGCGGCCGGTGTCGCCGCCGGAACGGCCGCCGCGAGCCCCGCCTCGGACGAGGGGCCGAACGTCGTCCCCGGCATCTCCCTCGCCTGGGACGCCCCTTCGCACCGCGCCCCGGCCCCGACGCCCGCCTCCGACGAGGGCCCGAACGTCACCACGACCGCCACCGAGGGCGACGAGGGCCCGAACGTCGTCACGGCCGGTGCGGAAGGTGATGAGGGCCCGAACGTCGTCGCGATTGGCGCCGAGGGCGATGAGGGCCCGAACGTCGTCGCGGCGGCCGGTGTCGAGGGCGATGAAGGTCCGAACGTTGTCGCGGCCGGTGCGGAAGGCGACGAGGGCCCGAATGCCGTCACGATCGGCATCGAGGGGGACGAAGGTCCGAACGTCGTCACGGCCGGTGTGGAAGGTGATGAGGGCCCGAACGTCGTCGCGATCGGCATCGAGGGGGATGAAGGCCCGAACGTCGTCGCGGCGGCCGGTGTCGAGGGCGATGAAGGTCCGAACGTCGTCACCGCCGGGACGCAGGGCGACGAAGGGCCCAACTTCCTCGCCGCCTGAGCGCGTCCGCCCCACCCGCCGAACCGCGCTCCCCCTGCCGATGCCCGCCGTGACGAACGGCGGGCATCGGCATGTCGCGCTCCCACCGCCCCACAGGGCAAGGCGGTTGCTCCGAGGAGGGTGAACGGGTCACTCCCCCCGGCGGAAACGCCCGGGAATCCCCATGGCGAGGAACGCCTCCTCGGCGGCGGCCCCCTGCTCGGCGGCGCCCGCGGTGTCACCGAGGGCCGTCAGCGCCCGGGCGATGCCGTCCAGCGCGTAGGCCTCCTCCACCCGGTGGCCCAGCCGGGCCGCGGACGCGAGCGCCTGCCGGTGCAACCCCAGCGCCCGCTCGTCGTCCCCGGCCCGGTGGAAGAACCGCCCGGCCGTGTTCCATACGGTGACCTCCCGTACGGGCGCGTCCTCCAGCCCTTTCGTGGCAAGGGCCTCCTCCACCCAGTGCAGGGCCTGCCGCTGCCGCCCGAGCCGGCCCTCGGCCTCCGCGGAGAGGACGAGCTGCAGCGCCCGGTCGGCCGGGGCCAGCGCACCGGGAGCGCGCTCACGGGCGCCCGCGAGCGTACGGGCCGCCGCCTCCACGTCGCCCATGGCCAGCCGGACCTGCGCCAGATCGCTCAGCCCGACGAGCTCCTTCTCCGACGCCCCGAGTGTGCGGGCGAGTTCGATGGACCGGGTGGCCGCGCGCACCGCCTCCTCGAAGCAGCCGCGCTCCATGTAGACGCCGCTGACGTTCGACAGCGACTCCGCCTCCGCCCGTTCGGCGCCGAGTTCGCGCTTGAGGGCGATCGACTGCTCCAGCCGGGGCAGCGCCTCGTCGAAGCGGCCGGTGGTGGCGAGCAGCAGGCCGAGGACACCGGTGTCCTTGGCCTGTCCCCGCAGGTCGCCGAGCTCGACCGCCAATTCGTGGGCCTCGACCGCCGCCGCTATGCCGTCCTCGAACCTGCCGCGCTTCCAGCAGGCGACCGCCAGGTTGGACAGGCTCAGCCGCAGCAGATCGGCCTCGTTCAGGCGGCGGGCCGCGGCGAGCGCGGTGCGGCACAGGGCGAGGAAGTCGTCCAGCCTGCCCCGCAGGTCGAGATGGAAGACGACGTTCGCCGCGAGCAGGGCGACCTCGCGGTCCAGACCCCGCCGGAACGCCAGGGTGATCGCCGCGAGGAGACCGTCCTGCTCCCGTTCGAACCAGTCACGGGCGGCCTCCGGCGAGGCCAGCGGAGCCAGTTCCGGCTCGAACGAGGGGGCGGGACGCGTCATCCGGACCCGACCGGGGAAGAGCAGGTCGCAGGCGGCGTCCGAGGCGGCGAGCGAGAACTCCAGCAAGCGGCGCACCGCGCCCTCGGCCTCCTCGGAGAACTCGCCGGTGCCACCGGAACTGCGGGTCCGCGACAGCATCAGGGCGAAGCTGCGCACGAGGTCGTGGAACGCGTAGCGGCCCGGCTCGTGCTGCTGCACGAGGTGCATGTCGAGCAGGTACTCCAGGACGTCCTCGGCGTCCCTGATGCCCGAGTCGAGAAGAGCCGCCGCCGTGTAGACGTCGAGGTCCGAGCCCGGGTACTGCCCCAGCAGCCGGAAGGACTTGCGGTAGTCGGCGCCCAGTCCCTCGTACGACAGCCGCAGTGTGACCTCCACGCTGCGTTCGCCGGCGCTGAGTTCCGCGAGGCGGTGGGCGTCGTCGCGGAGCCGGTCCACGAGGTAGCGCACGGTCCAGCGGGGCCGTTTGCGCAGCCGTGCCGCGGCGATCCGCAGGGCGAGCGGCAGATGGCCGCTG
This sequence comes from Streptomyces sp. V3I8, assembly GCF_030817535.1. NCBI lineage: Bacteria > Bacillati > Actinomycetota > Actinomycetes > Kitasatosporales > Streptomycetaceae > Streptomyces > Streptomyces sp. V3I8. The sequence goes on along the minus strand of NZ_JAUSZL010000002.1, from coordinate 128,235 downwards.
AGATCGGCCAGATCGGCGACGGCCGTGGGTTCGGCCTCCGCCCGGCGTTCCCCGATGATGCCGACGATCAGGGCGACGCTGTCCGGCGGTGCCATGGTGCCGAGGGAGACGGAGTGCGCCGCGTCCAGGTCCACGAGCAGGGCTCGGCTGGTGATCAGGACGACGGTGCCGGTGGGGGAGGCGAGGAGCGGTTTCACCTGCGCTTCGCTGACTACGTTGTCAAGCAGCAGGATCATCCGGTGTCTGGTCATGGTGGAGCGCCACAGGGTGATGCGGCCCTCCGGGTCGTCGGGGATGCGCTCGCCCGGGACGCCGAGCATGCGCAGCAGGGCTTCGGCCGCGGCGGCCGGCGTGAGGGGTTCCTCGCCGGGGGTGTAGCCGCGCAGGTCGAGGTGGAGCTGGGCGTCGGGGTACCGGTCGGCGAGACGGTGTGCGGCGCGCACGGCGAGGGAGGTCTTGCCGCTGCCGCCCATACCGTCGATGGCGACGATGAGGGGGCCGGAGCCGGTGGCGCCCTCGACGAAGCCGAGGAGTTTGTGCAGCTCCTCCTCGCGGCCGGTGAAGTCGCGCAGGTCGTAGGGCAGCGTGGAGCGGCTGCCGGTCACCGCCGGGGCCGCCGCGGAGGGCGCGGCGGCGACGGTCAGCGAGGGTTCGTTGCGCAGGATGGCCTGGTGCAGTTCACGCAGGGAGTCGCTCGGCTGGATGCCGAGTTCCTCGTCGAGCAGATCGCGGATGTTGCCGTACTCCTCCAGCGCCTCGGCCTGGCGGCCCGAGCGGTACAGGGCGAGCATGAGCTGACCGCGGAGGGTCTCGCGCAGCGGGTTGCCACCGATGGCCTCGCGGATCCCGGCGACCAGTTCGGAACCCTCCCCGGCCTCCAGCCCGAGTTCGAAGAGCTGCTCCACCGCGGTCATGCGCCGTTCCTCCAGCGCGGCGGAGGCGGCGTCGACGACCGCGCCGCCGCTGCCGGACAGCACCGGCCCGCGCCACAGGGCGACGGCTTCGCGCAGCAGCGCCGTCGCCTCGATGGCCAGGCCGGCGGCGGCGTGGTCGCGTGCCCGCCGCAGGGCGTCGGTGAACTGCAGCAGGTCGAGCTGCCCGGTCGTGACGGCGGCACGGTACCCGGGCCCGTCCGTGACGATGAGATCGCGTCCGCCGGGGATGCGCTGGCGCAGCTCGGCCACGGCCTTGCGCACCTGGTGCGCCGCGGTGGCGGGGGCGTCCTCGTCCCAGACGGCTTCGACGAGCCGGTGCACCGGCAGGACGCGCTGGGGTTCGAGGAGCAGCATCACCAGGACCCGTTCGCTGACGGGCCCTCCGACGTGGACGCGCTCGTCCCCGTCCCAACATTCCAGGGACCCGAGGATACGAAAGCGTATGGGCGCTGATTCGTGCATGGCGCGTGCCCTCTCCTCGGTACGGGGGCGGCCGTCACCGCGCTGCTCACCTGCAGGGGGCACCTCACGGCGGGGCCGGAGACCGTTTCCCGTTCCTCGATGCTCCGCAGGGAACCGCGCTCGGCGGCCGTCGTCGACGTATACATCTTCGCCCACGATGTGCACCGGTCGGCGCGGGTTCCGGCCTCTCGTGCCGCTGACGGAGGGCGCGCTGGCGGATATCGGACAAGTTTTCGTAGGGGTTTGGGCTTTGCGCAGCTCGTGGGGTTGCACCCCCACAGGACCCGACGGACGTGCCCGGACTGTGCGCAGGCGGTCGGTCGCCGCCGCCGTGCGGAGCGCCGGGCCGCGGTGCGGCGGCCGGACCCGGCGGGCGTCGTCCCCGTACGGACGTCGTCACGTGGCGTAGCAACCGGTTCCGTTTCGGTGCGTACGGGCGCGGGTCCGCGGCGTCGCCGAGCGGAGCGCGGGGCCGGACGGTGGACGTGGTGCGGCGAACGCGGGGCGCCGCGGGCACGTGTCCGCCGGCTCCGCCACGCGCACACGGCCGGTGGCCGGCGGTCCTCTGCCGCCGGCCACCGACCGTGTGCGTCGGGCTTTGTCAAGGGCGCCTCGACAGTACGGGTTCGGCGTCGTCCGGCACCGGTGCCGGGCCCGCCGGTTCCTCGGCCGGCGTGTCGGCCAGCACGCCGCCACGTCCCCAGTGATCCTGCTCGACGTCCCGCACCAGTACGGTCACGGCATCTCTCGGGCATCCCGCGATCCGGGCCACCGTCGTGGTCAACTCGCCCACAAGATCGGCTCGTTTCTGTCGGTCGTTGCCCTTCCACCAGTCCACGGTCACCACAGGCACAGTGCTCTCCTTGCTTGTCGGGTTGTTCGCCGGATTGTTCGGCCGGCTGTCCGCCGGTTGTTCGTCGATCGCTTTCCGGTCCGGTTTCCCGGTCCGGGCGAGGCGGTCCAGCGGGTGCCCGGCCGGGCGGTCACGGCAGGGCTCCGGCCGGTTGCGGGCGGTTCCCGCCGAGGGCCCGGGCGGTGGACGCCGCCCCGCGCAGGAGCACCTCGGTCACCGAGGTGAAGTCGGCCACGACGTGGTCGGCACCGGCGGCACGGAGCGCCTCGACGGGGTCGGCGCCGTAGGCGCCGTAGGAGACGCCCACGGCCCGGAGACCGGCCGCACGGGCCGTCGTCATGTCGGTGGCGGTGCCGCCGACGTACCAGGACCGCGACGCCCGTGCGCCGAGGTCGGCCAGGACCCGCACCACCAGGTCGGGATGCGGCTTGCCGCGTCCGACCATGTTGTGGCCCACGACGGTGTCGAACCTGTTGAGGATGCCGGTGGCGTCCAGCAGCGCGTGGGCGTCGGCGTACACCTTCGAGGTGGCGACACCGAGCGGGTGCCCCGCCGCCCGCAGCCGGTCGAGCCCTTCGGCCACGCCGGGCAGCAGGAGCGCCGGGCCCCGGCCCAGGACGTCCGTGACGAAGCGGCGCCGGTACCGGGCGACGGCCTCGGCGGTCACGGTGTCGTGGACGCACGTGCCCAACAGCCGTGCGAACAGCGCCTGCGGGGGTTTACCCAGCACCGCCGACACCTCCGTCCGCGTGGGACGGGCGCCGAGGTCCCGGGCGACGGCGCCGATCAGCTCGACGGTGGCGGCCGGGGTGTCGGTGAGGGTGCCGTCGATGCCGAAGACGAACACGGAGGTCATACCGCGGCCTTTCCGTCGTGCCGGACGACGCGCGGCGTTCCACCGGTGCGCGGTGACGGGTCCATGGGGGTCTCCAAACCGGTTGCCGGAACGAAGGCGGGGACTGCAGCGGGGAGTACGGCACGGGCGGCGGCGGACCTGCCGCCGTCCGGGTCACCAGGACTGTCCCGGGCCCCGTTCCCGTTCCGTTCCCGCCGGGTGACCGTCTCGCCGGGCGCGGCGGCCCTCACGTGCGCAGGGACCTACTGTTCGCCCAACCTGGTGGCGCGCTGGTCGGCCTGCGGGCCCGGACCCCGGCCGCCGGTGAAGCGCGTGGGCCGGAAAGCCGCGAGGAGACCCTGTTCCCGGCCGGTCGTGATCTCGGCCGCCACCAGGCGTCCCAGGACGGGTGCCAGGGTGACGCCGCTGTGCGAGACGAGGCAGTAGACGCGGGGATGCCCCGAGGCGTGACCGGCGATGGTGCGGCCGTCCGCGGGCAGCGACCGGACACCGACGCGCAGGTCGATCTCCGGTGCCCGGCCCCGCCGGGTGACCAGTGCGGAGAACCGGCGCGCGAAGGTGCCCGCGACGTCTCCGTCGGCGGACGGGGGGTCGGCCGGATCGACGTCCGCGTTCAGGTCGAGGGCCTGCAGGACCGCGCACCCGTCACCGGCGGGCCGGAGGTTGAGGCCGGGGCTGTGGACCACGCAGCGCAGGGCGAGCCCCGGGTGGCGTACGTATCCGAGCAGACCGACGGCCGGCGATCCGCGCCCGGTGTCCGTCACCATGGGAACGTCGATCCCGGCCCGCGCGGCGAGCCGCCGCGTCCAGCGGCCCGCCGCCAGCACGACCCGGTCGGCCGGCCTGACCTCGCCCCCGGCCAGGGTGACGGTCACCCGGTCGGGCCCCTCGTCGATCTCCACGGCCTCGCCGACCACGTACTCGGCACCGTGCCGCTCGGCATCCGCGAGCAGGCTGCGCACGAAGAGGCCGGGCAGCACGTATCCCTCGCCGGGGAAGTGCGCGATGCGCGTGATGGTCGTCGGGATCCGCAGCGGACCCGAGATCCGTGCCGCTTCGGCGGGCGTGACCCACCGTGCGGGGTAACCGAGGGACTGCAGGCGTTCCACGTTGTCCGCGAGCCACTGTTCGTTCGCGGCGTCCGCCCACTGCAGCGCCCCGCTGGGGAAGTACGACGGCGCACCGGGCAGCTGTCCGGCGAGCCGGGCGTGTTCCTCCATCCCCGCGAGGCCGAGCCGGTGGTAGTCGGGGTCGAGCCTGCGGTACGAGTTGGTCCAGGCGAAGGTGGTCGCGCTCGTCCCCGTGCCGGCTCCCCGCCGGTCGAGCAGGAGGACGTCCTCACCGGCGACGGCGAGCTGCCTCGCGACGCCCACGCCCAGCACACCGGCCCCTATGACAATGACCCTCATGGTCCGCCCGGCTCCTCTCCGGCGGCGGCGCCGTCAGGCGCCGCCGACACCACGTGTGGACCGGACCATGCCACGCGAACGCCGATCCGTCACCGGTGTCGGTCACCTCCGCACGGGCGGTGTCGGTCATCCCCGCGGGCGGCGAGGAGATCGTGGCGCCCGCGCGGGTCATCGTCCCGTCATCCGGCGGCCAGCGAGGCCAGCACCGTGGCCGCCGGCGCCGAACGTGCCACCATGCCGGACACCGAGGTGTTCTCGGAACGGGCGTGCGCGCCCGAGCCGACCGCTCCGATGCCGTCCAGGACGGGCGTACCCGCGGCCACGACGAAGTTGCCGTCGCTCGCCCCGCCGACGGACACCTCCCGCAGATCCTCTCCGAGCAGCGCCGCGCACCGGCGGGCCGCCTCCGCGAGCGCCGCGACGACCGCCTGCTCCAGGGCGGTGAGCGCTCGTGGCGTCCCGTCCCAGTCGGCGCGGTCGCAGGAGGAGGCCGGTGAGCCGGGCCGCAGGTCGGCCGCCGCCTCGGCGGGCAGCGGATCGGTGTCCCACATCGACGCCGAGGTGAACGCGCGGATGACGGGTACGGCCTCGGTGCTGGTGATGAGGTCGGCCGCCGGCAGGTCGGTGAAGAGGATCCGCATCACCTCCTCGTTGTCGCGGGCGACGAAGTCGACGACGAGATCGGCGGCGCCGGTGACGACGGCCACGAACCGCACGTCCGGGCTGGCGGTGAGCCGGTCCGCGACGTCCAGACCGCGGCCGGGCCTGGCCCGCACCCGGACGAGCATGGAGGATCCCTCCCGCGTCCGGTCCAGCTCCAGGGTGCCGACGACCCGCAGCAGCCCCCGCTCGCGCAGGGACCGGTAGCGCCGCTGGGCGGTCGTCCCGCTGGCGTCCACCCAGCGCGCCACCGCGCTCCACGGGGCACGGCCGTCGAGCTGGAGCGCGGCGATGATGCGCCGGTCCAGCTCGTCGACGGCGGCCACGGGGGCTCGGTGGTCCATGACGCCGACGCCAATGAGCGCCCGGCCCCGTCAATGAAGGAATCCTGCATCATCGCTGGTCAGAACCGTGTCATCCGGCAGCCGCGGAGTTACGGAGGCGTAAAGAACCCAGTTGGGGCCGGTATCCGGGGATGGCTGGAACGTGACGGATTACGCCATTGAGTGTCTGAAAAAGTTCACCGTGCGTCCGTCCGGGCGGGCCGCACAGCGGTGGCGCCAGTGACGGCGGCACGGGGAGTCTCGTCGACGTGGAGGCTGAAGACGTCGGGGCGGGCGTAGTGGCCGGTGGGGTCGAAGTCGAAGCGGGCCCGGACGAGGTCGTCCAGGTCGAGCCGCGCGCTCAGGATGCCCTCGCCGTCACGCAGCGGGCCCGCCAGGACGTCGCCGAGCGGGGAGACGATGACCGAGCCGCCGCCGATGAGGACGGTGTCGGGGGTGTCGCCCTGGACGGGGCGGACGTCGGCGGGCAGCCCGTCGCGCCGCAGGTACTGGGCCGCGCCGAGAACGAAACAGCGGCCCTCCAGCGCGATGTGGCGCATGGTGGCCTGCCAGGCGTCGCGGTCGTCGACGGTCGGGGCACACCACAGGTCCACGCCCTTGGCGTACATCGCCGTGCGGAACAGCGGCATGTAGTTCTCCCAGCAGATGGCCGCGCCGAGACGGGCGGAGCCGGTGTCGACCACCGGGAGGGTGGAACCGTCCCCCTGGCCCCAGAGGTAGCGCTCGGCGGCGGTCGGCATCAGTTTGCGGTGCAGGCCCAGGAAGCCGCCGGGGCCGAGGAGGAGCGCCACGCAGTAGAGGCTGCCGCCCTTGCGTTCGACCGCGCCGACGACGGCGTGGCAGCCCAGCTCACGGGTGAGCGCGGCGAGAGCGTCCACCTCGGGACCGGGCACCTCGACGGCGGCCGCGTGGTAGCGGCGGAACAGCTCGCGGCCCTCCGCGGTCCGGCTGCCGACGGTGACACCGAAGTCCAGGCCCTTGGGATAGCCCCCGAGGAACGCCTCGGGCAGGACGACCACCTCGGCGCCGTGCTCGGCCACGGCCTGCCGGATCAGCTCCCCGGCACGGACCACGGCGCCGGGCGTGTCGAACAACGGGGCAGCGGCCTGCACGACGGCGGCGGTGAGGAGACGGGGTTCCGCGGCGGGCGGGGGAGACGCAGTAGTCATGGGGCGAGGCTAGGACCTGGCATCCGGAGCGGACGCCCGGCCGGCCGCCGGCAACCGTGTACGGACGACGGCGGCCGGCGGCGACGGGCGCGCACTGCCCCGGCGGTGCGGCGGTCAGCGGCCCCGGCGTGACAGCCAGGCGGCTGCGAGGGCGCCGGAGATGTTGTGCCAGACGGAGAAGACCGCGGCGGGCAGCGCGGCCAGCGGACTGAAGTGGGCGGTGGCCAGCGAGGCCGCGAGCCCCGAGTTCTGCATGCCGACCTCGAAGGCCATGGCGCGGCTCGCCGGCTCGCCCATCCCGGTGAGCCGGCCCGCGCCGTAGCCCAGGACCAGGCCGAGGCCGTTGTGGAGCACGACGGCGACGAACACCAGCAGCGCGGCCGACTTGATGGCGTCGGCGCTGCCCGCCACGACGACGGTCACGATCACACCGATGGTCATGGCGGACAGCCAGGGCAGCACCGGCAGGGCCCGCTGCACGTAGCGGCCCGCGAGGAGCCGTACGCCGAGACCCGCCAGGACCGGCAGCAGCACGGTCTTGAGGATGTCCGTGACCATGGAGCCGGTGTCGACGGGCAGGTACTCGCCCGCCAGCAGCAGCGTCAGCGGCGGGGTGACCAGGGGAGCCACCAGCGTGGAGACGGTGGCCACGGAGACGGACAGGGCGACGTCACCGCGCGCCAGGTACGTCACCACGTTGGAGGCGGTACCGCTGGGGGCGCAGCCGACGAGGATGACGCCCGCCGCGAGCTGCGGCGGAAGCTGCAGGAGGTGGGCGACGGCCCAGCCGAGGCCCGGCATGATGACGTAGTGCGCGACCAGTCCGAGGGCCACCGCCCAGGGCCGTTTCGCGACGCCGCGGAAGTCCTGCGGAGTCATCGTGATGCCCATGCAGAACATCACCACCCCCAGCAGGTACGGCACCGACTCGCCCCAGCCGGAGAAGCTGCCGGGGAGCAGCAGCCCCAGGGCGCCCGCGGCGAGGACGAGGATGGGAAAGACGGTGACGGCGCGGCGCGCGGAGCGGTCGCCGGCGGCGTCCTCGGCGTGGTCGTGGGGTTCGAGCCGCTCGGATCGCTCGGGTTGTTCGGTACTCACCGTGCGAGACAACGCCTGGTCAGAGGCTGATGCAAGCGCGTCTCGCGATGTGATCACGGCCCTGGACGGCCTGGACGGCCTGGACGCGCAGGGCGACCGTGAGCGCGATCTGGCCCCGGATGCGACCGTGGGCGGCCCGCTCGTGCGCCGCCCGGGCATCCGCGAGCTGCGTGCCGTTCGAGCGGACCTGGACGCTCGAGACCGTGACGCCCACTCCACCTGGAAGGGCGACGGGGGGTCGTGCCCGGGGGCGATCAGGGCCGGCGTCCAGGTCCCCGACACGATGACCGAGGACACCCTCACCTCCGTCATCGAGGGCGCCGAATGGATCCGTGCCGCTCCGGGACCCCGGTGCTGGTCCTTACGCCGCCCCGCGGATCGGGCTGCGCCGGGACCGACTTCGGCGCACTCGGCGACTTCAGGCACTCCGGGCACTTCACGGCCGGACGGCTGAACGGGCGCTGCGGTCCTTCTCCACCCCATCCGCACCACGGCTCCGGCTCTTTCCGCGCGACATAATTCGGATCATGGACGTTGCTCTCTGGTGGTGGGCCGTTCCACCGTGTAGCGTCATCCCCAGATGTCGTGGTTCGCAGTACCTGCCCGCGCTCCGGCGCGGGCATATTGCTGTGCAGTGCAGGACCAGGGCGATCACCTCCGGGCTCGCGCGGTGCGAGGCCGATATCGACTGGAAAGGCACCAGCATGGCCAAGGGAACTGTCAAGTGGTTCAACGCCGAGAAGGGCTTCGGCTTCATCGAGCAGGAGGGCGGGGGCCCCGACGTCTTCGCGCACTACTCGAACATCAACGCCTCCGGCTTCCGTGAGCTCCAGGAGGGCCAGGTCGTGAACTTCGACGTCACGCAGGGCCAGAAGGGCCCGCAGGCGGAGAACATCACGCCCGCCTGATCCACGGCCGGACACAGCAGGGGCGCCGGAACAACTGTTCCGGCGCCCCTGCGCGTTCCGTCCAGGACCCGGGGTTCAGCCCCGCGACGCCGGCGATGCGGATGCGGGCACCGACGACGCCCGGGACGCGGCAGGCTCCAGACGGACCACGACCGCCTTCGACGTGGGCTGGTTGCTCTTGTCGGCCACGCTGTCCAGCGGCACCAGGACATTGGTCTCGGGGTAGTACGCGGCGGCACAGCCCCGGGTGGTGGGGTAGGGGACCACACGGAAGTCCTCGGCGCGGCGCTCGGTGCCGTCGGTCCACACGCTGACCAGGTCGACGTGCTGGCCGTCGGCCAGGCCCAGTTCGGTCACGTCCTCCGGGTTGACGAGCACCACCCGGCGGCTCCCGTGGATGCCCCGGTAGCGGTCGTTGGACGTGTAGGGAACGGTGTTCCACTGGTCGTGGGAACGCAGCGTCTGCAGCAGCAGATGCCCTTCCGGGGCCCGCAGCATCTCGAAGTCGTTGGCGGTGAACAGCGCCTTGCCGACGTCGTTGTGGTAGACGCCCTCGTTGACCGGGTTCGGCAACTGGATGCCACCGGGCCGTGTCACGCGCCGGTTGAAGTCGTGCAGTCCCGGGACGATGTGGGAGATGCTGTCACGGATCGCGCCGTAGTCCGCTTCGAACTCCTCCCACGGAATGTCCGCCGTGCCGTCGAGGGTGTGACGGGCGAGCCGGCACAGGATGGAGATCTCGCTGAGCAGCAGCGGCGAGGCCGGCTGCAGGCGCCCCTGCGAGGTGTGCACCTCGCTCATGGAGTTCTCGACGGTGACGAACTGCTCCCCGTCGGCCTGGACGTCCCGTTCGGTGCGGCCGAGGGTCGGCAGGATGAGCGCGGTCTCGCCGCACACGGTGTGGGACCGGTTCAGCTTGGTCGAGATGTGCGCCGTGAGACGGCAGTTGCGCATGGCCTCCTCGGTGACCTCGCTGTCCGGAGCGGCCCGCACGAAGTTGCCGGCCAGACCGAGGAAGAACTTGATACGTCCCTCGCGCATCGCCCGGATCGAGTTCACCGAGTCCAGCCCGTGGGCGCGCGGCGGGTCGAAGCCGAACTCCTCCTGGAGCGCGTCCAGGAAGTCGTCCGGCATCTGCTCCCAGATGCCCATCGTGCGGTCGCCCTGCACGTTGCTGTGCCCGCGCACCGGACAGGCGCCGGTACCGGCCCGGCCGACGTTCCCGCGCAGCAGCAGGAAGTTCACGATCTCCCGGATGGTGGGGACGGCGTGCTTGTGCTGGGTGATGCCCATCGCCCAGCAGACGATGACGCGCCGGCTGCGCAGCACCTCGTCCCGGACCTGCTCGATCTCCTCGCGGGCCAGGCCGGTCGCGGCGAGGATGTCGTTCCAGTCGATGGTGCGGACGTGTGCGGCGAACTCCTCGAAGCCCTTGGTGTCGCTGCTGATGAAGTCATGGGCGAGCACCTCGCCCGGCCGGGCGTCCTCGGCCTCCAGCAGCAGGCGGTTGATCCCCTGGAACAGGGCCAGGTCGCCGCCGTTGCGGATGTGCAGGAACCGGTCGGCGATCTCGATGCCCTGTCCGATCACCCCGCGGGGCTTCTGCGGGTTCTTGAACCGCAGCAACCCGGCCTCCGGCAGCGGGTTCACCGCGATGATGCGGGCCCCGTTGAGCTTGGCCTCCTCCAGCGCGGACAGCTGGCGCGGGTGGTTGGTCCCGGGGTTCTGCCCCACCACGAAGATCAGGTCGGCATGGTGCAGGTCGTCGAGGCTGACCGTTCCCTTGCCCGTGCCCAGCGTCTCGTGCAGGGCGAAACCGCTGGACTCGTGACACAGATTGCTGCAGTCGGGCAGGTTGTTGGTGCCCAGCGCCCTGGCGAACAGCTGCAGCGCGAAGGCGGCCTCGTTGCTGGCCCGGCCCGAGGTGTAGAACACGGCCTCGTCGGGGGAGTCGAGCGACTTCAGCTCCGACGCCAGCAGTCCGAAGGCGTCGCTCCAGCTGATCGGCTCGTAGGAGTCGGAGCCCGGCCGCTTGACCATCGGCTCGGTGAGCCGTCCTTGCTGGTTCAGCCACTTGTCGGAGCGCCGCCCCAGCTCGGAGACCGTGTGCTTGCGGAAGAAGTCGGGGCCGATGCGCCGCAGCGTCGCCTCGTCGTTGATGTGCTTGGCGCCGTTCTCGCAGTACTCGTTGACATGCCGGTGGCCCGGCGAGGGGTCCGCCCACGCGCACCCGGGACAGTCGATGCCGCCCACCTGGTTCATGGTCAGCAGCGTCTCCCCGGTACGCCGGGGAGAGGTCTCCTGCAGCGAGTACTCCAGGGCGTGCACCACCGCGGGCACGCCCGCGGCCCACTTCTTCGGCGGGGTCACGGTCAGAGCCTCGTCGGGCTCGTCGCCGGGCGCCTTCTTCATCAGGTTGCCTCTCGCTCACTGTGCTGCCACTTAACGCTGCTGCCGTGCCCAGGATCAGCCGACGGGCCAGTGGGCCACCCGGCTCCTGTGCGGCCGCTCCTCCTCGGGCCGTACGCGTCCGTCGCGGATGGTGCCGCGCCAGGCGCCGCTCTCCGCGCCCAGCCCCTCGACGTACGCCTTGAAGTGCGTCAGCTCCCGCTGGACGATCCGGCCGACCAGGTTGGGCAGGCGGCCGAGGATGCCGGCGGCGCGCGAGTCGATCTCGATCCGGACGGCCACGGTCGTGCCGCCCGTCGAGGTCGGCCGAAACGTCACTTCACCCTGGTGGACGGTGTGCCGTTCAAGGCTCCGCCACGTCAGGTGGGAGTCGGGTTCCTGTTCCACGATCTCGGCCTGGAACTCGTGGCGCAGGGGGCCGACCGCGAGCTTCCAGGTGAGCAGCGCGGGCCTGACCTGGTCGACCCTCTTCACCACCGTCATGAAGCGGGGAAAGCTCTTGAACTGGGTCCACTGGTTGTAGGCGGTACTCACCGGAACCGCGACCTCGATCGTTTCCTCAACGGTAAACATGACCCACCCATCGTCAGGCGCCGCTCGCCCCAGTCTCACCGCACGTCCGGCCGGTCGCCACACGTCGTCCCGCCGGGCCGACTGCAGGTCCCGGCCCTGCCCTGTCCATTGCCGGGCGGCGAGTACCCGTCAGCGGGATTCCCTAACGCGCGGTGGGGCGGCGCGCCCGATCCGGCCGCGACCAGGAATGGGTGGCGGGAGCAGGGCGTTGTGGTGACAGCGTTGCGCGACGGGCGAGTGAGTGGGGAGCGGAAGCGACATGCACGGCGAATACAAGGTCCCCGGCGGCAAACTCGTGGTCGTGGACCTCGACGAGACGGACGGCGTCCTGCGTGACGTCCGTGTCGCGGGCGACTTCTTCCTCGAGCCCGACGAGGCGATCCTCGCCATCGACGGCGTCCTCGAAGGGCTTCCGGTCACCACCGACGCGGCGGAACTCGCCGCGCGCGTCGAGGCGGGCCTCCCCGAGGGCACGGTCATGTACGGGGTCACCCCGGAAGGTGTCGCCATCGCCGTGCGCCGGGCCCTCGCCCAGGCGACGGACTGGACCGACTACGACTGGCAGCTCATCCACGACGAGCCCCAGTCGCCCGCACTGCACATGGCCCTCGACGAAGTCCTCACCGCGGAGGTCGCCGCGGGGCGACGGCCACCGACCCTGCGGGTGTGGGAGTGGGGCGGGCCGGCTGTGATCATCGGCAGTTTCCAGTCGCTGCGCAACGAGGTCGACGCGGAGGGCGCCCGCCGGCACGGCACGACCGTCGTGCGGCGCATCTCGGGAGGCGGCGCGATGTTCGTGGAGCCCGGGAACACCATCACCTACTCGCTCTCGGTCCCGGCCTCGCTCGTCTCCGGCCTGTCGTTCGCCGACTCGTACGCCTACCTGGACGACTGGGTGCTCGAAGCGCTCGGGGACATGGGCGTCAAGGCCTGGTACCAGCCTCTCAACGACATCGCCACGGACGTCGGCAAGATCGCCGGAGCCGCGCAGAAGCGCATCGTCGGCCCTGACGGCGGCCCGGGAGCGATCCTGCACCACGTGACGATGTCGTACGACATCGACGCGGACAAGATGCTCGAGGTGCTGCGCATCGGCCGGGAGAAGCTGTCCGACAAGGGCACGGGCAGCGCCAGGAAGCGTGTCGATCCCCTCAGGCGGCAGACCGGCCTGTCCCGCGAAGCCGTCATCGACCGTATGGTCGCGTCCTTCCGCGCACGCTACGGCCTTGTCACCGGCGGCGTCACCGAAGAGGAACGCGAGCGGGCGGAGGAACTGGCCACGTCGAAGTTCGGCTCCCCGGAATGGACCGCCCGCGTACCGTGACGGCGGCGGCCTCTGTCGGCCGACGGGAGCCGCGTGCCGCCGCGGTCCCCGCCGAGCGTGCGTAGGCACAGGGACAGGCAGAGACGGGACAGTCATGGCCGATCTCGCCCATGGCACCGCGCGCGTTCGGTGGGAGAATTCTCCGGCGGTCCGGACCCGGTAAGAACGTGTCCCCGGTCCGCGCCCGACGAAGGGTACGAGGACGGAGTACGAGCAGTGATCGAGTGGATGCGGCTGAGCACAGGAGCCAGGGCCGTTCCCCGGCCCGTCGCCACCCCGTTCGTCTGGTTCGCGGCCTTCACCGGCGCGCTGCTGCTGGTGGCGATCACCAACCACCTCGGTGCGCACGGGCGGCCCACCGCGGCCCTGATCGCGCTCTCGCTCCTCGCCACCCTGCTCGGCGCGTGCGCCCGCTTCACGGCGGCGCCCGGCACCGCCCTGCTGTGCTGGCTGTTGCTCAACGGCTTCGCCGTCCCGCCCGCCGGACAGCTCACCTGGGCCGGACACCGCGACACGGCCTGGTTGGCCTGCCTGCTCGCCGCGACCGTCGCCGGAACCGTCTTCGCCCGCATCGTCAACGCCCGCGCCGCGTACCGACGCGTCAACTGAGACAGATCGTTTTCCGCCGTCGCCGGGGCGGAGGACATGTCACCGGAGGCCGGTGGGCGCGCCGGTGTCGTCCCGGCTGCCGTCGGAGGCGTCGGTCAGGGCGATGTGGGCGGTGATGCGTTTGCCGGACGGTTCGAGGCGGACGCGGAACCTCTCGGCGACGGCCGTCACGATCTCCAGACCGTGCTGGCCGACCCGTCGGGGATCGGCGGCGCGGACGACGGGCCGTCTGCGGGCGCTGTCCCGCACGGTCACCTCCACCGAGGTGCCCGTGATGCGCAGTTCCAGCAGGGCGGGGCCGGGGGCGTGTTTGCGGGCGTTGGTCACCAGTTCGCTCACCACCAGCTGCGTCAGGTCCACGGCGTAGGCGGACACGACCACGTTCCGCTCGGCGCGGGCGCGGCCGAGGAAGCCGACCGCCAGGCGACGTGCTTCGGCGATGCAGGAGCTGCCACCGTTCAACGGCATGGCGGTGGACATGCCGGCACGGGCGTCCGGCCTGCCGCCGCTGTCGCCGCCCACGCCCACCGACCGCACTTTTCCCTCCGCCTTCGCGATTGCCCGTCCGCCCTGGTGCCCGGCACGGTCCACTCCGTGCGACTCTTGCTGTGCGGGCCCACCGTCCGAGCATGCACCCTGGCGCCCGCTCGTGGCAGACCCGCGGTACGTACGCGGGCCTGAACCGCATCGGCGAACGCAGTGAGGACACGGTGACCCAGTCGCATCCGGCACAGCCCGGCCCTCTTTCCACCAGCTACACCACCGCCGACGGCGTACGTGTCGTCACCCTGTCCGGTGACCTGGACCATGACGCGCGTGGACGGGTCGGGGACGTGCTGACGTCACCGGCCGGCGACGCGCCGCTGCGGACCGTCGCGGACCTGACCGAGGTGACCTTCATGGACTCCAGCGGCGTCAACCTGCTCATCATCGCCTACAAGGCCGCGGTGGCCACCGAAGGCTGGGTGCGTGTGGCCGGTGCGCAGGCGCCCGTACGGCGCGTGATGGACATGGTCGGCCTCGACGCGATCATCCAGTGCTATCCCACGGTGGACCAGGCCCTGGGGAACTGACGCCGGGTTCAGGCGTCGAGCCCGGCGTGCCGCGTCACCGTCGTACGGCAGGCCGATTCGACGGCCTCGACGAAGGCGGTGACGTGCGGGGGCACGTCGGTGCCCGCACGCCGGGCGAGACGGAGCGAGGTCGGCGGGAGATCGTGGATGGGGACGATCCTGAGCGCCGGGGGCGCCATGTCGGCCAGGGAGATCACCGAGATGTGTACCGCGTTGTCCCGAACGACCAGGCCCATCATCTCCTCGATCGAGGTCGCCCGGTGCCGCCTGTTGATCACGCGGCCACCGGGGGTACGGGGCGGTACGACCTCGTCCCAGAGGTAGGCGGGAAAGGAACCGGGGCATTCGAAACCGTCGTAGTCGGCGAGTTCCTCGATCGAGAGGGAGTCCCGGCCGGCGAGGGGGTGAGCGCTGCCGAGGACGGCGGCGCGCTGCTCGGTGCCCAGGACCCCGCTGACCTCGAGGTCAGCCTCGTCGGGGTCGAACTTGACGATCAGAACGTCCAGTTCACCCTTGCGCAGTGCTGAGAAGGGGTCGTTGAGGTCGTACGGGGCGAGGAACGCGTCCTTCGGGGAGAGCCCCACGGTCGCGAGCAGTTCGTGTGCCGTCCGCGGAGAGCTGGGGTAGCCGAGACGGATGCGGCCGCCGGCCGGCTCGGCAGGGGTGTCGGACACGATCGGGTCCTCTTCTCTTCGACGAGTGCTGCACGGGCGGACGGGCGGACGGTAAAGGGTCTGCCGCGGGGTGCGCGGGTCGTCGTCTACCCGGCTCCCCCGGACGACGCGAGGATGCCCAGCAGCTCCTCCCGGGTCGGCGCCGACGGGATCAGGGCGGGGTCGACCGGCGGTGCCTGCCGGACACGGGCGAGGAACTTCTCGTCGCCGAAGACCTCGGCCGGCGGTCGCAGCCCCATGACGGAGCGGGTCATCGCACGCCACACCCAGGCGTCCGACAGCATCGCGTCGCGCAGTTGCACGGGTCCGGAACCGGCCGCGGGACCGGGGGACGGTGCGGACCCGGAGGACGGCGCGGGTTCCGCGGGGCTGATCCCCCTGGACGCGTCCCAGAGCGCCGAGCGCCGGCCGTCGTCCCGCGCGGCGGCCTCGTACCAGGGCAGGTACACCCGCTCCGCCAGCCGGGCGGCGGCCCGGCTCGTGGCATGGTCCACCCGGCCGGTGCCGATCAGGTCGGCCAGCTCGAAGGCGTGGCGCAGGGCGAGCGACATGCCGCGCCCGAAGAGCGGGTTGGTGACACAGGCGGCGTCACCGACGGCGAAGAGGCCCGCGACGGGCTCCTGCCGGTCGGTGACCGTGCCCCGCAGGGTGTTCGGCGGGCAGGCGATCACGTTGACCGGCGTCAGGGCTTCGCTCACCCCGGGCTCCAGCCACGGGCCGAGGCCGGGGGTGGCCCGGGCGACGGCGCCGAAGGCCGCCGGGTCGCGCAGCGAGGCCGTCTCCCGGTCCCCGGTGGGCATCATCAGCGCGATGGCGAAGGTGCCGTTGTCACCCGGGTGCAGGGCGGCGGCGTAGTGGTCCCAGACCCCCGCGGTCGCGTTGCCGCGGTTGAGCGGAGCGGGCCGGCCCGGGGAGCGGAGCCGGTAGTGGCGGCTGAAGCCGGTCATGGCGCTCGGCACCGTCAGGTCGGGGGCGAGCGGTACGCCCGCCGCCTCCAGCCAGGACCGGGACTCCGTACGGCGACCGGTGGCGTCGACGACCACGTCCGCCGGGACACGCCTGCCGTCCGCGTCGGTCACCGACCGGATGCGGGCGCCCGGTGCCGGGTCGAACTCCGCGCCTCGGACGGTGACGTTGTGCTCGATCCCGACGTGGGGCAGCTCCTGGGCGGTGCGGTACAGGAGCAGTTCGAGGACGTTGCGGCGACAGGCCAGGGCCACCAGTTCCTCGTCGCCCACCTCGCGGGCGCGATCCGTCACCAGCGGCGGCAGGGCGTCCAGC
Organism: Streptomyces sp. V3I8; assembly: GCF_030817535.1. Lineage (NCBI taxonomy): Bacteria > Bacillati > Actinomycetota > Actinomycetes > Kitasatosporales > Streptomycetaceae > Streptomyces > Streptomyces sp. V3I8. Next base: position 111,598 of record NZ_JAUSZL010000002.1, on the reverse strand, counting down.
AGGTCGAGGAGTTCGGCTCCGTTCTCCGTCAGCCGCTCCAGCAGCCGGGGCACCCTGCTGCGCAGTACGGCCACGGCGGACGAGGAGATCGTGTGGGAGTGCACCGCCTGGGGCACGGTGGGCCGGTCCCAGTCCAGTGCGACCTCTCCCGGGGGTCCCTGGGGCGGGGCGTCGGCACGTTCCAGCACCCGGACCCGGTGGCCGGCTCCGCCCATGGCGAGCGCGGTGGCCAGGCCGGCGATGCTGGCGCCGACGATCACGACGTCGGCCATGTCAGCTCCTGGTGCCGTGGACGAAGAAGACACGACGCACACCGGTCTCGCCGCGCGGCGGCACCGGGTCGGGCCAGCGGCCGTAGTCGGCCTCCGGATCGCCGGGCTGCACGGCCCGGACCTTGTAGCCGTGGGCGTCGAAGAGGGTTTCCGGCTCGTCGGTGCCGAAGACCCAGGGGCAGCCCCATCCGGCGAACACGTCGAGCAGGGGCCGCATGCCGGGCAGCGTCAGGGCGGAGTCGTTGACGATGTCCGCGGCGATGCGGCTGCCCGGTGCCATGACGGCCGCCACCCGTTCCAGGATGCGGTGTGCGTCGTCCTGGGCGATGTAGTAGAGGAGGCCTTCCAGCAGCCACACCGACGGGGCGTCCGGCGCGTAGCCGGCCGCGATCAGTGCCTCTTCCCAGTCGGGGGAGGTGAGGTCGACGGCGACGGTGCGGTGGTCGACGCGCGGCTCGGCGTCGTGCAGCCGCTTCTTCTTGAAGGCGAGCACGGCGGGGCGGTCGACCTCGAAATAGCGTGTGTGCGCGGGCCAGTCGAGGCGGTAGGCGCGCGAGTCCATGCCCGCCGGGGCGAGGACGATCTGCGGCCGGTCGGCGGCCGACGCCTCACGCTGGAGGAAGTCGTCGAAGAACCGGGTGCGGATGGCGTTGTAGTCGGGGGTGCTCGGCACGCTGCGGGCCGAGGCTGCCGGGAAGGTGGCCGCCCGCACCTCGCTCAGCAGACCGGGGCCGACGGCACCGACCAGCTGCGCCGCGTACGGATCCGTGTAGAGCCGGTCCTCGCGGGCGGTCTCCGCGGCGCGCAGGGCCGCGGTCAGGAGCGCGGTCCGCTCGACCGCGTCCAGTGCGTCCGGTGTGCTGGTCATGGGTTCCCTCCTCGGCCCGTGCCCGCGACGCCGGCCGATTCCGCGGCCCGGTCGCGCGAGCACTGTGGACTTGCCGGTGGGCCCCGGCAGACGCCATTCTCAGCCGCAAGTCCTGCGCGATCAACGGAACTTGTGCACGTTAGGGGTGCCCCACGGCTGCCCGGGCCCGAGTAGGGGGTGCCCCGGGTCCGTCGGCCGCTACGCGACGGAGGCGGCGCTCGCGGAGCAGGTCCCCGCAGGTGACACCGATGATGCCGGAGACACCGGCGACGCGGGTGACACCGGCGATGTCGGAACCGCCGGAGGGGGGCGGCGTCAGGTGCGCTGCGGCACCGTGTCCTCGCCGGCCGGTGTCGAGGCTTCTCCCGTGGAGGAGGCGATCGTTTCGGAGCGGGAGCCGCCCCGGTCCATGAGGCCTCCCGCGAAGGCCAGGCCGAGGCCCGCCACGGCGAGAGCCGCGCCGACCAGGTTGGGCGCCGCCCAGCCCCAGCCCGCGGAGATGACCAGGCCGCCGAGCCAGGCGCCGCCCGCGTTGGCCAGGTTGAAGGCGGAGTGGTTGGAGGCGGCCGCCATGGTGGGAGCGTTCTTGGCCTTGGCCATGAGGAGCATCTGGACGGGCGTGGTGATGAGGGAGCCCATCGCACCGATGAAGGTGATCGTGACGAGGGCGGGCACGGTGCTGTGGACACTGAAGTAGAACGTCACCAGCCCCGCGGCGAGCAGGACGAGTCCCCCGTACAGCGTCGGTCGCAGGGCGCGGTCCGTGAGCGGGCCCGCGAGCAGCGTGCCGGCGGTCATGCCGACGCCGTAGAGCGCGAGGACCAGGGTGGTCGACGAGTCCGAGATGCCCGTCAGGTGCGTCAGCATGGGCACCAGGTAGCTGTAGACGGCGAAGAACCCGCCGAACCCGACCACCGCCGTGGCCAGGCCGATCGCGACCTGCCTGTTGCCCATCGCCCGCAGTTCGTGCCGGATGCCGGACTGCTGCGCACGTGGCTGGTGGGGGACGAAGAAGGCCAGCGCGACGAGGGCGAGGAGACCGATGACGGCGACCGCCCAGTAGGCGGAGCGCCAGCCGAGCTGCTGTCCCAGGGCCGTGCTCGCCGGTACGCCGACGATGTTCGCGACGGTCAGGCCGAGGAACATCTTCGACACGGCGCGTGCCGCCCGCTCGGGAGCGACCAGCCGTGAGGCGACGACCGCGCCGACACCGAACAGCGCTCCGTGCGGCAGACCCGCCAGGAAGCGGGCCGCGAAGAGCGGACCGTAGGTGGGTGCGAGCGCGGACGCGGCGTTGCCGATCACGAACAGCCCGGCCAGGAGCAGCAGCAGCCGCTTGTGGGGTATGCGCGCGCCGATGCCCGTCAGGACGGGGGCGCCGACGACGACGCCGAGCGCGTAGGCGGAGACGAGGTTGCCGGCGTGCGGCACGGACACGCCGACCCCGTCGGCGATCTGGGGCAGCAGCCCCATGGTGGCGAACTCGGTGGTGCCGATGCCGAACGCGACGACGGCCAGGGCGAGCAGTGCCAAGGGCATGGTGCGGGGAGCCTTTCAAAGACGGCGGTCCGGACAAGGGAGGCGATCGGGCCCGGGGAATTCCGCTCCCCGTGGGACGACCCGTCGCGCTGAGCACCATTGCCCGGCAGCCCCAGAACGGACCAAGCCTATAAGAGGCGCCAACAAGGACAGAACGGCCGGGCGCTTCGGGCGCCGGCCCACGCAGCGTGCTCTTCGGCTGCTCGACTGCTCGGCGCCCTGGCATCGTGATCGTCCGCAGGGGCGCGTACACCCTGCTGGAAGCCCCTTGACGGCCGACGGACACGCGGGTGCCCAGGTGGCCGCGGCCCGCGCGGTCACCGGCACCGCGGTCTGCGCGCCGGCAGGTCCGAGGTGGTGGCCGCTCCGGTCCACTGCGGGACGGAGCGGCGGGCGCGGGGCCCCGGGCAGGGCGGGGGCGGCTGCGCGGCCGGAAAGCCTGCGTCGAGCCGGACCCGCCGCCCGGGGCGTGAGCGCTACTTCTCCACGACGCCCGAGGAGGCGATCACGATCTTCGCGCGGGTGGTACCCGACTGCGAACCCAGGGACTCGATCTTCTTCACCAGGTCCGAGCCCTCGACGACCTCGCCGAAGACCACGTGCTTGCCGTCCAGCCACGACGTGACCACCGTGGTGATGAAGAACTGCGAGCCGTTGCTGTTGCGGCCGGAGTTCGCCATGGACAGCAGGAACGGCTTGTCGTGCTTGAGCTTGAAGTTCTCGTCGTCGAACTTCGCGCCGTAGATGCTCTTGCCACCGGTGCCGTCGCCACGGGTGAAGTCGCCGCCCTGGAGCATGAAGTCCGGGATGACGCGGTGGAAGCCGGAGCCCTCGTACCCGAAGCCGTGCTGGCCGGTGGCCAGCTCACGGAAGTTCTGCGCCGTCTTGGGGACGACGTCGTCGTACAGCTTGAAGACGATCCGGCCCGCGGCCTCGCCGTCGATGGTGATGTCGAAGAAAACGTTGGTAGACATGAGGGAATCCTGTCACGTCGCCGCGTCCGTTCCTGCAACCGCCCTGGCGTCTTCGCGTACGGACGGCGTGGCGCCCGTACGCTGACCTGGTGCACACGGTGGAACTGCTGCCCGACGAAATGACCGAGCGGGCCGTCCGCGACGTGTGGCGGCGTCTGCTGGACGCGGGTCTGCCCAGCCAGGCCACGCATCGGCATCCGACGAACCGTCCCCATCTCACCCTCGCCACGGCCGACGGTCTCGGGGCGGAGGTACGCGTCCGGCTGAATCGGGCCCTCGCCGTCCTGCCGGTCCCGCTGCGCCTCGACGGAACGGTGCGATTCACCGGGCGCAGGCATGTGCTGGCCTGGGCCGTCCGGCCCGACGAAGCCCTGCTGGACCTGCACGAGGCGGTGTGGCGGACACTGCGCGACGCCCCGGCCTGCGGACCGCTGAACCCGATCCACGCCCCCGGGCGCTGGAAGCCGCACGTCACGCTCGCCCGCGCCCGTGACGCGGTGTGGCCCGAACCGTGGCCCGAACCGGACACGGAGCCGTTCTCCGGTGTGCCGGGCGGCTCCTCGGGTGTCCTGACGGGCCGGTGGGTGGGCGCGCGTACGTATGACTCGGTGACCCGCTCCACCGACCCCCTGGGGCCGTGACCTCGCGAGGAGCCGGGACCTCAGAGCGAGAAGATGCGGGCAATGAAGAAGGCCGCCACGATCACGGCGCCGAGGACGATCAGCCAGAGCCAGACGCCGGGATGCTCCCACATCCCCCCGTCCGCGCGTTCCTCGTGCGCCTCGGCGATGGAGCCCTCGACCGGTGGTGTCTCCTCCGGGGGCACGTGCGGATCTGTCATGACTCCAGGCTCGTGCAGTTCCCGCGTCCGCGCATCCGCAGACCGGCCGGAGCGGCAGGAGCGGCAGGAGCGTCCGCTCGGGTTCCTCTGCGTGTTCCTCCGCGGATTTCGGGGTGAGGTGCGCGAAGGAGGGTGGGTACCCGCGGTCCGGTACGGCTTGAACACGCCACGGGCGGCGGCGCGAGCAGGCTCCGCCCGGATCGGCGCAACCGGGCTCGTCCAGACCGGCGGCGTGACCGGCAGCCACAGGGTCGTGGCGGCGGACAGGCAGTCGGCCACGGCGTCCTGGCTCCGGACAGCCCGGGCCCGGGACAGGGCGGCGACGTCGCGGCCGGCCAGGTCCGCCGGTGCCGACTCCGTCCGGATGCCCTCGTAGGCGCCCGGCGCGGGGCAGCCGTCACGGGTGCCCCGGCAGGGGGAGAAGCCGCGCCCAGCGCTGCAGCAAGGGCGCCGGCGCGATCGCCGTACACAACCCGACGACCAGGGCGTACGCCGCCAGTGTTCGCATGCCCGGCGCGGTGGGCGTGCGGACACCCCGCCTCCGCCCCGGGACGCGGCCTGATCGGCGGCAGCACCCCTCCCGTCAGCCGGCGTGCGCGAACGCGGTCCCCTTCGGACGGTGGCGGCGCAGGTTGGCGGCGAGGACGCGGTCCAGCATGCGGTCGGACAGCATCGGGCCCAGACGCATGATCAGGGCGGCGTCCCGGCCCGCGGTGTAGCGGGCGCGGGGTCTGCGGATCGTCACGGCCTTCACGACGACCTGGGCGGCGGCGTCCGGGGTGAGGCCCGACGCGGTACCCGTGGCCATCAGCTCGTTGTTCGCCAGGACCAGGCCGCCGTAGCGCTCGGCCTGCTCCGGTGTCATCCGCGCGGCCAGGTCGTTCGCCGTCGCGATACCGCGGGCGGCGATCTTCGTACGGACGCCGCCGGGCTCGACCACGACCACCTGTACGCCCAGCGGAGCGACCTCCCGGCGCAGCGAATCACTGACCGCCTCCAGTGCGAACTTCGCACCGGCGTACGCGCCGTACGTGGCCATGGCGTACTTGCCGCCGACCGAGCTGATGTTGATCACGCGCCCCTTGCTGCGCAGCAGTGCGGGCAGCAGCGCCTGGGTGACGGCGATGTGCCCGAACAGGTTGACCTCGAAGACCCGCCTCCACTCCGTCAGCGGCAGGGTCTCGACCGGCGCGTTCACCTGGATGCCGGCGTTGTTGACGAGCGCGTGCAGGGGGCGCGGGTCGTCGGCGACCCGCGCGGCGAGTGCCTCCACGTGCCCGGAGTCGGTGATGTCGAGGATGACCGGCTCGATCCCGGCCGCCCGGACGGTGTCGGCGTCGCTCTCGCGCCGTACGCCCGCCAGGACGTGGAATCCCCGGCGAGCCAGTTCGCGGGCGGTCGACGCGCCCATGCCCGTGGAGGCGCCGGTCACGACGATCAGTTTCTCTGCTTCAGATGACGTTGTCACCTTCGTTACGGTACCGGTTCAGGTGACACTGTCAACTGTATGATGGGCGTCATGGTCACCCGCGCGGAATCAGCCGCCGTCACCCGCCGTGCCCTGCTCGACGCCGCCGCCGAACTCCTGGACCTCGGCGGCCCGGAGGCCGTCACCCTGCGCGAGGTCGGTGCGCGGGCAGGCGTGAGCAGGGGAGCGCCGTACCGGCACTTCACGGGCAAGGACAGTCTGCTGACGGCCGTGGCGGCCGAGAGCTGGCAGGGGATCGCCGACCGGATCCACGCCCTGCGCGCCGATCCGGCGCTGCCGGCCGCCGACAGGCTGGGCCGCGCACTGCGCACCCTCATCGGCGTCGGCCGGGACCGGCCGCACCTGTACCAGATGCTGTTCAGACGCCCCGGGCACCGCCCCGAGGAACTGGGTGAGGGGCTCGACCACGTCCGGAGCCGGCTGTGCGGACCGGCGAGCGACCCGGTCGCGGACCGCATCCGTGCGGCGGGACGTTTTCAGGAGGAGTTCCTGGCCGTCGTCGCCGGCCTGGTGGGGGAGCGGAACACGCGGCACTACGGCGCCCTGCTGCTGGCGGGCGCCCACGGCATCGCGGAGATGGAGCTGATCGGCCACCTCGGTGGGGGCGGGTTGCACGCCACGGCGGACGAGCTGGTCGACACCCTCGTACGCATGGTCGCGAACGCGGGCGACGCGGTCTAACGGCGACGTCCACGCCTGGCGCCCTTGCCCGTCGGCATCCTCCTCCACGCCTCGGCGTGGTACGGGTGACGGCGGGCGCGGGGCCGGTGGCGCCGACCGGTCCGAGGAGGCAGACCTCGCGGATGCCGTACGCGGCGGCCGTCGGCACCCGCGGACGACGGTGGTGCCGACCTGACCGGCTCACACCACGCGAGTCCATACCGCACGAGTCTCACGAGACGAACCGACGAGGATGTCACCCGTGCGGCGAGCCTTCCGATCGCGCCGGCCCCGGAACGCGCCGTGCATGCCGCAACCGATGTGTCACGACCCCCAGGTCTCCAGCCGCCACCAGCGCGAGCGCCGCGCACACGGCCGCGAGAACGATCAGCACACCACGGCCGGGACTGTCTTCCGTACCGGAATTCGCCGCCCACACGGCGAATATCACGCTCGCCGCGACGAACAGCGGCAGAAAGCCGGCCGAGAGCAGCAACCGCAGACGCAGGGGACTTCGAGCGGTGGCCGGCTCGGTTCCGGTTCTGGCCCGCCGAAGGCCGAGCGGTCCGGATCGCGCTCGCGACACCGTCCTGTCGGCTTCAGGCTCCTCGGGTCCTTTGCTGCTCATGCGATGCCTCCGTCACTTGTTGGGGATCTGCCCTCCGAAGCCGTGGAACGGGGCTGGGCGCTCGATATCCTGAGACGGGCCGGATCCACCGTCCGTAACCGGTGGACAACGGCTGAAGCCGTGCGCGAGAGCCGTGCGCGAGGCGGTCAGCCCAGGGAGCCGATCAGTTCGTTGCACGCTCGTTCGCAGGTGCGGCACGCCTCGGCGCAGATCCGGCAGTGATCGTGCATGTCGGCGTGGCTCGCGCACTCGTCACCACAAGCTCTGCAGACGGTGGCGCATGCCTGCAGGACCGCCCGGGTGACGTCGGCGTCGTAGCCGGTGTGACGGGAGAGCACCGCAGCGGTGGTGGTGCAGATGTCGGCGCAGTCGGCGTCGGTACGGATGCACTTGGTCAGCTCGGCGACCATCTCCTCCGACAGGCAGGCATCCGCGCACGCGGTACACGCCTGGGCGCAGGCGATGCACGCTTCGATGCAGCGGGCGAGTTTCTCGCGGTCCACGCCGCCCAGGTCGGCGGGGTAGGCCTTGAGCATGTCCTTGACCGCGGTGGTCACGAGTGCCTCCAGCGTGGTGACGTCGACGGGCGGGTGTCAGCCCTTCACGCGTAACACGCATGTGGGGCGTTCAAACGCACCGCACCCACCGTTGTCGGCGGCCCCCAGCTCAATGGAGTGGTCGTGGGAAAGCTCGATGGCAGAGCAGCGGTGATCACCGGCGGATCGACCGGCACGGCGCCGGCCGGCGCCCGACTGTTCGTTGATGAAGGAGCTCACGTCTTCATCGCGGGTATGGGTGAGCAGGGCCAGCTCGGCGAGATCACCGAGGAGCAGTTCCACCGCGCCTCCTCGCTCGACTCGCTCGACGCGCGCTGTGTGGGGCTCCAGGAACTCATGATGCTTCTCTTTTGAGGGGTGCGGTGGGTCAGAAGTAGGTCGGCTCGCGGGGCACGTAGTGCTCCTCGAGGGCTTTCGTCTCGTCGTCGGTGAGGGTGACGCCGAGCGCGGCTGCTGCTGCGGGCAGGTGGTGTTCCTTGGTCGCGCCGACGATGGGGGCGTCGACCACCGGGCGTTTGAGGACCCGGGCGAGTGCGATCGTGGCCATGGAGACGCCCCGGTCGTTCGCGATGCGTTCGACGGCGTCGATGGTCGGCTTGTCGCTGTCCTGCCACAGTGGCCGGCCGTCGAAGTTCTGGTCGGCCGGCAGAGGAAACATCTCCTGTTCCTCTCCTCGCTGGACCAGGTGGTACTGGTCCTGCATGGAGACGAACCTGGTCCATCCGTGCAGTTCGGCGGTGTGCTGCATTTTGGCGAACTGCCAGGCGTACATGCCGGAAGCGCCGAGGTAGCGGGCTTTGCCCGCCCTGACCACGTCGCCTTGCGGGACAGGCCGGAGCCGCCGGGGCCGTCGTGCATGTGCTGGTGGACCTCGGTCGCCAGCACGATGTCGTCGCGCCGTGCGAACTGCGTGATCGCCTTGCCGACGATCGTCTCCGAGGTGCCGAAGCTGTAGATGTTGGCGGTGCCCCAGAAGGTGATGCCGAGGTCGAGCGCCTGCTGGAGGAACGGCGCGGCCTCGTCGTGGTGGAGGGCCCACTTTTCGCGGGAGCCGTCGCCGTAGCTCGTGGTTCCCAGGGCGATGCGGCTGACGGTGAGGCCCGAGGACCCCAACCGGGTGTACTCCTAGTTCCTTGTCCGATCACTCGGTACGGTCGGCGGGTCAGCGGTCGATGCTGGCCATGTTCGCCTCGTCGTGGCGTTCGCCCGCGGCGGGGGTGAGGTTGTTCAGTCGCTCCAGCTGGGCCGGGGTGAGTTCGATGCCGTCGGCGGCGGTGTTCTCCTCGACGCGTGCGACCCTGCGGGTTCCGGGGATGGGGGCGATGTCGTCGCCGCGGGTGAGGATCCAGGCCAGTGCGGTCTGGGCCGGCGTCGCGCCGATCTCGGCGCCGATCGCCTGCACCTCGTCGACGATCGCCAGGTTGCGGTGGAAGTTCTCGCCGGTGAAACGCGGGTTGGTCTTGCGCCAGTCGTCGTCGGGGAAGTCGTCGACGGTGCGGATCTGCCCGGTGAGCAGACCGTGCCCGAGCGGCGAATAGGGGACGAAGCCGATGCCGAGCTCGCGCAGCAGCGGGAGGATCTCGTCCTCGACGTCGCGGGTCCACAGCGAGTACTCGGTCTGCAGCGCGGCCACCGGGTGGACGGCGTGCGCGCGGCGGATCGTGGCGGGGCCGGCCTCGGAGAGCCCGATGTGGCGGATCTTGCCCTCGTCGATCAGTTCCGCGAGGGCGCCGACGGTCTCCTCGATGGGCGTGTTCGGGTCGACGCGGTGCTGGTAGTACAGGTCGATGTGGTCGGTGCCGAGCCGCTTGAGCGAGCCCTCGACGGCGGCCTTCACGTTGGCGGCGCTGCTGTCGGTGACGCCAGGGGCCGGGCTGTCGCCGGAGTGGGAGACCAGACCGAACTTGGTGGCCACGACGACCTGTTCGCGCCGGCCCTTGATGGCCTTGCCGACAACCTCTTCGCTGTGGAAGGGGCCGTAGATCTCGGCGGTGTCGATGTGCGTGACGCCGAGGTCCAGTGCCCGGTGGATGGTGCGGATCGACTCGGTGTCGTCCAGTTCCCCGCCGGTGGTGTAGGTGCCGGCCATGGTCATGGCGCCCAGGCCGATGCGTGAGACGTCCAGTCCGCCCAGTTGTACGTGCTTCATCAGGTACTCCCTTGTCGTGGTGGTGGTCAGGCCTGGTCGGTGGGCATGGCCCAGAGTTCGGCCACTGCCGCGTGCCGGGGCCGGGTCACCATGAAGGCGATCCCCTCGGCGATGTCTGCAGGCGCGAGGCGCTCGTGCTGCTCGTTGAACGGATCGAGCATCTCGGCGTGGATCGTTTCGTTGTTGTGCGAGTTCAGCTCGGTGTCGACGGCGCCCGGCTCCAGGACACCCACCCGTACGTGCCGGCCCGCCAGCTCCTGGCGCAGCGACTCGGTGAACCCGTTCACGCCGAACTTGGTGAGGTTGTAGACCCCGTAGTTCGCCCACGCCTTGCGGCCGGCGATCGAGCTGATGTTGACGATGTCAGCGACCCGGCGCGGTCCCTCCTCGGCGGCCGTGAGCAGGTGCGGAAGGGCGGCGTGGGTGGTGTGGAGCAGGCCCTGGACGTTGACGGCGATCATGCGCTCCCATTCCTGGGGATCCGCGCCGACGACCGGGCCCAGCAGCATCAGGCCGGCGTTGTTGACCAGGATGTCCAGCCGCCCGAACCGTTCCACCGTCTGGTGTACGGCTGCCTCGGCCTGGCGACGCCCGGTGATGTCCGCCTCCACCGCGAGCGCGGTCCCGCCGTCCTGCGTGATCTCGGCGGCCAGCGTTTCCAGGCGGTCCTTGCGACGGGCCACCATGACGACCGCGGCGCCCTGTCCGGCCAGTTCGCGGGCGGTAGCCGCTCCGATACCGCTGCTCGCGCCGGTGACGAGCGCGACGGTGCCGGTCAGTTTCAAAGCCATGGATCTTCCTTCTGTGTCTGCAGGGCAGGCGGTGTCGTACCAGGTCAGGGGGCCTTCAGCCCGCCAGTGCCATGATCGGTGCGGTGGAGCAGGCCCGCCATCCAGGCAACCACCCGCCGGCCCGCCGCGGAGGCCCGTACGGGGGCGCGTTCGTCCGGGGGTCCAGCAGAACCCCTCTGGCTACCCGGACGGTCCACGGGGCCGCCGTACGGTTAACCCATGGACCGCAGCAGCGAGATCCGTGAGTTCCTGCGCACCCGCCGGGCCCGGATCACCCCCCAAGAGGCCGGACTGACCCCCCATGCCGGGCCTCGCCGGGTCCCCGGACTGCGCCGCGAAGAAGTCGCCCAGCTCGCCGGAGTGAGCGTCGACTACTACATCCGCCTGGAACGCGGCCGCACCCAGGGCGTCTCCGAAGCGGTCTGGGAGGCCGTCGCCCGCGCCCTGCACCTGGACGACACCGAACGCGCCCACCTCTTCGACCTCGCCCAGCCCGCAACGGCCGCCCGGGCCCGCCGCAAGCACCCCCTCGCCCCGCAGCGGGTCCGCCCCGCCCTCTACCGGGCCCTGGACGCGCTCAGCGTTCCCGCCGTCGTCCAAGGCAGACGCATGGATGTCCTGGCCGCCAACCGGCTCGGCTACGCCCTGTTCGTCGACTTCGCATCCCGCCCGCACCGCGAACGGAACTTCGCCCGCTTCGTCTTCCTCGACCAGGCCGCTCCCGCCCTCTACACCGACTGGGAAAGAGCCGCCCGCGACACCGTGGCCGGCCTGCGCCTGTACGCCGGACGTCACGCCGACGACCCGCAACTCACCGAACTGATCGGTGAACTGTCCCTGCACAGCGACGCCTTCCGCCGGCTCTGGGCCGACCACGACGTCCGCGCCCACACCACCGGCACCAAACGCCTGCACCACCCCATCGTCGGCGACCTCACCCTCGACTACGTCGTCCTCGCCGCCGAAGACGACCCCGAACAGAGCCTGGTCATCTACACCCCCGAACCCGCCTCCCCCTCCGCCGAAGCCCTCGGCATACTCGCCAGCTGGACCCACACCGCCACCGGAGCGCCCACCTCCACCGACAGGTCACACGACTCGGCCGGCTGACGCCGAGGTGGCCCCGGCCGACGCCGGCGTGGTGAAGGCGTTCAACACCGTCTTCCGTCATGTCCTGGAGAAGGGTCGGCCCGACGTCTTCGTCGCCGGCGACAGCGCGCAGGCCAAGGTGGACGCAGGGATGTTCGTCCTACCCGGGGCCGAAGCGGCTTGATCAACCTCAATCGGCTTGTGAATCACGCAGGTTGATAGGTTCAGTTCGACTTGAACGATCACGGCTGAGGGAGTGAAACGTGACCGGTGCGACCGACCTGCGTCAGACATTGCGGGACATCGAGGTATTCGCCGGCGAGCTCCCCGGGTTCGACCCATCGATCACCCCGGACACGCCGTCCGAGCTGTTCACCGAGTGGTTGCTCAACGCGTTGAGCGCGGGGGTGAAGGAGCCGCATGCCATGACGCTGGCCACGGCGGACGCCGGCGGTGATCCGACCGCCCGCGTACTCATCCTCAAGGACGTGAGCCCCGAGGGCTGGCAGTTCGCCTCGGACGCGAGCAGCGTCAAGGGCCGCGACCTCGCTGTCCGCCCCTATGCGGCGCTGACCTTCTACTGGGCACCGCTCGCCCGCCAGGTCCGGGTGCGCGGACGAGTCGTGCGAGAAACCCCTGAACTGTGCGCTGCGGACTTCCTCGCCCGCGGTGCGGGGGCACGGGCGGAAGCCCTGCTCGGCCGGCAATCGCAACCGCTCGCGGACCTGGCCGAGAGGGATGCGCAGGTGGAGGCGTCGCTCACGCGGGTCAGGAGCGAGCCGGATCTCGTGGCCCCGGGGTGGACGCTGTATTCGGTGCGCCCGGAGTCGGTGGAGTTCTGGCAGGGCGACAAGCAGCGCCGCCACACCCGGCTCGTCTACCTGTCTTCACCAGAGGGGTGGACCAAGCAGATGCTGTGGCCTTAATTCCTGTCCGATCCACGAGTTGGTCGAAGAGCGGACGGGAAGCAGTTGTCGAAGACGATCGTCCGCCGCGGCCGCGTCCTACCGCCTCGCCCCTACCGAACCCCAGGCCGAACGAGCCGCCGCTGGTTGGGCGCGGTGGGAACGACCGCCTACGCGGTCGTTCCCACCGCGAATCCGTATTTCACACCCCGGCGACTCCATCGATACGCTCTCGGATCGAATCGGCATGGCCATTGTGACGTGCGTACTCCTCGAAGACTGCGCGAATGTCCTGGCCTGCGAACACACGCTGAAACCAATTGCGCTCCACCAAGGCCATGTGCTGGACGAGGCCCGGCAACGTCATCGACGGCGGCGCGGCCGAAGCCAGCCGTAATCGATCATCTTTGAGGCCCGAGCACTCCGGAGCAGCCCACCGCCTCCGCGGGAACACCACGCCACGCGACACCCGTCCTCAGCACGTACATGACGCCGGCCAGGACTCGGTTCGGTCGCGCGGATGGGTGCGTCGCCGTCCTTCGTGCGGGCGATCAGTGCTGACGAGCGTGCACAGGGCTGTGGGCGACTTCCTCCGGGCACTTGTCGTGCCGCTTTTGAGCCCGTCGGTCGCGCTGCCAGTCGAACGTCGCCAGCGCCAGGGACGCCGCCATCCCGATGAGGGCGGTGGCCAGTGCGGTGACGACGGCGCCGCGGTAGTCGTCGCCACCGCCGAGTGTCAGGTAGAAGAGACCGGGCAGTGCGGCGGTTCCCACCGTGGCGCCGAGCCGCTGCCCGGTCTGAAGGGCGCCGCCCGCCGCGCCCGCCATGCGCACGGGTACGTCCCGCAGGGTCATGGTGATGTTGGGGGAGACCACGAAGCCGCCGCCGACACCGCCGACGAACAGAACGGGCGCGGCCACCCAGGGAGCGATGTCGAGGGGGACGAAGCGGAGCAGCAGCGCGGTGCCGCCGATGCCCACGATGACCGCGGTGAGGCCGCAGACGGTGAGCAGGCGGCCGAACCGGTCCACCAGCCGGCCGGCGACAACCGCTGCGAGCGCCGAGCCCAGGGCGAAGGGGGTCACGGCGAGGCCGGACCGCAGTGGGGAGAAGTTGAGCCCGTGCTGGTAGAAGAGGGCGAAGACCAGCCAGACACCGCTGAAGCCGACGAAGTACAGCGCGCCGACGCCGGCACCGATGGCGTACCCGCGCACGGTGCTGAACAGGCGTGGGTCGAGCAGCGGTTGAGTGCCTCGGGCGACAAGGCGGCGCTGCCACTGGACGAAGAGGACCAGGAGGGCGGCGCCCACGAGGAACAGCCACCACAGACGGCTGATGCCGCCGGAGTCCGCTTGGACCAGCGGGTACATGAACGCGAGGACGCCGAGACCGAGGAGCAGCACGCCGGGCACGTCCACATGTCCCCAGCCGGACCGCCGGGTGCGGGGGAGCAGACGGCGGCCGAGCAGGACGGCGAGGATGCCGATGGGGACGTTGACGTAGAAGATCCACCGCCAGCCCATGGTGTCCGAGGCCAGGGCGAGGATGGCGCCGCCGGTGATGGGGCCCGCGGCGGAGGAGATGCCGACGGTCGCGCCGAAGAAGCCGAAGGCCCGGCCGCGTTCGGCGCCGCGGAACATCTGTTGGATAAGCGCGGAGTTCTGCGGGGCCATGAAACCGGCCGCGAGGCCCTGGGCGAGGCGGGCCACCACCAGCAGCGTGATGTCGGGGGCCGCTCCGCAGGCCGCGCTGAAGATCACGAAGGCGCTGAGGGACAGCAGGAAGATGCGGCGCCGGTCCAGCGCGTCACCGAGCCGCCCGGCGGTGACGAGGGCGAGGGCGAAGGTGAGGGCGTACCCGGACACCACCCACTGCACCTGAGCGGGGGAGGCGTGCAGGTCCCGCTGAAGGGTGGGCAGGGCGACCGCGACGATCGTCACGTCCAGAAGGCTCATGAAGCCGGCCACCAGGGTGACCCACAGGGCCCGCCACCGGTTCGGGTCCGGCTCGTCGCCGGTCTGCTGAGCGCCCGGCTCACGGCCGCCTGCTGACGTCGGCGTTGTCACATCGGCTCCTCTCACCCGGGCGGATCGAGTTCCCCACCGGTGCACGGCACACACCTCGGCGCACACCTGGGCCCGCGATGCGGTCAGACCGGGGAAAGTCCCGTCCGGGCCGTCACCCGGGGCGTACGGGGAGCGGCGCCGGTGACAGCCGGGCCCCTCCTGTACGGCGGCGCCGCGGGTGCGCCTAGCGTGGGCCCGCCACCGGCCGTCTCATCCGCAGTGCCACTCTCTCCTCGTCCCGTCCGGGCCGCATGCGGTACTGCTCCGCCGGGTGGCGCTCGGCCAGATGCCGCGGTCGGACGAGCCCGGTCTTGTGGCGTGCCGATGCCTGACGGTACGTGGATGCGGTACGCCGTACGCGGTGCGCGGTCGGACGCTCGCCGCCGGGCTCGCGGCATGACTTCAGGCTCGCGTACCGGCGGGCTGCAACTTCCGGATGCCCCGTCGAGTTCGCGCTGATGGAGCTCGATGAGGCCATCGGGGCCAGGGCTGACGTTCTACATGACCAGCCGGTCGAGGTCCGCGTCCACGAACGACTGCACCACCTCGACGTACCGGGCCGGATACCGTGCTGCGGCGGACGGGACTCGCCTCCGCCCGCCCTGAACCGCTCCGCGTCCCGTCCTGTCGCACGGCGGCCTCTTGAGCTGCCCCCTACTGCTCCTGCGAGCGGTGAGCAGGTCAGCGGCGGCGCAGCATCATGACGACGGCCACGATGATGATGATGACGACGATGGTGCCCAGGCCTATGTACATGGGATTCCTCTTCCTCTCGGAACAGCGGCACCCCATCGGTGTCGCAGAAGGTCGTGTGCCCTCGTTGTGGTCGTTCAGCCGGTCCGGGCCGATGTTCTGTCCTGGACGAGACTTGGTAACAGCTGTTACCGTAGGCGCATGGCGAAGACACAGCTGGGTGCACGAGTGGATGAGGACGTGGCGGAGCTCGCGCGCAAGCGCGCCGCCGACCTGGGGGTGAGTGTCGGGGACTACCTCGCCCGGCTCGTCCAGGACGATGCCAGCGGTCTGCGTGCCCGCGGTGTGGAGGCGGCCGCCCGCTTCCTGGCCGATCACCAGGCGGTCTTCGACGAGGCCGAGGACGCTCGGCAGCCAGGGGAAGTGCGCGCGGCCTGATGGAACTGCACATCGATGTTCCCTGGATCCTGCAGGTCGCCGAGGCGGCCGGAGCGGACGATCCCGCCCCCGACGACTACGGCGTACCGGTCGCGGCGGTCGCCCGGCACCGGGCCGAGCTGTTCGAGCAGGACGTCTACGGCGGCCCCTACGCCAAGGCCGCCGCGCTGGTGCACACACTGGGCCGGTGCCGCTGGCTGGAGCGTTCCAACCTGGCCGTGGCCGCCGCGACCGGAGTGATGTACCTCGACGCCGCCGGAATCTCCGTGAAACCCGTGCGTGCGGACGCCGTCGCTCTCAAGGACCTGCTGCTCGACCCCACCTGCACGGCGGGGAGGATCGCGGCGCTGCTGCGGACCTGGCCCACCACCACCTGATTCCGCGCGTCCGCCGTCGCCCGTCGGCGGTGCGCCGTCCGGACCTGCGCCGTCCACCCCTGCGCCGTCCGGTCCTGCGCACGGGCCGTCAGAGCCCTTGAGGTCACCAAGGTCACCGAGTCTGTCAGGAGACCGAGGGCGTGGGCGGGGTCCACCGCCGGGTGCGGGGGACCGTGCTGGAGATGCCGTAGTCCTTCTTGAGCTGTTCGGGGATCGCGTAGTGCATGACGCGCCCTCGGGTGAGGGAGGACAGCTCGAGCACGGTGGTGAGGTGTCCGAGCCGGTCCAGCGCCCAGGCGCCGAGCGGGGAGCGGTCCTCGACGGTTTCCAGGACGCCGAGAAGGTGCGGCACGGCCTTGACGACGGTGTCCCAAGGAGTACGTCGTACCTGGAGCCAGTCGGCGCAGGTGTCGCCGATGAGGTGGCGGATCAGCGCGGAGACGATCGGGTCGAAGAAGGTCCCCGGCACGACCTCCTCGTACAGGTCGACCAGCTGCCGGGTCAGCTGCGCGCCCTCCGCGGAGGGCCCCATGTGCCGGACCATGTACAGGTCGAGGAAGGCGCGTGCCTCGTCGAGGGTCCTGGGGACGGCGTCCTGGTCGACGCCGAGCATGGCGCCGACCACACGCCAGGCGTAGTAGTAGGCCTCCGCGCCCTCCGTCGACATGTGGATGCCCAGACGGTGCAGGCTGTCCAGCACCAGCAGGGAGAAGAACATCTGCCCGCCGATCAGGTCCTCCTGGCAGATCGGTGCTCCCAGCGCGGCGGTGTCCCACCGGTCCTCGCGCCTGAGGTGGTGGCGGATCGAGGCGTGCAGGAGGCGGACCTTCTGCGCCGCCGGAACGAAGCGGCTGCCGGCCTCGAAGGCGTCGGGCTGCATCAGATGGACGGTGAACTGGCCCGTCTCCGCCATCCGCTTGGAGGGATAGTCCAGCCCGTGGGTGGCGGACAGCAGCTTCGCCACGTGCGGCACGAGATAGCAGGCGGGCATGGCGGCGAAGGACAGCGCGGTGGAGATGTGCACGTTGTTGTCGATGAAGAACAGTCGGGCCTTCTCCATCTCCGACCAGTCCACCCAGGCCGGCGGCGCGCTCGTGGCCCGGAGGTACTCCCGGGCGACAGCGGGCAGCCCGTCGGGCAGGGGAGCGCCGGCGGTGGACACGTACCGCATCAGGGTGTTGAACGTACCGACTTCCCCGCGTTCGAAGAGCGTGGCGACCGTGGCGTCGGCGAGTTCGTCGCCGTTCTCGCGCAGCGCGTCCAAAGACCGTGCGGTGTGGGGCATGGCAATCTCCTTGTCGTCGCGGGGATCCGTCGCGGGGATCCGTCACAGGAATCCGCCGCGGGACTTCGTTACGGCAGTCAGGTCCGGCGGACCGCCGCCGAATGCGCCAGCGCGGTCAGGGCGAGGGCGGCGGGCGCCGGCGCCCCCCACTCGTGGAGGGCCGCCAGGGCTTCCTCGACCCGCGCGGTGATCATGGCCTCGATGCGATCGGGGGACTTCAGCCGGCGCATCGTCGCGCGGACCGCGTCCAGCGCCTCCGCGTCCGCGTCGCGCCGGCCCAGGAAGGTGCGCAGCAGGTCCCGGTCGTCGTCGTCGGCGAGGCGCCAGGTCTCCGCGAGCAGGGCCGTGGGCCGGTGGCCGCGCAGGTCGTCGGCGTTGGCCTTGCCCGTGTGCCGCGGATCCCCGAACAGGCCGAGCAGGTCGTCCCGCAGCTGGAACGCCTCACCGAGCGGCAGTCCGTAGGCGGAACAGCCCGCTCGCTGCCTCGCGTCGGCCCCGGCCAGCGCCCCGCCGATCAACAACGGCTGTTCGACCGTGTACTTGGCCGTCTTGTAGCGGATCACCTTCAGCGACGCCGAGGTGTCCGGTCCGGCTCCGGTACGCAGGATCTCCAGGCACTCGCCCGCGATCAGTTCGCGTGCCATCACCGACCACAGCGGGCGGGCCCGGGCCAGGTAGGCGGCGGGCAGCCCGCTCGTGGTGAACAACTGCCCGGCCAGAGCCATCAGCAGGTCCCCGACCAGCATCGCCAGTGACCGTGCGGCGGCGAGGGCGCGCGGACGGCGGCGTACGGCACCTCGCAGGGCCATGTGCGCGGTGGGCCGGCCGTGCCGCAGAGGGCTGTCGTCGATGAGGTCGTCGTGCACGACCGCGGCGGCGTGCACCAGTTCCATGGACGCCGCCGCGCGGACCAGGGCGTCGCTGTCCGGCTGTCCCACCGCACGCCAGCCCCAGTAGCAGAACGCCGCCCGCAGCCGTTTGCCGTCCGCGACCGCCGCCTCCACCTGCTCGGCCACCGGCGCCAGGAGCGGATCGATCGCCGCGAACCGGTCGGCCTCCTCGGCGACGACCTGACGGAGCACGGCGTCCACGCGGATCTTGAACGCCGCCGGATCCCAGTGCCCGGACGTCATCGACGGCCTTCCGCGCCATGACGTGCCATGACGTGCCGGGCGAGGATCTCCAGGTGGGCCGGGGGAGAGTCCGCGTACCGGTCCAGCACCAGTCGCCCGCGTGCCCTCAGATCCCGCTCGGCCTCCGCGGCCAACTCCGTGGCGTCGGAGCGGCGTAACAGCCCGCGCACCGTCCCCAGGGCCGAGCCCAGCGTGCTCACCGTCAGATCGGCCAGCCCGGCGACCAGCAGTACCGCCTGGCTGTCCGAACCCTCCCGCCGTCCCGTTTCCCTCGTCATGCCATCTCCCCACACCCCGTACACCGGGACGGATGCGATCCCCGCCGTCCTGATGAGCATCACGTCACCGCGGACACGGGGCGCAGGGAACTCACGATCGAGTGATCACATCGCTCGGCCGTACGGATCATGGGTGCGTGGTGCGTGGTGCGTGGTGCGTGGTGCGGGTCGCGGAGGCGAACGGAACCGCCCTGTACGTTTGTGCATATTTACTTCTCGGGGACGACCACGTCCTCGGCTGCCACACGTCTGGATCGAGCCCGCAGTGATAGACCCGGCCACACGCCGCCGCCGCACGGCACTGTTCCTCTTCTTCCTCATGCCGGGCCTGTCGATCTCCTCCTGGGTGACCCGGACGCCGGACATCAGGGACCAACTGGACGCCTCGACCGCGCAGATGGGCATCGTGCTGTTCGGCCTCTCCGTCGGCTCGATGCTCGGCGTCCTCGGCTCCGGAGCGCTGGTGGCGAGATTCGGGACCCGGCCGGTCATGGGGTGGGGGACCGCGCTCGTCGTCTCCAGCATGGTGGTGATCGGCTGCGGAGCGCTCTGGTCGTCCGCGCCGGTTGTCATGGCGGGACTCTTCCTCTTCGGCGCGGGCATGGGCGGCGGCGAGGTCGCGGTCAACATCGACGGCGCGGAGGTCGAGCGGATCACCGCCCGCACGGTCCTGCCCACACTCCACGGGTTCTTCAGTCTCGGGACCGTCGTGGGCGCCTCGCTCGGCATCCTGTGCACCGCCGTCGGCTTTCCCGTGCACTGGCATCTGGCGGCCGTCGCCGTCGTCACCACCGCCATGTTCGCCCACGCCCTGCGGGCCGTCCCCCGCGGAGTCGGCCGGACCCGCGGCAGCCGGCACGGTGCCGCCGAGGGCAAGCCGCGGCATTCCGCGGTCTGGAAGGACCGGCGCCTGCTGCTGATCGGCGGGATCGTGCTGACCATGGCCCTGGCCGAGGGCGCGGCCAACGACTGGCTTCCGCTGCTCATGGTCGACGGACACGACATGGACCCGGCCCTCGGGTCGGCCGTCTACGCCGGCTTCGCCGCCGCCATGGCGATCGGCCGGTTCGGCGGAGGTTTCTTCATCGACCGCTACGGCCGCGCGCCCGTCGTGCGCGCCAGCGCGGTCTCCGCCGCGCTCGGCCTCGCCGTCGTCATCTTCGCCGACAACGCCTTCCTCGCCGGAACGGCCGTGCTCCTGTGGGGACTCGGAGCGTCGCTCGGCTTCCCCCTCGCCCTCTCCGCGGCCGGGGACTCCGGACCCGACGCGGCGGCCCGCGTCAGCCTCGTGGCGATGATCGGCTATGTCGCCTTCCTCGTGGGGCCACCCGGCCTGGGCTTCCTCGGCGACCACTACGGCCTGCGCGCCGCGATGACCGTCGTCCTGGCCTTCGTCGCCGTGGCGGTCCTCCTCGCCCCCGCGGTCGGCACCCGCCGCGCGACACCACCGGCGGCCTCCGCGCCCGACTCGCGGCCGGCACCGGCGGACGGACCCCGACGGCCCTCGCAATGAGGCCGCCCGAGCCCCGCACGTACGCCTGAGGCCGGCCGGCAGGTGGCCGGAACGGCTCGTGGTCCCGCCGGGGAGGCGACGTCCGTGACGATGATCACCGACGTCGGCGCCCTCCTGGCCGACGGCTTGTCCGATAATCTCGTCGATGGAGGGGTCGGATGCCATGGCATCCGCTGTGAGGAGGCGATGGTGTCCAGGAGGCGTGCGCGTGTGCTCGCGGGCGCTCTGGTCCTGGCCTGCCTGGTGCTCCTCGGCCCCAGCGGGCCGACCGGTTCCCTCTTCGGCGACACGTCGCTGTCCGTCGAAGAGCCCGTGGACGTCGTGCCGAACCGCGTCATGACGTGGAACATCTGCAACCCCTGCGAGGAGAGCAACGTCAACCGGGCGGCGGAGATCGCCGCGTCCGCCCCGCAGGTCGTCGGTCTGCAGGAAGCGTGTGTACGGGACGTCGAGCGGATCCGGGACCATCTGCGGTACCGCTACGGGCTGGTCTACCGCGTGGAGTACGGCACGGTCCTGCGCAACTGGGGCCGCTGCGGGGGACTGCCGTGGAGTCCGGGAGCCTACGGCCAGGCCGTTCTCTCCGCGTCACCGATGACGGACGTCGTCGACGTCGAGTACCCCGACGGCGGATCCGAGGACCGTGGGTACATGGCCGTCACCACCACGGTGGGCGACAGGTCCGTCCGGGTCTTCAACACCCATCTCGCCGAACGGCGTCAGGAAGCGGTCCGGGCGCAGCAGACCGGAGTGCTCGCCGCGGAGGTGGCACGGCACGATCGCGCGATCGTCCTCGGCGACTTCAACGCCGTGCCCGACACCCCCGAACTCGCCCGGATGTGGACACTGGCCGCGGACGCGGACCCCGAGTGCGGTCCCTCGCCCACCGGTGACTGCGAGGTGACCACCGACTGGCAGAGCAAGTTCGACTACATCTTCCTGCGAGGCGTGGTCGCGCTCGGACACCGCGTCCGTCCGACCCCGTACTCGGATCACCACCCGCTGCGCGCCGACCTGAACTGAACTCAACCGGAGCGAGGGGACGGGCACATGGGCGATCAGGTCCGGCCGGCGGATGCCGAACCGCATATCGGAGTGGTGGGCGTCGGCCGGCGCGCTCCCCTGGCCACACTCGCGAACCGGCCGGGCCGCTCCCGGGTGGTGTCTCCTGCGCCGACCCCCACCCCAGAGGGCAGGACGACGCCAGACGCCTGTCCGGAGCGGACGTCGCGGTGCGCGAGCGGTACGAGGACATGCTCGACGACGGCCTGGACGCGGTGTTCGTGGAGAAGCCCCTCGGGATCTCCGTCGACGACTGCGACACCCTGCTCACCGCCGCCCTCCGCTCCCGCACCCGCCTGTACGCCGGCCACAACCTGCGCCGTCTACCGGTGCTGCGGCGTATGCGCGAGCCGATCGACGACCCCACAGGACGACGGTCCGCACGGCGGCCCGGACCGACCCTCACCCGTGCTTGTGGGCGGGGCGGGACCGGGCGTTACGATGGCGCGGACCCTGTCGGGCGACAGACCGTGACGAGTGGAGTCGCAAGCTGAGGGAGGGTGAAGTCGGTGGGACCAGCATGATCGCGTACGACACCCGGGAGCGCGCGGTCGGCGAGACCGGCCACGGCGACCACCTGTGTCTGGCGTTCACCGACGATGCCGAACAGCGACGGGTGGCCGTCGCCTATCTCCTGGACGGTCTGCGACGCGGCGAGCGGGTCATGTACTTCGCCGACCGGAGCACGCCCGAGCAGGTGCTGGACTGGCTGCGCGGGGCCGGGGCGGACCCGGCGCCGGCGCTGGCGAAGGGCCAGCTCACCGTGACCACGGCCGGCGGCAGTTACCTCGCCGGGGGACCCTTCGACCCCGATGCCATGGTGGCCACCCTCCACCAGGAGGTCGCCGGCTCGCTCAGGGCCGGCTACACGGGCTTCAGGGTCAGCGGTGAGATGGGCTGGGTCCTGCGGGACACGCCGGGCGCCGAGCGCCTGGGCGAGTACGAGACGAAAGTGAACGAGGTGTTCACCGGGCGTCCCGCCTCGGCGATCTGCCAGTACGACGCCCGTCGCTTCGACCCCGCCGTCCTGCACGACTTCGACCGGCGGCATTCCGGCTCGGTGGAACAGGAACCCCTCCACACCGGCTCCATGCTCAGACTGGTGCCGTCGTTCCGCGACGGGCAGCGTTCCCTGCGCGTGGTCGGCGACGTGGACCACCACTCCGCCCAGGCGCTGGCCGCGGCGCTGGAGACCACCCTGGACTGGCCCGGTGACATCATCGTCGACATGAGCGGCCTGCAGTTCATCGACCTGGCCGGAGTACGGGCACTGGTGCGCGCCGCGGAGCGGCTGCCCGCCGGACGGTGCCTGCACGTGGTGGATCTCGCGCCGATGCTCAGCCATGTCATGCACGTGGTCGGCTGGGACCAGGTCCCCTCCCTGACCGTCACCGCACGGGAGGTTCCGGCGTGACGGCGGACACGACGACCCCGCGCCCGCACGCCGGGTCCGCACCACGTCTGACGCACCAGGCACTGGTCTACGACAGTGAAGAGACGTTCCTGTCGTCGACGGTGCCGTTCTGCCTCGACGGCCTGGACGCGGACGACGCCGTCCTGGCGGTGACCACCGGGGCCAACATCGGCCTGCTGCGCCAGGCGCTGGACGACGCGGCCCGGGAGATCGAGTTCGTCGACGCCGACGACTGGTACCACGCGCCCGGACACACCCTGGGGGCGTACCACCGCTACGTCGACCGGCGCACCGCCGGCGGCCGGCACCGGCGGGTGCGGGTGATCGGCGAGCCGGTGTGGCGCGGGCGCGACGCGCTGGAGACGCTCGAGTGGACCCGCTACGAGTCGGCGATCAACGTCGCCTTCGCCGACTGCCCGGCGTGGATCGTGTGCCCCTACGACACCCGGTCCCTGCCCGAGGACGTGGTGGCCGGCGCCCGGCGCACCCACCCCGAACTGGTGGCGGACGCCCGCGCACGGATCAGCGAGCACTACGCCGCACCGGCCGGCCGCCACGGGCCCTGGCGACGCCCGCTCGAGCCGGTGCTCGCCGACGGCGAGCACGCCGTGACGGACTTCGGGACCGACCTGTCCGTGCTGCGGGGCTTCGTCGCCCGGACCGCCGACACCCTGGGCGTCCACGGCGACAGGGCGCAGCGACTGGTGTTCGCCGTCAACGAGGTGGCCACCAACGCGCTCCAGCACGGCGGCGGCCACGGGCAGGTGACGCTGCGGCGGTCCGGACACCGCGTCGTGTGCGACATCACCGACCCCGGCGACGTCCTGGGCCCGGACTGGTACCTGGGCTACCTGCCACCCGGCGCCGGACAGCGCAGCGGGCACGGCCTGTGGGCGGTGCGCCAGCTGTGCGACCTGATGGAGGTCGACGCCACCCCCGGCCGGACGACCGTGCGCCTGCACCTGGACCTGCGGCCGCCGTCCCCGCCCAGGGTGTAGCCGGTACTCGCGGCGGGCGGTCAGCCGCCGTCGGCCAGACCGTGCACGGTGACCAGCTCGGTGATGCCGGACACGGCCAGGACCGGTTCCAGCAGGGGCGTCGCGATGAGCTGGATGCGGTCGCTGTGGGCGAACAGGGTGCTCAGCCCGGCGCTGTCGAGGTACTCCACGCCTGTCAGATCGACGACGAGCGGCCCCTCGATCCCGCCGAGCGCTTCGCCCAGAGCGGCGGTGTTCGTCATGTCGATCTCACCGACGACCGTCAGCAGCGCGCTGCCGTCCGGCTGTTGACCGGGGATGAGAGTGAGCGGGGTGGTCATCAGGCGATCCTAGTGTGCATGGCGACGGTGGTGCCGGTCGTGTCGGCCGTGATGGTGACCTGCTGCATCAGCGCGTTCATCAGACCGATCCCGCGGCCCCGGTGGGTGTTGAGATGGGGTTGCGGTTTCTTCCAGCGGCCGCTGTCGGCCACGGTCAGGTGCAGGGCGTCGACGAGGGCCTCCGCGCGCAGCCGCACGCTTTCGCCCGGGGCGTCGCGGTGTCCGTGTTCCACGGCGTTGGCGCAGGCTTCCCCCGCGGCGACCAGCACGCTCTGCACCATGTGCGGCGGCAGGTCGCACTGGCCCAGCCAGCTGCGCAGGGCCTTGCGGACCGGTGCCAGTTGCGAGGACTCGGCGGGGAAGGTCATCTCCAGCGGCGCCGGGTGCCGGTACAGCAGCAGGGCGACGTCGTCGTCGTAGCCGTTCAGCGGGGCCAGCCGTGCCATGACCTGGGTGGCGAGGTCGTCGACGGGGGTGTCGCGGCCGTCCTGGACGGCCTCGCCGGCCTGGCCGATGCCGACGGTCAGGGGCCGGCGCCGGCGCTCGACGAGCCCGTCGGTGTACAGCAGGAGGGTGGCGCGGGCCGGGACGGTGCAGCTCGCTTCGGGGCGGTGCCGGCCGGGCCGCACGGCCAGCGGGATGGAACGCCCCTGTTCGAGGAGTGCGGTGGTGCCGTCCGGACGGGCGAGGATGCCCGGCGGGTGGCCGGCACTGGAGTACGTCAACTCGCCGGTCCCGGGGTTCAGGACGCCGCAGAAGACGGTGGTGCACAGGGCGCCCGGGATGCCGGCGGCGAACTGGTCCAGGGCCATGAGCGTCTTGGCCGGACCGGCGTCCTGCAGGAGCAGGGCGCGGCAGGCGCTGCGCAGCTGCCCCATGACGGTGGCCGCCTGGAGGCCGTGCCCGACGCAGTCGCCGACGACGATGCCGATACGCCCGTCGGACAGGATGACGGTGTCGTACCAGTCACCGCCGACCTCCAGCGGACGGGCCGCCGGCTCGTAACGGACGGCGAACCCCTCCGGCAGGTGGGAGGGGCCGAGGATGGCGCGCTGCAGCGCGATGGCGGTCTCGCGCTGCTGGTCGATCTGGTGGGCCCGCACCAGGGCCTGGGCGAGCTGTCCGGCCATCAGGGACAGCAGGAGCTGGTCCTCGTCGGTGAACGGGCGGTTCTCCCCGAGGCTGACGTGCAGCACCATCGGACCCTCGGGATGGTTCACGGTGATCCCGGTCCCGGTGGCGTCCGAGACGGCCGTGAGGGAGGGCTGCCGTAGCCAGGCGCCGAACCGCTCACGCCGCTCGGCGGGGAGGGCTTCCCACGTCAGGTCGGGGTCGGTGGAGGTCACCTCCGGGTCCCGTCCCTCGGGACGCACCACCGCCAGTACGCACTGCGCGTTCCACAGGTCCCGCAGCTCGGTCAGGGCGCCCCCGAGCGCCTCGGGAAGGCTGGTCGCCCGGTTGAGCCGCATACCGAGGGCGGCCTGGGCGCTCTCGCGTTGGATGGCGTAGTGCTCGGCGGTGACATCGCGGAAGGTGCCGACGATGACCTGGCTGCCGGTGTCCGGGTCCTGTGCCTCGCTGAACATCGCGGTCACCCACAGCCGGTGGCCGTCCCGGTGGCTGACGGGGATGGTGTAGGAGCCCTTGGCGTTCCCCGTGAGCAGGGAGAAGGCCGCGGCGACCTGGTCGTGGGCGCCGGCGTCGGTCTCGGCGTCCGGCCACCAGGGGTGGATCGGCTGGTAGGGGAGTTCTTCCGGTCCGTAGCCGAGGATGTCGGTGAAGGCGGTGTTGATCTCGATGACGGCGCCGTTCTCGTCGCACACGAAGAACGCCTCCTGCAAGGAGTCCACGAGTGCGGCGCGCCAGCGGGCCTGGTGGTTGCGCAGTCGCGCCAGCTCCATGTTGGCCCGCACCCGGGCCAGCAGTTCGGCCGCGGCGAAGGGCTTCACCAGGTAGTCGTCGGCGCCGGCCTGCAGTCCCTCGATCGAGGCATCCTGCCCGGCCCGGGCCGACAGGAGCAGCACGGGCACGGAGGAGGTACGCGTGTCCTCGCGCAGTTTCGCCACCAGGGACAGGCCGTCCAGCTCCGGCATCATGACATCGCTGATCATGAGGTCGGGGGCCTGGGCGCGTACGGATTCCAGGGCCTGCACCCCGTCCCCGACGGTGTCGACCCGGTATCCGGCGCCGGTCAGGATGCGTGTGAGGTAGTCCCGCATGTCGGCGTTGTCGTCCGCCACCAGCACCCGCGCCGCCACCTCCCGCCGGACGGAACGGTCCTCGGCCGGGTCCGCGCCGGTGTGCGGCACCGGCGGCCGCCCGTTGTCGGCGGGCAGCCAGCGCAGCGCTTCCTGCAGGTAGGGGTTGGTCGGGGAGATCGCACGGGTGTCCTGGCGCGGGGCCACCGATTCCGGGGGCAGGTGGGCCGTGCCGAAGGGCAGGCGGATGGTGAAGCGGGTGCCCTCGCCCTCGACGCTGTCGGCGGTGATCGTGCCGCCGTGCAGGCCGATGAGTTCCTTGACCAGGGCGAGACCGATGCCGCTTCCCTCGTTGGAGCGGGAGCGGGCGTTCTCGATGCGGTGGAAGCGCTGGAACAGCCGGGGCACCTCGTCGGCCGCCACGCCGATGCCGGTGTCGGCGATCGTCACCACCGCGTGGGCGTCCTCGGCGCGTACGGTGACCCGGATGCCGCCGTCGAAGGTGAACTTCAGCGCGTTGCTCAGCAGGTTGAGGACCACCTTCTCCCACATGCCGCGGTCGAGGAGGACCGGCTCGTCGAGCGGCGGGCAGTCCACGTCGTAGGCGAGGCCCGCCCTCTCCACGGCGGAGCGGAAGACGCTGGCCAGTTCGGCGGTGAGGACGGACAGGTCCACCGGCTCGTAGGTGGCCTGCATCCGGCCCGCCTCGATGCGGGAGAAGTCCAGCAGGGTGTTGACCAGCTTGCCGAGCCGAAGACCGTTGCGGTGGACGACCTCCAGCTCCTCCCGTACCCGTGGGTCGCCGTCCGTGAACTGCGTACGCAGTTCCTCCAGCGGTCCCATGATCAGCGTCAGGGGGGTGCGGAACTCGTGGCTGATGTTGGAGAAGAAGGTCGTCTTGGCGCGGTCGAGCTCCGCCAGTTCCTCCGCCCTGCGCTGCTGCGCCTCGTAGCTGCGGGCGCTCGCGATGCCCGCCGACAGGTGTCCTGCCAGCAGTTCGAGGAACCCGCGGTAGCCGTCGTCCAGGGCGCGGAACGGATTCAGTCCGGCCACCAGGAACCCGTACGGGGTGTCGCCCTGCTGCAGCAGCGGCATCACCAGCGCCTGTTCGGGCGGTTTCCTCCAGCTGCCCCGCGGCAGATCGGCGAACGGCGTCTCCCGCAGCGGCGTCACCAGCGACTCGCCTGCGGACACTTCGGCCAGGGGCCAGACACCGCCCCCGGGCGGCAGGACGACCGGGGCGGCGGGGTGCCCGGGCGGCATCCCGTTGCCGCCCGCCAGCGCGGCGGAGCCGTCCGGCCGGAAGAGGTAGGTCAGGGTGAAGGGCAGATCCTGCGGATTACGGCTCAGCTGCTGGTCGGCGAAGGCCAGGATCTCCTGCTCGGTGCGCACCACGCTGGGGTCGGAGCCGAGGTCGCGCAGTGTCGTCATACGGCGTTCGCCGATGACCCGCTCGGTCTCCTCGCTCACCACGCACAGCATGCCGACCACCGCGCCGTCGTCGTCGCGCAGCGGACTGTAGGAGAAGGTGTGGTAACTCTCCTCCGTGTACCCGGACCGTTCGACGAACAGCAGCAGGGCCTCGTCCCAGGTCGCCACGCCCGTGGTCATCACGGTGCCGATACGGGGGCCGATGTCGTCCCAGATCTCCGTCCAGACCTCGCTCGCGGGCCGCCCCAGGGCCCACGGGTACTTCTGGCCGAGGGTGGCGCGCCGGTAGGCGGCGTTGCAGAAGAAGGTCAGCTCCTCGCCCCACGCCATCCACATCGAGAACCGGGACGACAGCAGGATGCTCACCGCCGTCCGCAGACTCTGCGGCCACCGGTCCGGCGGGCCCAGCGGCGTCCTCGACCAGTCCACCCGCGCGAGGTCGCGGCCGACCTCCGCGTCGGCGGCGAACACGCCGGCTCCGGCGCCCGCGGCGCGCTCCTCGTCGGCGTCCTGCGAACGGACCACCGGACACACCTTCTTCCTCCGCGTGTACCTGTCGAACACGACGCCGGCCGGACCGGGACGGGGATTCACGACGCGTACGACGCGCGTTGATCACATGGGGGCAGGGTAGTCGACCGGAACAACTTCGTAGGATAAGTCAGTCGGCCGGGACTCCATCGCTCGGGCGGAGCACCGGACCGAGCAGCAGGGGGAGTGGAACGCAGATGACGACGACTCCGCCGGAGGTCTCTCCGGCACGGCGGGTCGACGAGGAGGCGCGACTCGCCGCGGTCCACCGGTACCGTGCCCTCGACACCGCTCGGGACGGCACGTTCGACCGGATAGCGGCCCTGGCCGCCCGCATCTTCGACGCCCCCATGGCCACGGTGACCTTCGTCGGCTCCGACCGGGTCTGGTTCAAGGCGGCCCACGGGCTCGCCGGTCCCGCGCAGGCCGCCCGTGTCCCGGGACTGTGCGCGTCCGCCGTCCTGCAGGACGAGCCCTACGTGATCACCGACGCGCGGTCCGACCTGCGCACGCTGGGCAACCCGCTGGTCGAGGGAGACCCCGGCGTCCGCTTCTACGCGGCGGTCCCCCTCACCACCGCCCACGGCCTGCGCCTGGGCACGGTCGACGTCCTCGACACCGTGCCGCGCCTGCCGACCGACGCCCAGCTCGACTCCCTGCGTGACCTGGCCGCCCTCGTCATGGACGAACTCGAGCTGCGGCTGTCCGCCGTCCGCACGATCGCCGCCGAACGCGAACGGCGGACCGAGGCCGAGCGTCTCGCCGGCGCCCTGCAGCGCACCCTGCTGCCCCCGACCCTGCCCAGGGTGCCGGGCCTGCGGGCGGCGGCCGCCTACCACACGGCCTCTCCGCACGAGGTGGGAGGCGACTTCTACGACCTGTTCCCCCTCGACGACGGCCGGTGGGCCTTCTTCATGGGCGACGTCTGCGGCAAGGGCGCGGACGCCGCCGCCCTGACCTCGCTGACCCGGTACGCCCTGCGCGCCGCCGCCATCTACGACCCCGATCCGTGTGCCGTACTGGCCAACCTCGACCTCGTCCTCAAAGGCGAGTACCAGGGCAGCGACCCCCGCTACTGCACGGCGGTCTTCGGCGTGCTCCAGCCGGTGGCCGACGGTTCCTTCACCGTCACCCTGGCCGGCGGCGGCCACCCCCCGGCGCTCGCCCTGCGCGCGGACGGCACCGTCCAACCGATCTCCACCATGGGCGGACAACTCGTCGGCATGCTGCCCGACCCCCGGTTCGTGCAGGCCACCACCGCACTGTCCCCGGGCGAGAGCCTGCTGCTCTACACGGACGGCCTCACCGAAGCCCGCACGGCCGACGGCTCCCTGCTCGGCGAGGACGGCCTCGCCCGGTACCTCACCGCCACCGCCGCCGCCCGTGCCGCCGCCGACCCGCAGCACGCCCTGCTGCGCCGCGTCCAGGCATTACTGGACGATCTGGGTGAAGGCGTCAGCGACGACACCGCCCTCATGGTCCTTTCCGTACCCACACCCCCCGCAACCTCTTAGGAGAACAGGTGACCGAGCCCGAACGCCTGCTGACCGTGATCCCGCGCCATGTGGCCTCAGGAGCCTTCCTCCTGGAAGTGACGGGGGAGCTGGACCACCACACCTCCGGCGTCCTGACGGAGGCCGTCAACGAGGCGCCGTTCGACGACGAGAGCGTCATCATCGACCTGTCGGGGATGGCCTACTGCGACTCCACCGGCATCTCGGTGCTCATCACCGCGTACAACCGGTCTCTCGCCGCCGACTCGCAGCTCACCCTCACCGGCGTCAGCCCGGAGCAGATGCGCATCTTCGAACTGATCGGACTCGACCAGGTCTTCGTCTTCCACGCCACCCCCGAGGAGGCGGTCTCCGCCCTGCAGCAGCGGACGTGACCGCTCTCCCGCGGCGACGGCGCGCGGTGGCTCCCGTGACGGCCGCGGCCGCGGGCTGAAGCCCCGTCCGGCCCGGGCCCCGCGCGCGCGGGTGCGGCGTTCCCGGCGGCCCTGCGCGCCCCGCGACCACCCCGTCAGGACGTGCAAGACGCGAAGGCACGGCGGACCCCGGTCCGCCGTAACCGCCTCCTGTGTTCAATCTATTGACACGTGTATTACAAAGCCTTTACGTTTCGGCCATCTGAGAGCGCTCTCAGCCACCCCTCACGTGAGACTTGAGGTGTCGCATGGCATCCCCCCGCACCAGACCGGCAGCCGTACTGCTCCTGGCCTCGGCCCTCGTCGCGATAGGCCTCGGCCCGGCCGCCGTACCGGCCGCGGCCGCCACCGTCCCGGTGGGCTCCGGCAGCTACTCCGACACCCGGCCCGCCGGTACGTCGGGTCCCACCACCAACACCGGAACGCCGGTCACGCCCAAGCTGACCGCCGCCGCCAAGGACCGGCCCGTCCCCACCAACGACTGGTGGTCCTCCCTCGCCTTCCAGCGCTACGGCGACAACCCGTACTCGACCCCCATGTACGGGCACCCCCTCACCTACCAGGCCGCGGCCGGCGGACTCGACGTCGGCTACCCGACGAGCGCCGCGATCGTCGGCGACGGCCGCCAGTACGAGTACGCCCACAAGCGCGACCTCACCATCGGACTGACCGGCCTCGACTCGCCCGACACGAAGGCCGACAGCTGGTCCGACTGGACGGTCACCCCCCTGTGGTCCGACGGCATCCGCACCCTGCGCACGACCATCGGCCACGGCTCCCCGTTCGTATACGCCAGGGGCACGGGCGGCAGTGCCCGGATCACCACCGCCGGCGCGCCCGCCGTCTTCGCCGACCAGGGCAACGTCCTCGGCGTCACGGTCGCCGGACACCACTACGCCCTCTTCGCGCCGACCGGCAGCGACTGGGACGTCGCCGGCTCCACCGTCACCGCGGGGCTCGGCTCCAAGGACTACTTCTCCGTCGCCGTGCTGCCGTCCACCGACGCGCTGGCGACGTTCAAGAAGTACGCCTACAGCTTCGTCACCGACTCCAAGGCCACCTGGGACTACACCGGCGGCACCGTCAAGGCCACCTACACGCTCACCACCGAGGCGAAGGAGGGTACCGAGCGCGGCACGCTCCAGGCCCTCTACCGCCACCAGTGGCTGAACACCACGGACGCGCTCACCCCGTACACCTACGTCTCGCCGCGCGGCACCATGAAGGTCCGCGAGTCGGCCTCCTTCACCACGAGCCAGAAGGCGTCCGCGGTGCTGCCGGGACTGCCCAGGTCCAACGGTGTGGACACCGCCCGACTGCGTGGATACCTCGACGAGGTCGTGAACGCCGCCGACCCCTTCTCCGGTGCCTCCGACACCTACTGGACGGGCAAGGCGCTCGGCCGGCTCGCCCAGCTCGTACCCGTGGCCGACCAGATCGGCGAGACCGGCACCCGCGACAAGCTCCTCGGGCTGATGAAGGGCAAGCTGCAGGACTGGTTCACGGCCGGCGGCGCGAACGAGTTCAGCTACGACAAGGACTGGAAGACGCTCACCGGTTACCCCGCCTCCTACGGCAGCGACACCGAGCTCAACGACCACCACTTCCACTACAGCTACTACGTCTACGCGGCGGCGGTCGTCGCCCAGTACGACCAGGGATGGGCCGCCGACTCCGCCTGGGGCGGCATGGTCAAGGCCCTCGTGCGCGACGCCGCCAACCCCAGCCGCACCGACACCGCCTTCCCCTTCCTGCGCGGCTTCGACGTCTACGCGGGCCACAGCTGGGCCTCCGGCCACCAGGGTTTCGCCGCCGGCAACAACCAGGAGTCCTCCTCGGAGTCCACCAACCTCAGCGCGGCGCTCGTCCTGTGGGGTTCCGCGACCGGCGACACCTCGCTGCGTGACCTCGGCACCTTCCTGCTGACCACCGAGTCGGAGGCGATCGCCCAGTACTGGTTCGACGCCGACGAGCAGGTCTTCCCGTCCTCGTTCGGTCACGACACGGCCGGCATGGTGTGGGGCAGCGGCGCCGCGTACGCCACCTGGTGGACCGCCAACCCCGAGGAGATCCACGGCATCAACGTCCTGCCCGTGACCGGCGGATCGCTCCACCTCGGCGGTGAGAAGGCCGCCGTCCGGCGCAACCTGGCCGAGATGGAACGGGAGAACGGCGGCCCGGCCGTCGAATGGCGGGACATCCTCTGGGAGTTCCAGTCCCTCGCCGACCCGGGCGCGGCGAAGGCCAAGTGGGACGCGGGCAACGCCGGCTACACCCCGGAACAGGGCGAGTCGAAGGCGCACACCTACCACTGGATCGGCACCCTCGACGCCCTCGGCGCCCCGGACGCCACCGTGACCGGTGACATCCCCACCTCCGGCGTCTTCACCAAGGGGACGGCCCGGACGTACGCGGCCCACAACTTCGGATCGACGGCCCGTACCGTCACCTTCTCCGACGGCAAGACCCTCGCCGTGCCGGCCCGTTCCACCGCGACCGGCACGGGGACCGGTTCGGGCGACCCCGATCCCGACCCGGATCCGCCGACCGGCAACACCTTCCAGCTGCGTACCGGTGGCGCGCTGACCACGGCGACCGGCGGCACGGCGGGCAGCGACACCATCGCCTCCGGCGGCGGCGCCAACCACGACGGCACCCCGTACCAGCCCCTCGTCTACGAGGTCCGCGGCGTCAACGGCACGCTCACCCCGGGCGCACAGAGCGCGTTCCGGCTCCAGCTGGACGCGGGTACCTCGGTCGGGCTGGGCCAACAGGCCCGGGTCAGCTACGACTTCACCGGTGACGGCAGCTTCGACCGCACCGAGACGTACAACTACTTCGCGACCGACCCGGTCGCCGGCTGGGAGGAGTACTCGCAGGCGCGCGGCCTCAAGGCGTCCACGGGTACGCCGGGCAACCTGGCCGGCGGCACCGTACGCCTCGAGGTGTGGAGCGCGATCGGCAACGGCACGTCGAGACTGCAGACGGGCACGGACAAGTCCGTGCTGGTGATCCCGTACGGCTGAACCGGCGGCCGGAGGGGACTCCCCTCGGAAGTCCCGGAGGTTCCCGGGACTTCCGAGGGGAGCTCCACATGCTTGACGCCGTCCCGTTCCAGTTCCGGATCATCGAGCACGCCGACCACTACGCGCGACGGTCGGGGCCGGCCGTCGGCATCGTGCTCGCGCAGCGGCTGCTCGTGACGGACAGCGGCGACATCACCCTGCCCGTCGTGTTCGCCCTCACCGCCTTCGGCCTCCCCCGACCGTGAGCGGACCGGCTGGGCGGAGCATGCCGTCACCCGACGACGAGCCGCACCACGACGAGCGCCTGCCGACCGTGCGCCAGCTCGCCACCGGCCTCGTGCCGGCGCCCGGCTCGGCACGCCGGCACGGGACTTTGCCTCCGCCGCCCGGGCGCTGGGCGCCGGGACCGAAGACATCCTGGCCGCCGTCCACGACGCCTTGGACCTGGGGTCCGGCCCCTCCTCGTCGGCCACTGCCGCCGGTGGGAGCGGAGCGGACAACGCCGGGACGTCGGGCGCCGGCGCCGACTCGGCAGCGGAGGTCTTCGTCCTGGCGGTCGGTGCGCGCAGTCGTCAGGATCCGTGGAGGGGGGCCGCGCCGACCCACCGGCGGTAGGCGTCCATGTCGACGTTGCTGCCGCACACGATGGTGACGACGTGCCGGCCGGCGAAGCGGTCCCGGTCCTCCAGGACCGCCGCGATGCCGAGCGCGGCCGACGGTTCGACGACGAGGCCGGCCCGGTCGAACAGCATCCGCATACCGGCGATGATCGATGCCTCCTGGACCAGGACGGCGTCGTCGGCGACCAGGAGGAGGTCGTCCAGGACGGCCGGGACGGGATGCCGGCCGGCGACGCCGTCGGCGATGGTGTCGGTCGGACCGGTACCGACGACACGCCGCCGGTGCCACGAGAGCGTCAGCGCCGGTGCGCCCGACGGCTGCACGCAGATCACCTCGACCCCGGGTGCCAAGGCCTTCATCACATGCCCCACGCCGGTGGCCAGCGCCCCGCCGCCCAGAGCGATCAGGACGGTGTCGAACGACGCTGCCGCGTCCACCAGTTCCAGGCCGATGGTCGCCGCTCCCTCGCACGTCTCGATGTCCAGACTGTCCTCGACGAGCCGGATGCTGTCGTGCCGCGCGATGGCCGCCGCCCGCTCGCGTGCCGTCTCGTGGTCGCCGTCGACCAGCTCCAGCTCGGCGCCCCACGCGCGGATGCGGTCGAGCTTGGCCCGTGTCGCGTAACGGGATGCCACGACGGTGACGTCCAGCCCGCGATCGCGGCCGGACCACGCGAGGGCCATGCCGAGGTTGCCCGCGCTCGCGCACACCGCGGCCCGCGAGGCGCTGTCGGCGAGCAGGCCGGCGACCACCTCGGTGCCCCGGGCCTTGAAGCTGCGGACCGGGTTCGCCGTTTCGAGTTTGATGCTCACCCCGCATCCGAGGACGGGCTCCAGCGCCTCGCAGCGGTAGAGCGGAGTGTCCAGGAAGACCGGGTCGATCACCCGGCGGGCCGCCCGGATCCGGGCGGTGTCGAGACGCGTCTTCCGCACGGCACAGCAGCCTAGCGCCGCCGGCGCCGCTCAGACGGACTGCTGCGCCACCAGCACGGCCGCGCCGGCGACCGCCACCGTCAGGGCGGCGGGGGCGAGCGGCGCGGTGCGCCGCAGGGGATGCGCGCCGACGGCACCGGCCGCCGTCAGCGCCGCCGGACTCCTCAGGGAGCCGACGAGGAAGAAGGCGCCCGTCGTGGCGCACAGCCGCACCCCGCCCAGCCGCTGCCACACCATCGCCGTGGGCGGACCGCCGATGGACGTCGCCGTGCCCATCAGCCCCGCCGCCACCCCCCGGCACCCGCCCGCCCGGCCGGGGCCCGGCCGCAGCCGCGCAGGTCCGCCCCGTGGTGCCCGCGCGCCACGACCGTCGCCGTCACGCCGGTGGCGAGCAGCGGCACCACCGTCGGGGCGAGGGACGGGTCGACGAGGGAGAAGACCGGCGCCGCGAGCAGCCGGGGCCAAGGCCGACGGACACCTGCAGCAGCGTGCCGACGCCCACCGTGCGGGAGAGCGGGGCGAACTCCGGCCCGCTCACGCGGTCTCCGCCTCCAGCGGGAAGTGGCACAGCGCCGTGTGGGTGCCGGCCGCACCCGGTGTCCGCCGTACGACGGGCGGCGGCGCCTCGGTGGCGCACCGGTCCTCGGCGCGCCAGCAGCGGGTGCGGAAGCGGCAGCCGGAGGGGATGTCGAAGGGCGAGGGTATCTCTCCCCGCAGCAGGATCTCCCGGTCGACGGTGGCGTGGGAGGCGTCCAGGACCGGGGCGGCCGACATCAGGGCCGCGGTGTAGGGGTGCTGCGGCCGGTCGAACACGTCCTCGGTGTCGCCGTGTTCGATGACCTTGCCCAGGTACATCACGGTCACCCGGTCGGCGATGTACCGCACCACCGAGAGGTCGTGGGAGATGAACACATAGGCCACGCCGAGGCGTTCGCGCAGTTCCGACAGGACGTTCAGGACCTGCGCCTGCACCGACAGGTCCAGGGCGGAGACCGGCTCGTCGCAGACGATGAGGTCGGGGTCCAGGGCCAGCGCCCGGGCGATGCCGATGCGCTGACGCTGGCCGCCGGAGAACTCGGCGGGATAGCGGTGGGCGTCGTTGTCGCGCAGCCCGACCAGGGACAGGAGTTCGCGGACGCGCTTCTCCCGGGCCTTCGCACCGGGCACGACGTCCCGGTGCGTGCGCCACGGCTCGCTGATCAGGTCGGCGGCCGACATGCGTGCGTTGAGCGAGGCGAAGGGGTCCTGGAAGACCATCTGGACGCGGCGGCGCCAGGCCAGCAGGTCCTTGCCGCGCAGGGCGAAGGGGTCGGTGCCGTCGAACCGCACCGTGCCCGCGTCCGGACGTTCGAGGCCGAGCAGCACCCGGGCGAGGGTGGACTTGCCGCAA
The DNA here is from genome assembly GCF_030817535.1 of Streptomyces sp. V3I8. Taxonomy (NCBI): domain Bacteria; kingdom Bacillati; phylum Actinomycetota; class Actinomycetes; order Kitasatosporales; family Streptomycetaceae; genus Streptomyces; species Streptomyces sp. V3I8. Next base: position 75,203 of record NZ_JAUSZL010000002.1, on the reverse strand, counting down.
CCCGACTCGCCGACGAGCCCGAGGGTCTCGCCCTTGCCGAGCCGTACGTCCACCCCGTCCAGGGCGGTCAGCCGGCGGCGGCCGCTGCCGAAGGTCTTGGTGATGCCGCGGACCTCCAGCAGGGGCGGGAACTCCTCGGATCCGCCGGCACGGGGGTCGTCGGCGGCGGTCGTGGTGGCGCTGGTCTCAGGCACGGATGAGCTCCTCGGAGAAGTGGCAGGCCGCCGTGCGTCCGTCGCCCGACGCGCGCAGCGGCGGCCGTTCCCGCACGCAGCGTTCGCGCACCAGCGGGCAGCGGTCCTGGAAGACGCACCCGGACGGCACCGCGCTCAGCTCGGGCGGGCTGCCGGGCACGGCGGGCAACGGACGCCCGCGTACGGCGTGTTCCGGAACCGAGTCGAGCAGTCCCCGGGTGTAGGGATGGCGGGGAGCGGCGAAGACGTCGCGCACCGGCCCGCTCTCGACGACGGTTCCCGCGTACATCACGACCACGTCGTCCGCCCGCTGGGCCACCACGGCCAGGTCGTGCGTGATCAGGACGAGGGCCATCCGCCGCTCGTCCTGGAGGTCCCGCAGCAGCCGCATGATCTGCGCCTGCACGGTCACGTCCAGCGCGGTGGTGGGTTCGTCGGCGATGAGCACATCGGGGTCGAGGGCGACGGCCATTGCGATGAGCAGCCGCTGCCGCATCCCGCCGGAGAACTGGTGCGGGTAGGAGCGGGCCCGCTGCCGGGGCTCGGGGATGCCCACCCGGGTCATGAGTTCGATCGCCTTCTCCCGGGCTTCGCGCCGGGAGAGTCCGCGGTGGATGCGGAACGGCTCGCCGATCTGCCGGCCGACCGGCTGCACCGGGTTGAGTGCGGTCAGGGCGTCCTGGAACACGATCGACAGCACGGGTCCGGCGAGTTCGCGCCGTTGCGCCGGGCTCATCCGCAGCAGGTCGCTGCCACTGACCCGGACGGCGCCGCCGGTCACGTCGGCCGCGGGGTCGAGCAGCCCCACGACCGACAGCGCGGTCATCGACTTGCCGCAGCCCGACTCGCCGAGGAGGGCGAGGGTGCGGCCGCGGCGGACGCTGAAGCTGACGCCGTCGACGGCGCGTACCCGCCCCGACGGCGTGCTCAGATCGATGCAGAGCCCCTCGACGTCGAGGGCCGGGGTGTCCGCGGAGGGCGGCGAGGGCACGGCGGTGGTCGTCACGGGATCAGCTCCGGGGGTACGGCGGCGGAGGCACGGCGGCGTGCGGCGGGCAACGTCAGCCGCCAGCGCTGTGCGGGGTCGGTGGCGATGCGGGCCCAGGCGGCGAGGACCGTGGCGGACACCGTCGTGAGCACGATGGCGAGACCCGGGAGCACGGTGATCCACCAGGCGGTCTGCAGGTACTGCCGTCCCTGGGCGACCATCAGGCCCCAGCTGACGTCCGGCGGCTGGATGCCGATGCCGAGGAAGCTCAGGGAGGACTCGGTGAGCATGACGAAGCAGAAGTCGAGGGTGGCGACCGTCAGCAGCGTCGGCAGCGCGATCGGCAGGATGTGCCGGTGGATGATGTGCCGGGCGGGGGTGCCGAAGGTGCGGGCCGCGTCGACGAACAGCCGGCTGCGCAGTTCGGCGGCCTCCGCCCGCGCGGTGCGCAGGTACACCGGGACGCGCGCCACCGCGAGGATGAGGACGAGGTTCAGCGCGCTGGGCGAGAAGACGTACAGCACGACCACCGCGATCAGCAGCGAGGGGAAGCTGAGGATGACGTCCGCGACGCGCAGGGCGACGCTCTCCCGGCGGCCCCCGTGGTAACCGGCCCACAGGCCCAGGGCCGCGCCGACGAGCAGTGAGCACAGCACGGCCGGGACGGCCACGGACAGGGTCGTGGCGGCGGCGTCGACCAGGCGTGCCAGCACGCTGCGTCCCAGGACGTCGGTGCCGAACAGCCCGTACACGCCGTGGTCCAGGGACGGTGGCCGCAGTGAGGCGTCCAGGTCCTGCCGCCGAGCGCGGTCACCGATGACCAGCCGGCCGAAGAGCGCCACGAGGACGACCAGGGTGAGGACGACGGCTGCGACGGCCGCCGCGCGGTCGCGGCCCAGCATGCGCCACCAGCTCGCCCGGTGGGGTGCGGGGGCGGTGCCGTCCGCGGGGGAGGTGCCGTCCCCTGCGGTGGCGGTCTCTTCTCGGGTCACGGTGCTTCCTTCGCTCACGCCGGTACCGCCTGTCGCACACGGGGGTCGGCCAACGCGTGACAGACGTCGACCAGGATGTTGAGCGCGAAGATCGTCACGGCGGTCAGGAGCACGGCCGCCTGGAGGACCGCGAAGTCGCGCTGGAGGATGGAGTCGATCATGAGTTTGCCGATGCCGGGCCAGCCGAAGATCGTCTCGACGATCACGGCGCCGTTGACCAGGCCGACCGCCAGGTCGCCGGCCACGGTCAGCACCGGTGTCACGGCGTTGCGCAGGGCGTGGCCGAAGATCACCCGGCGGGGCGTGGCGCCCTTGCTGCGGGCGATCTTGACGTAGGGCGCGGAGAGCGCGGAGACCATGCTGCCGCGCACCACCTGGACCAGCACCCCGAAGGGACGGATCAGCAGGGTGGCGACGGGCAGGACCCAGATCTCGGGTCCGCCGAGGGTGCCGGAGGTCGGCAGCCACCCGAGGCTCACCCCGAAGACGAGTACGCCCATGATGGCGAACCAGAAGTCGGGGATGCTGGCGGCCGTCATCGACAGCAGGCTGGCGACCCGGTCGGCCGGGGAGTTGGGCCGGTAGGCGGCCAGGCTGCCGACCAGCACCGCTCCGGTGATCGCGAGCAGCATCGTCACACCGGCCAGCTGCAGGGTGACCGGGAAGGCGTCGAGCACCATCTCGGTCGCCGGCTGCCCCGTCCGCAGCGAGGTGCCGAAGTCCAGGCGTACGGCGTCGCTGAGGTAGTTCCACAGCTGCGCCGGGATCGACAGGTCGAAGCCCTGGGCGGCGGAGAACTCCGCGCGCTGCTCGGCGGTGGCGCTGAGGGGGAGGTAGAGGTCGACCGGGTTGCCGGTCATGCGGGCCAGGAAGAAGACGCCCAGCACCACGCAGAAGAGGGGGACGGCGCTGGAGACCATGCGTTTGCGCAGGAAGGGGATCATGTCAGTGCTTCACCGCCTCGGCCTGGCCGACCTCGGCCAGCCGCAGTTCGTCGCCGGTGGCGGAGTTCGGCTCGTACCGGATCGACGGTGACAGTCCGAGCAGCCCGCTCATGTGGGCGATGTGGGTGTACTGGACCACCTTCTCGTTCTGGCGGGCCAGGAGATCCGCGAACGCCTGCTGGCGTCTGTCGCCGGACAGCAGGCCCGCGTCGGAGATGCGCCGGTCGAGGTCCCCGGTGCCGAAGGTGGACTGCGGGCCGTCGCCGAGCAGGTACTGGCTGGCGGTGAAGGCCGCGTCACCGGCCTGGTTGCCGTGCATGATCAGCAGGGCGATGGGGCCGACGTTCTTCGGCAGCGGCCTCAGCTGGTACTGGAGCTGGGTGGCGGTGTCGGCCATGCGCACGCGGACGTTCAGCCCGATCCGCTCCATCTGGTACTGGAGGGCCTCCGCGGTCTCCGACACCCCGGCGAACATGCCGTTGCGGGCGACGAGGGTGATGGTGCGGCCGGTGGGCACGCCGTCGGCCTTCGCCTGCGCCACCAGGGCCCTGGCCTTCGCCACGTCCTGCCGGGTCGGCTCGATCTCCTCGCTGTGCCCGACCACTCCGGGCGGCACGAGCTGTCCGGCCGGTTCGGCCAGTCCGCCGAGCAGGGCGTCGACGATGCCCTGGCGGTCGACGGCCAGGTCGATCGCCCGGCGCACCCGAAGGTCGTCGAGCGGTGCCTCGCGGCCGTCGAGCCGCAGCGCGGTCGTCTCGTTGTTGGGATAGGCGACGGTCGTGTCCTTCTCCGCCTCCATCGGGTCGAGCGCGACGGCGATCTCCGCCTCGTCCTTGTCGATCATGGCGGCCCGGACACTCGCGTCGCTGCGCCAGACGTAGCGGGCCCGGGGGAAGTCGGGGGCCTTGCCCCAGTAGTCGTCGTAGCGGTTCAGGTCGATCGCGGCTCCGGCCTGCCAGGAGCGTACGGCGTAGGGGCCGGTGCCGACCGGGACGCGCACCTTGGCCTCGGTGTCGGTGGTGCGCGGCACGATCTCCACGAAGCTCAGCCGCAGCGGAAGGATCGGGTCGGGCTCGGCGGTGGTGACGGTCAGCCGGTCGTCGCCGACCGCCTCCACCTCGAGGTCGTCGTCGCCGAAGACGTAGCCCTCGACGTTGCAGGCGAGGTCGGAGTTGACCGCCCGGTCGATGGAGAAGGCGGCGTCCTCGGCGGTGAACGGCTCGCCGTTCTGGAAGGTGACCCCGTCGCGTGTGTCGAAGCTCCAGGTGCGGGGCCCGGTCTGCTTCCAGGCGGTCGCGAGCAGGGGGTGCAGTTCGCCGGAGGCGGGATCGCGTTCGACGAGGGGCTCGGTGATGTTGGAGCGGACGACGACGCCGGTACCGGTCAGCGAGGCCTCGCAGGGCTCCAGCGTCGGTGGCTCCTGGGTGAGCACCACGCGCAGGGTGCGGCCGTCGGCCTGCCCGGCGTCGCCGCCGGCGCTGTTGGCCACGGCGCAGCCGCTGGACACCAGCACCGTGCCCGCCAACAGCATCGCGCGCGTCGTTCGGGACCGCCGTCGTCCGGGCGGAGGGGAGGAAACGGGGGACTTCATCGTCGGCGTATCTCCGGGGGAGTGCTGGTATGGCGCGGGCCGAGTGCGGGCCGGCCTCCTGAGCTGTTTACACTTACGTATTCGGTCCGCATCTGTGAACGCCGAAGCTAAACCGGCACCGTGGCAGCGTCAAGACATGCGCAAGGACGGATCTTCTCCGGTCCGTCGCCGCGGGACCGCCCTCCGGTCCCGCGCGACCACGTTCCGGTCCCGCACGACCGCCTTCCGGTCCCGCCCGGACGTCACCGGACGCCGTGCGGCACCGCACCCTCGACCACGACAGGAGTACCACCATGTCCCACCCCTCCGCCGCCGGTGACCCGGCCGCCCCGGGCACCGTCCTCCAGGTGTCCCCGCTGCTCCCCGCCCTGGAGGCGACACTGGCCGAACGCCACGGTGCCGTCCGGCTGCACGAACTGCCCGACCCCGCCGCCTACCTGCGCGCGGAGGGCGGCAACGTGGTGGCCGCGGTCACCAGCGCGCGGTTCGGAGTCGCCAACTCCTTGATGGACGCGCTGCCGCGGCTCGGGGCCATCGTCCACTTCGGCGTCGGCTACGAGACCACGGACGTGCGCCACGCCCGGGCGCGCGGCATCGACGTCAGCAACACCCCCGACGTGCTCACGGACTGCGTGGCCGACCTCGCCGTCGGCGGGCTGATCGACGTCATGCGGGAGCTGTCGGCCGCCGACCGGTACGTACGGGCGGGCCGGTGGACGACGGCGCCCTACCCGCTGACCTCGCGGGTGAGCGGGAAGCGGGTGGGCATCCTGGGGCTGGGCCGTATCGGCCGGGCCGTCGCGCGACGGCTCGAGGGCTTCGGCACGGACATCTCGTACTGCTCGCGGGTCCCGGTGCCCGGCGTCGGCCACCGCCACCTGCCCACCGCGCGGGAGTTGGCCGCCGAGTGCGACGCGGTGGTCGTCACCGTCGCCGGCGGCGCGGACACCCGGGGCATGGTCTCGGCGGAGGTGCTGGACGCGCTCGGCCCCGACGGCTACCTGGTCAACGTCGCGCGCGGCAGCGTCGTCGACGAACCGGCCCTGGTCGCGGCGGTGCGGGAGGGGCGCATCGCCGGCGCGGCGCTGGACGTCTTCGCCGACGAACCGAACGTGCCGCGGGCGCTGCTGGAGTCGGACCGGGTGGTCCTCCTCCCGCACATCGCCAGCGGGACGCGCGAGACGCGCCGGATGATGGGCGACCTGGTCCTGGACAACCTTCGGAGGTTCCTGGCGGAGGGGGTCCTGCTCACCCCCGTTCCGTGACCTGCCATTGACAGCCGCGAGGATGGCTGTCTACAAATGAGAACGCCGACTACATATGGGGATGGCCTGATGGCAGGGAACGCAGCACGCATCGCCGACGTCACCGTGACCCCCGTGGCCTTCCGGGATCCTCCACTGCTCAACACGGTCGGGGTCCACGAGCCCTACGCGCTGCGGACGATCGTGGAGATCACCACGGAATCCGGTGTCACCGGCATCGGCGAGAGCTACGGCGGCACACTCCACCTGGCACGGCTGCGCCGTACCGCCGGGGAACTGACCGGCCTGGACGTGTGGAGCCTCAACGACCTGGTCGCCCGCACCACCCGCGCGCTGGGACCGGACACCTCCGGCGGTGACGGCATGTCCGGGATGGTCACCGGCAGCAGCGCCGTCGACCGGGTCATGTCGCCGTTCGACGTCGCCTGCCTGGACATCCAGGGGAAGCTGATCGGCAGGCCGGTCAGCGACCTGCTGGGCGGAGCGGTGCGCCCCTCGGTCCCCTACAGCGCCTACCTCTTCTACAAGTGGGCCGGACACGCCGGGCAGGCGGACGACGACTGGGGCGCCGCCCTCGACCCGGCGGGCCTGGTCGACCAGGCCCGCCGCATGATCGACACGTACGGCTTCTCCTCCATCAAGCTCAAGGGCGGGGTCTTCCCGCCGGACGAGGAGATCGCGGCGGTCAGGGCCCTGCGGAAGGCATTCCCCGACCTGCCCCTGCGCCTCGACCCCAACGCCGCCTGGAGCACGCGGACGTCACTGCGCGTCGCCCGCGAACTGGACGGGGTCCTGCAGTACCTGGAGGACCCGACCGAGGGCGTCGACGGTATGGCGGCCGTGGCCGCGGGGACACCGACACCGCTGGCGACCAACATGTGTGTCGTCTCCTTCGACGACCTCGCCCCGGCCGTGGCCCGCGGGTCCGTGGGCATCGTCCTGTCCGACCACCACTTCTGGGGCGGACTGCGGCGCTGCGGACAGCTCTCCGCGATCTGCGACACCTTCGGCCTCGGCCTGTCGATGCACTCCAACTCCCACCTGGGCATCAGCCTCGCGGCGATGACACACCTGGCGGCGGCCACCCCGCGCCTCACCTACGCCTGCGACACGCACACCCCCTGGAAGCGGCCGGACGAGGACGTCGTCGACACCGGGGTGCTCCGGTTCAGGGAGGGCCGCGTCACCGTCCCGACCGCTCCGGGCCTCGGTGTGGAGCTGGACCGGGACGCGCTCGCCCGGCTCCACCGGCAGTACCTCGACTGCGGGCTGCGCGACCGCGACGACACCGGCTACATGCGCCGCGTCGACCCCTCCTTCCCGACCGAGACCCCCCGGTGGTGACCCGACCATGCGCATCATGCTCAACCACCGCATCCTGAGCCGCTTCCACGAACCCCTCAAGGCCCGCGCGCAGGGCCGGCACACCTGGCTGGACTCCTTCGACTGGAGCGCGGCACGCCTCTCCGAGGCCATCGACGACGTCGAGGTGTACGTCGGTTCGCAGCTGCGTGCCGAGGACGCCCGGCGCGCCGGACGGCTCCGGCTCGTCCATGTCGTCGGCGCCGGCTACGACGGCATCCCCCTGGACGCGCTCGGCCCGGACGTGTCCGTCACGACCACCCACCACCACGGCCGTTCCATCGCCGAGCACGTGCTCATGTCCGTGCTGATGCTCTCCCGTGACGTCCTCGGCGCCGACCGTGCACTGCGGGCCGGCCACTGGCGCAACGTGGCCGTCGATCCGCACCTGCCGTTCGGGCGGACGCTGGAGGGCCGCCGGGTGGGCGTCATCGGGTTCGGCGAGACCGGCACCGAGGTCGCCCGGCTGTGCCAGGCGGTGGGCCTGCGGGTGCGCGCCGTGCGCCGCGACCCCTCCGCGCCGGTCCCCGGCGATCTGCGCACCGACTGGATCGGCGGCAACGACCGGCTGCCCGACCTGCTCGCCGAGTCCGACGTCGTGGTGGTCACGGTCCCCCTCGGCCCCGCGACCCGCGGACTGATCGGCCCCGCCGAACTGGCGGCCATGGGGCCCACGGCCCTGCTGGTCAACGTGGCCCGCGGCCCGGTGGTCCAGGAGGCGGCGCTCTACGAGGCGCTCGACTCCGGTGCCATCGCGGGCGCCGCACTGGACGTGTGGTGGTCCGGACCGCCGCAGGCGCCCAGCCGGCTGCCGTTCCACCGCCTGCCCAACGTGCTGATGACCCCGCACCACTCGGGCCACACCGGCGACACCTTCGCCGCCCGCGCGGCGGAGATCGCCGACAACATCAACCGGCTGGAGCAGGGGCGGCCGCTCACCAACGTGGTACGCGCCGCCGTCCCTTCGGCGACCTGACCCGGCGCCCGCCCACCTGTCCGCCCCACCCGCCCGTTCCGCCGATCCGCCGTTCCAGGAGTTGGAGACACTCATGCTCGAAGGCGTCCTCTTCTTTCCCGTCACCCCCTTCACCGACATCGGCGAGGTCGATCTCGACGCCCTGCGCCGGCACGTCGCGGCCGGGGTCGACGCCGGCCCCGGCGGTGTGTTCGTCGCCTGCGGCACCGGCGAGTTCCACGCCCTGGACGTCGAGGAGTTCACCGCGGTGGTACGGACCGCCGTGGACGCGGCGGCCGGACAGGTCCCGGTGTACGCCGGGACCGGCGGCGCGCTCGGACTGGCCCGGCGCTTCGCCCGGGCCGCGGCGGCGGCCGGTGCGGACGGTCTGCTGCTCATGCCGCCCTACCTCGTCGAGTCGCCTGCCGACGGACTCGTCGCGTACACCCGCGCGGTCGCCCGGGAGACCTCCCTCCCGGTGATCGTCTACAGCCGGGCGAACGCGCGGTTCGACGAGCGCACGGCGGCGGAGGTGGCACAACTTCCCACGGTGACAGGCCTGAAGGACGGCACCGGCGACCTCGATCTCGTGGCCCGCATCGTCCCCGCCGTGCGTGAGGCACTGAGCGCGTCCGGCAAGGACTTCCAGTTCTTCAACGGCATGCCGACCGCTGAGGCGAGCCAACCGGCCTACCGCGCACTGGGAGTGGAGCTGTACTCCTCCGCCGCGTTCGCCTTCGCCCCCGACCTGTCGCTCGCCTTCCACCGGGCGATGGAAGAGGGCGACCGGCAGCGGGTCGACGCCTTGCAGCGCGCCTTCTTCCACCCCCTGGTCCGCCTGCGCAAGCGGGTTCCGGGGTACGCGGTGGGCCTGGTGAAGGCGGGGGTCACCCTGGAGGGGATCAAGGCCGGGCCGGTCCGCCCGCCCCTCACGTCGCTCGACGCGGGCGAGGTCGAGGAACTGGCGGCCATCATCGCCGAGGGGCGCGCCGTGCTCGCGTCCTGACCCGGGCGGGGAGCCGCGCGACGGGCGGCGGGCGGCTCCCCGCGTCCAGGTGTGCGCAAGGCGGGGCTCCTCGGACGCCGGCCGGCGCGGTGCGGAAAACCGCGTGGCCACCGAGTTCACGGTGCCGGTATCGTCCGGTCTCCCGATCTTCCCGTCTTCTGATCCGCCGTGGTGCCGGTCACCGTCCGGAGAGTGCGCACATGACCAGCAGACAAGCGACGACGACCCTGTGGCGCCCCACCGGCCCCAGGGAACTGGACCTGGTCCGGGAGCTGAACTGGCGTGCGTGGCCGCCCCGGCTGCCCGAGCAGCCGATCTTCTACCCGGTCCTCGACGAGGACTACGCGATCAGGATCGCGCGCGACTGGAACGTGAAGCACGACGGCGCCGGCTTCGTCACCCGTTTCGAGGTCGAGTCGGCATTCGTGAACCGGTACCCCGTCCGGCAGGCGGGCGGTCGGACGATCCTCGAACTCTGGGTCCCGGCCGAGGAGCTGGATGATTTCAACGCCCACATGATCGGCGAGATCCGGGTGGTCCACGAGTTCCGCTGAAACGGGAGAGGCGCGCAGGCCGGCTCCGACGGCCGTACCGCGCAACCGGCGTGATCCGGCCGAATTCGTGCCGGAGCGGTCCGGTGGCCGAGGGCGCCGGAAGCCGGTCGCGGCCCCCCGCGGCGATCGACTCAATGCGCTCGGGCCCTCTTTGAATGGGGTGTTCCGCTTTTCGTGTCCGCCTTTGCGGAACTGTCGCGGGCAATCTCTGCGCAGGTGAGAGGAGTTGCCCGCCGGTGTGTGCTCAACAGCATCCCCAGGTTCTGCGTACATGGCTGTTTAGCCGTCTGATACCGGGGCACGCGTGGGTCCGATGAAGCAAGTCGCAGGCCTCACAGGCATCGGCGACGGGTTTGTTTCAAGCTGAACGCAGACAATGCTCGGTGGCTTGTCGATATACCTTCCTTTAATCTTCGGGGGGTTGCTCGCGATCGACGCACGATGAAGACTGTCGCCGGGTTCGCCCGGGCCGGAGTTGATCGGCCCGTGTATGGCCCGTGTATGGACCGACCCGCCCGGCGGGATACACGGCCTCGCATGTGGTGCCGGCTGATGCGGCCTCACGTGAAGAGCTGATGTGCACAGAGGAAAAGGGAAGTCGCCGTGCGACGGACGCGCGGTAAGTTCACTGGAGATCTGTGATGTCTGTTTGGTGCACACGACGAGTACCCCGGTTGTCCGTGGGCGGGCGCCGAGCCGACGCGGTCCGCGACGTACAGGGCGACGCGTACGACTGAAATCCTCGTCCGCGGTACGCGACGTGTACCGGCCGGCACGGGCGGCGCCCGTGCGGGAGGCCGGTCGTCGGCGACCGCGGCCCGGTCGCTCCGCCACCCGGACAGGTCCGGGCCCGTCAGGAGCGCACCAGGTCGCGCCATGGATCCGGGCCCGAACCGAGGGCCCGAGGTCAACCGTCCCGCCCGTGTTCTCGCTGTCCCCGCGTCCCGCACGAAGGAGCTCAGGTGATCGGCAACGCATCGAAAGAGGACCACTTACCTCTCGACCTGCCCTTCGACGTGCTCAGTGATCGATGGCAGTCCTTACGCGCATTGAGACCGGTGCATTACGAAGAACGGCAGGGCGCCTGGCAGGTGGTGGATTACGAGGCGGTGGCCGCGATTCTGGCGGACCCGGCGACGTATTCCTCCGACTTTTCGTCCGGCGGCCCCACCCAAGAGGACTTCGAGGTCTTCCGGCAGGGCAATTTCGTCGGTATGGATCCGCCGGAGCACCGTAAACTCCGCACTCTCGTGAGTCAGGCATTCACCCCTCGCGTGGTGAACGGATTGGGGCCGCGTATCGAAAGTGTGTGCGGCCGACTGCTGGACGACGTGGCGGACCGCGACCGGTTCGATCTGGTCGACTCGCTCGCCTACCCGCTGCCCATCATCGTCATCGCGGAACTGCTCGGCATACCGGCGGCCGACCACAAGCTGTTCCAGGAGTGGGCGGCCACCCTCTTCGGTGGCGACGAACTCGGCGAAGCACCCGACATGGCCGATCTGGAACGCGCCCTGAATGCCATTGCCCCGACCGTGCGGGAGATGAACGGCTACGTCCTGGACCATATCCGGCGGTGCCGCGCGAATCCCGGGAACGATCTCACCAGCAAGCTGCTGGCCGCCGAGGTGGACGGGGTCCGGCTGGAGGACCAGGAGATCGTCGGGTTCGTCGCCCTGCTGCTCGTCGCCGGGCACGTCACCACCACGGCGCTGCTGGGCAACGCCGTCGTCACGTTCGACCGGCACCCCGGCACGCTGCCCGCCCTGCGCGCCGACCCGGACCGGCTCCCCGACGCCGTCGAGGAGGTACTGCGCTGGCTGCCCCCCTTCGCGGAACTCGGCCGGCGCACCACGCGGGACGTGGTGATCGGCGAGCGGGCGATCCCCGCGGGCGCGATGGTGGTGGCCCACCTGGGCGCCGCCAACCGCGACCCGGCCCGCTTCGAGGCGCCGGACGTCTTCGATCCGGCCCGCAGCCCCAATCCCCATCTGACCTTCGGTCACGGCATCCACTTCTGCTTCGGCGCGCCCCTGGCCCGGCTGGAGGCGCGCATCGCGCTCCGGATGCTGCTTGAACGTTTCTCCGATCTGGCTGTCCCCGCCTACGACGAGGTCACGTTCCAGAACCCGGCCGTCATCGTCGGCGTACGCCACCTGCCGGTCCACGTCACAAGGGCCTAGCGAGCAAGAACACACCACCCGCACCGACGCGCCGGGCCGTTCCGCTCATCCCCATCGGCCCCTCGTGTCACGTTCACGGAACGCAGCCACCGGGAGTCCCCCTCACATGCCGTACCCCACCACCGCTCAAGTCGCCCCGCGGCCGTCCCTCCTGCGCCGCACTCTGCAGGACGGTCTCGACGCCCTCGCCCGCACCCATCGCGTACCCGGCGCCCAACTGGCCGTCGACACCGGGACGGAGGTCGTCAGTGTGCACACCGGCACCGCCGACGCCGTCCACGGCACCCCGTTCACCGCCGACACGGCCGTACCGCTGGGCAGCGTCACCAAGGCGTACACGGCCGCCACTGTCATGCTCCTGATCGACGACGAGGATCTCGACCTGGACGAGGCCGTCGCCGACCTCCTGCCGGAACTGCAGGATCTGCCCAAGGTGACCGTGCGTCACCTCCTCTCCCACACGGCCGGTCTGCCGACCGGGCCCGACTCGGACACCGCGGCCGGACTGACGGCCTCCCGTTACCTCTCGGCGGTCTGCACCGCCGAGGACGCGCTGTTCGACCCCGGGACGGACTTCTCCTACTCCAACGCCGGTTACGTGGCGGCCGGGCGGCTGATCGAAACCGTCACAGGCATGACATGGCACGAAGCCGTCCGCGTCCTGCTCCTGGAACCGCTGGGCATCACGCCCTCCTTCCTCGGCGACACCGCCCCCGGCCGCCCGACCGCCGGCGGACACGCCCTGAACACGGCCACGGGAGCCGTGCGGCCGGCCCGGCAGAGCCTGGCGCCCGTCGAGGCCCCGGCCGGCGGACTGCAGGCGAGCGCCCTCGACCTGCTGGCCCTGGGCAGAGCGCTGATCGGCCGGTCGGCCGTCGTCCCGTCCGGCACCGCCGCGCTGATGAGGCGCCCCGAACAGGGAGCCGAGGCGGGCACCCTGGCGGACGCCTGGGGGCTGGGCACGGCCCTCCACCAGCAGGACGACCGCTGGTGGTGCGGTCACGACGGGAACGCCCAGGGCACCTCCTGCCATCTGCGCGCGGAGCCGCGCAGCGGTGTCGTGGCCGCCTTCACCGGCAACGCCGGCGGAGCCACCGCACTGTGGCGGGACCTGGCCGACCTGCTCACCCGGCTCACCGGCATGCGGGTGCCGACCGCTGCGGCGCGCCCGGACCGGGGCGCCCCCCTCGCCTTCCCCGCGTGTGCGGGGACCTACCGCAACGGGACGAGCGAGTACCGGATCAGCCTCGGCCCCGACGGCTCGCCCGCGCTGTCCATCGACGGTGACCTGCACCTGCCCCTGGTCTGCTACCCGGATCTGACCTGCGATCTGGTCGACCCGGCCACCGGCCGGCGGGAACCCGGCGGACGCTTCCACCGCGATCCCACCGACGGAAGCGTCGACCGCGTGCAGATCTCCGGTCGCACGGCCCGCCGCGTCGGCGCCGCCTGACGCCCGGCCGTCCCGCCGCACCCCTCCCCGCGCCGAAGGGCCGCCCCATGGCCCCGGCGCGCCCGGGCGGCTCTCCGCGCACCCGCATCGCCACCGCTTTCGAAGGACCCCCCATGACGGACCTGCACGACGAGCCCGCGTCGACCTCCCCTTCCCCCGGGACGGCAGACGTCACCGCCGGCGGAAGCGGCGCGAACGGCGCCGTGGACCCGCTGCCGCTCGGTGACCTGTTCGAGGCATGGGTGCGGCGCACACCGGACGCGCCGGCGGTGACCGACGGCCGGCGGACCTGGTCCTACCGGCAACTGGCGGAGCGGACCGGGCGCCTGGCCGCCGATCTCGTACGGCGCGGGGCCGGGCCGGAGCGGACGGTGGCACTGGTCCTGCCGCGCTCGCTGGAGCTGATCGCCGCCGAACTGGCCGTGGCCCGGGCGGGTGCCGCCTTCCTGCCCGTGGACCCCCGGTACCCGGACGAGAGGCGCGCGCTGATGCTGCAGGACGCGGCGCCCGCCGTCGTCCTCGACGATCCGGCCGGCCTGCGCACCGTCCTGGAGGCCGCCGAACCCGTTCCCGGGCCGGGCCCGCGGGTGGACGCCGACCAGGCCGCGTACGTCATCCACACCTCGGGCTCGACGGGAACGCCCAAAGGGGTGGTCGTCACCCACCGGGGCATCGCCGCCTTCACCGCGGCCGCCGCCGGACAGTACGCGGTGGGCCCGGGCGACCGGGTGCTGCAGTTCTCCTCGCCCAGCTTCGACGCCTCCGTGCTGGAGCTGTTCATCTCCGTCCTGTCCGGCGCCACCCTCGTGGTACCGCCCGACGGACCCTGGCTGGGCGACGAACTCGCCGCGGTGGTCGACGAGCACCGCATCACCCACGCACTGATCCCGCCGGCCGCCCTCGCCACCCTGCCCGACCCGGCGCGGATCGGCCCGGGCCGGCTGCGCACGCTGATCGTGGGGGCCGAGGCGTGCCCGGCGGAACTCGTGGACCGCTGGGCGCCGGGCCGCCGGATGATCAACTCCTACGGCCCCACCGAGACGACCATCGTCGCCTCCTGGACCGGACCGCTGTCCGCAGGCCGCGGCACACCGAGCATCGGCCGCCCCCTCACCGGCACCGAGACGCACGTACTGGACGCGTCCCTGCGGCCGGTACCCGCGGGGACCGACGGCGAACTGTACGTCGGCGGCGCCGGAGTGGCCCGCGGATACCTCGGCCGGCCCGGCCTCACCGCCGGACGCTTCGTCGCCAGCCCCTTCGGCCCGCCCGGCGCCCGGCTCTACCGCACGGGAGACCGGGCACGCCTGAACACGGACGGCGAACTGGAGTACCTGGGCCGGGCCGACCGCCAGGTCAAGGTGCGGGGCTTCCGTATCGAGCCCGGCGAGATCGAGGCGGCGCTGCGGTGCCACGGCGGCGTGCGCGACGCCGTCGTCGTGGTGCGCGAGGACGAGCCCGGACGGCGGCAACTCGTCGGCTACGTCACCCCGGCCGGCCCCGGACCCGGGCCGGACCCGGACGAGTTGCGGGCGGTCGCCGCCGCCGTACTGCCGTCGCACATGGTGCCGTCCGCCGTGGTCGTCCTGGACGCCCTGCCGCTCACCCCGCAGCACAAGATCGACCGGCGTGCCCTGCCCGCACCCGTGCGCGCGGCCGGTCCGGGACACGTGACGCCGCGCACCCCGCAGGAGCGGGTGCTCGCCGGCGTCTGGGCGGACGTCCTGGGGACCGGCACCGTCGGCGTCGAGGACGACTTCTTCGACCTGGGCGGCGACTCGATCCTCGCCGCCCGCGCCCTGGCCCGGATCCGCGAGGAACTCGGGGTCCGGCTGTCGATCCGGGACGTGTTCACCGCGCGTACCGTCGCCGCTCTGGCCCGGCTGCTCGGCGAACCGGCCTCCGCGGCACCCCCGGACCCGATCCCGGCCGTTCCCCGCGACCGGCCGCTTCCGCTCTCCAGCGCCCAACGGCGCCTGTGGTTCCTGGACGACCTCACCCCGGGCGGCACCGAGTACAACACCGGTCTGGCGCTGCGGCTGCGCGGCGAACTGGACACCGGGGCGCTGCGCCGTGCCCTGGACCGGCTGACGGCCCGCCACGACTCCCTGCGCACGACCTTCGCCACACAGGACGGCCAGGGCGTGCAGCGCGTCCACACGCACGGGCAACTGCCGCTGCGCACCGCCGACGTGACCCACCTGCCCGCCGCCCGGCGCGACGAGGCCGTCGAACGGCTGCTCACCGAGGAACTGGGCCGCTCCTTCGACCTGGCGGCCGGTCCGCTCACCCGCGCCCTGCTCGTCCGCCGCGGAAGCGACGACCAGGTGCTGCTGCTGGCCCAGCACCACATCGTCACCGACGGCTGGTCGGTGGGCGTCCTGACCCGTGACCTGACGGCGCTCTACCGGGCCGAGGCGTCCGGCACGGCGGACGGACTGCCCGCGCCCGGTACGCAGTATCCGGACTTCGCCGTGTGGGAGCGGCGGCAGCGCTCCGCGGACGGCGACGCGTCGGACCTGGCGTACTGGAAGCGGCACCTGACCGGCATGTCCCCGCTGGAACTGCCGACCGACCGGCCCCGGCCGGCGGTGCGCACCACCGGCGGCGAGGCCCACCGGCAGCACCTTCCCGCCGAGCTGGTCGCCCGGCTGCGGCACCTGGCCGGAGGCCGCGGCACGACCGTCTTCACCCTGTTCGCGGGGGCCGCCGCCGTGCTGTTCTCCCGGTACTCCGGGCAGCGGGACATCGCCTTCGGCACCGTCACCAACGGACGGGGACGCCGTGAACTGGAGGACGTGACCGGGTTCTTCGCCAACACCGTCGTACTGCGCGGCGACGTGGACGACCGGATGACCGTCGACCGGTTCGTGGAGAGCATGCGGGCCACGGTGCTGGACGCCTTCGCCCACGAATCCGTGCCGTTCGACCGGGTGGTGGAGGAGCTGGCGCCGACCCGCGACCCCAGCCGTACCCCGCTGGTGCAGGTGCTCGTGGTGCAGCAGACCGCCCTCGGCGACCCGCCGCAGGCCGGCGCCGTGCGCGTCGAGCCCCACCCGCTGCCCCGCCCGGCCGCCCGGTTCGACCTGGTGCTGGAGTTCCTGCCGCACGCCGACGGCGGCTGCGAGCTCACGGTCGAGTACAACACCGACCTGTTCGAGGCGCGGACGGTGGCACGGATGAGCCGCCATCTGCACCGGCTGCTGGAGGGCATGGCCGACGGACCGCACCGCACGGTGGGCGAACTGGCCCTGCTGTCCGAGGACGAACGGCACGCGGTACTGGAGCGGTGGAACCCGCGGCCCGGGAACGCCGGCCGCGCACCGGCCCGTACGCTGCCCGCGCTGTTCGAGGCGCAGGTGGCACGGACACCTGACCGGACCGCCGTGATGTGCGGACCCGAACGTCTGGACTACGCCGAGGTCAACCGGCGCGCCAACCGGTTCGCCCGGCTGCTGGCCGCCCGCGGGGCCGGCCCCGAGACGCTGGTGGCGCTGTGCCTGCCGCGCACGGCGGACCTGCTGCCGGTGCTGTGGGGCGTACTGAAAGCGGGCGCGGGCTACCTCCCGGTGGACCCCGGTTACCCGGTCGAGCGCGTGCGCCTCATGCTCGACGACGCCGCGCCCGCCCTCGTCGTCGCCACCCGCGGGACCGCCGGGGCGCTGCCCGCGGACTGCGCCCCGCTGCTCCTGGAGGACTGCCTCGCGCAGGAGGCCACCGCCGACAGTGATCTCACCGACGCCGACCGGGTGCGGCCCCTGCACCCGGAGCATCCCGCCTACGTCATCTACACCTCGGGCTCGACCGGCCGCCCCAAGGGCGTCGTGATCACCCATCGCAGTGTCGCGGCGCTCGCGCAGTGGGCGGCGGAGCACTTCGGCCCGCAGGGGCTGGCCCATGTGGTGGCCTCCACCTCGCTCAACTTCGACGTGTCGGTCTTCGAGATGCTCTGCCCCCTGCTCGTGGGCGGCGGCGTCGAGGTGGTTGCCGACCTCGTGGCCCTCGCCGACACCACGCAGACCCGGCGGGCCGGACTCGTCAGCGGCGTGCCGTCGGTGATCTCCCGGATGCTCGCCGAGGGCGGCGCGCCCGTGGCGGCGGACACCGTCGTGCTGGCCGGCGAGGCGCTCTCGGCGCAGACCGTGCAGGACCTGCGGCGGGCCGTGCCGGGCTGCGCCATCGCCAACATCTACGGCCCGACCGAGGCCACGGTCTACGCCACCGCCTGGTTCGCCGGCGGCACGGCACCGGACCAGGCCCCGCCGATCGGCAGGCCCGTGGCCCGTACCCGGGCCTATGTCCTGGACCGCCTGCTGTGCCCCCAGCCGCCGGGCGTGACGGGGGAGCTGTACCTGGGCGGCGGGGGCCTGGCACGCGGATACCTGGGGCGCCCCGGGCTGACCGCGTCCCGGTTCGTCGCCGACCCCTTCGGTGCGCCGGGGGACCGCATGTACCGCACCGGGGACCTGGTGCGGTGGAGCGCCGACGGCGAACTGGAGTACCTGGGCCGCACCGACCAGCAGGTCAAGGTACGCGGCTTCCGCATCGAACTGGGCGAGGTGGAGGAGGCCCTGCGCCGTCTGGACGGGGTGGCGGAGGCGGCGGCCACCGTCCGGGAGAGCGAGGGCCACCGCCGGCTGGTCGGCTACGTCGTTCCCGCCCCGGACGCGCGCGTCGAGGCGGAGGAGGTGCGCCGGACCCTCGGCCGCACCCTGCCCGACCACATGGTGCCGACGGCCGTCATGGTCCTGGCCGGCCTGCCCCTCAACCTCAACGGCAAACTGGACCGCGGCCGCCTCCCGGACCCCGGCCCCCTGCGCAGCGGTACGCACCGCGTGGCCCCGCGCACGCCCACCGAGCGCATCCTCGTCGCCGTCTGGGCGGACATCCTGCGCGTGGACCGCATCGGGGTGGACGACAACTTCTTCATGCTGGGCGGCGACTCCATCCTCAGCATCCAGGTGGTGGCCCAGGCCCGGCAGGCGGGCCTCACGCTGACCTCACGGGACGTCTACCGCCACCAGACGATCGCGGCCCTCGCCCGCTGCGCCGACGCGGCCGTCGGCCGCGGGCCCGCCGCCCCGGCCGCGGTACCCGCCACCGGCGCCGCGCCGCTGACGCCGATCCAGCGCTGGCTGTTCGACACCGCGGGCGAACGCGCGGGCCGCTTCGCCCAGACCCTGTCGTTCCACGTCCCCGACGACCTGGACCCGGCGGCGCTGGAGGACGCCCTCAACGACCTCGTCACCCACCACGACGCGCTGCGCTCGCGGTTCCTCGGCGCAGGGACCGGCGACACCGGAGGGACCGGCGACACCGGAGAGACCGACGACGGGACGGACGGCCGGGGCACGGACGCGGAGCCCGCCGCCTGGCTCATCGAGGACCTTTCACCCCGGCTGCACCTGGCCCACCACGCCGGCCCGGACACCGACACCCCCCACCACGGCGCCTTCGACCTGCGCCACGGCCCGCTGCTGCGCGCGGTACTGCACGACCGCGGCCCCGGCCTGCCCCGCGTGCTGCACCTGGCCGTCCACCACCTGGTCGTCGACGGCGTGTCCTGGCGCGTGCTCCTGGAGGACCTCGACCGCGCCTACCTCGCCCGCCGGGAAGGCGCGGACGGACAGGCCGCGCTGCCCCCGAAGTCCTCGCCGCTGCGGCACTGGTCCAAGCGTCTGTCGGCGTACGCCGCGGACGGCGGCTTCGACGACGAGGCCGCGTACTGGACCGGCGCCGTCGCCGGCGCCCGGGCGGACCTGCCCACCGACGGCGACGGCACCCGCACCTACGCCTCCGCGCGCCAGGTGACCGTCCGGCTCACGCCCGAGGACACCACCGCCCTGCTGCGCACCCTGCCGGACACCTACCGCACCCAGGTCAACGACGTGCTGCTGAGCGCGCTCGGCCGGGTGCTGTGCGCGTGGAGCGGACACGAGCGGGTGCTGGTGGACGTGGAGGGGCACGGCCGCGAGGACCTGTTCGCCGACGTGGACACCAGCCGTACCGTCGGCTGGTTCACCACCCGCCACCCGGTCGCCCTCGCCGTCCCGCCCGACGCCCCCTGGGACGTCGTGCTCAAGCAGGTCAAGGAGCAACTGCGGGCGGTGCCCCGGCACGGCCTCGGGCACGACGTCCTGCGCCACCACACCCGCCCCGGGATTCCGCCCGAGGCACCGCGGGCCCAGATCAGCTTCAACTACCTGGGCAGGTTCGGGCTCCCGGACACCGCCGGGGGCCTGTACGCGGGCCCGTTCCGCACCCTGGAACTGGACGCCGACCCCGAGGCCCCGCGCCCCCACCCGCTGGAGGTGGTGGGCCGGCTCGACGGCGACGCCCTGGAGTTCACCTGGTTCCACTCCGAGGGCCTGCACACCAGGAGGACCGTCGACGGCCTGGCCGCACGCTTCGCCGACGCGCTGGCCGCCATCGCACGGCACGCCGGCCGGACCGGCAGCGGCGGACGCACCCCCTCGGACTTCCCCCTGGCCCGGCTCGACCAGCCGGCCGTGGACCGGATCGTCGGGGACGACCCGGGCGCGGTGGAGGACATCCACCCGCTCACCCCCACCCAGGCCGGCATGCTCTTCCACGGGCTCTCCGAGGACGACCGGGGCGTCTACTTCCAGCAACTGACCTTCGACCTCGACGGGGTGCCCGACCCGGCCGAGCTCGCGGCGGCCTGGCAGCGCGTCACGGACCACACGCCCGTGCTGCGTGGCCACGTCGTCTGGCAGGACGTCCCCGAACCGCTGATGGTGGTGCGGCGCCACGCGACCCTGCCCGTGACCCACCTGGACTGGCGCGGCCTGGCCGAGGAGGAGCGCGGGAACCGGCTGCGGGACCTGCTCGACCGGGACCGGGCGCAGGGCATCGACCTGGACCGGGCCCCGCTCCAGCGGCTGGCGCTCGCCCGGATCTCCGACACCGGCGTACGCGTGGTGTGGTCGTTCCACCACCTCGTCCTGGACGGCTGGAGCCTGTTCCAGGTGCTGTCCGACGTCTTCACCGGACATGCCACCGCCGGACGGGAACCACTGCCCGACCGGCGGCCCTTCCGCGACTACGTGGCCTGGCTGCGCGACCGCGACGGCGCTCAGGCCGGCCGGCACTGGCACCGCCGCCTGGCCGGCCTGAGCGAGACCACCGCGCTGCCGTACGACCGGGAACCGCGCGAGAGCCACCGCGCCGAATCCACCGCGGCGGTACGCGGCGCCGTGGACGCGGCCACCACCCGGGCCCTGGAGGAGCTGGCCAGGACGGCCGGGCTGACCGTCAACACCCTCGTGCAGGGCGCCTGGGCGCTGCTGCTGAGCCGGCAGGCCCGCCGGGACGACGTCGTGTTCGGCACGACCGTGTCCGGACGGCCCCCCGAGCTGCCGGGCGCCGAGACCATGACGGGACTCTTCATCACGACCCTGCCCACCCGGGTGACGGTGCCGCACGACAGGCCCCTGCTCGACTGGCTGCGCGACCTCCAGCAGGAGCAGAGCGAGGACCGCCGCCACGACCACGTACCGCTCACCCGGATGAAGGGGTTCACCGAACTCCCCGAACGCGCCGCCCTGTTCGACAGCATCGTCGTCTTCGAGAACTACCCGGTCGACGACGGCCCGGCCGCCGCGCACGGACTGCGGCTGAGCGCCCTGGACGGCATCGAGACCACCAACTACCCGCTGAGCCTGGTGGCCTACCCGGGCACCGAACT
Source organism: Streptomyces sp. V3I8 (assembly GCF_030817535.1). Taxonomy (NCBI): domain Bacteria; kingdom Bacillati; phylum Actinomycetota; class Actinomycetes; order Kitasatosporales; family Streptomycetaceae; genus Streptomyces; species Streptomyces sp. V3I8. Next base: position 54,008 of record NZ_JAUSZL010000002.1, on the reverse strand, counting down.
CGGCCTGCGGCTCGGCTACGACCCGCGGCTGTTCGACGCGGACACCGTCGCACGCATGGTCGAACACCTCACCGTCCTGCTGGCGAACATGGCCGCCACGCCCCAGCGGCCGCCCGCCCGGCTGCCGTTGCTCACGGCCGCCCGCCGCCGTCAGGTGGTCGAGGAGTGGAACGACACGGCCACCGGCACGTCCGAGGCCACCGTGGCGGAGCTGTTCGCCGCACAAGTGCGCCGCACCCCGCACGCCGTGGCCCTGGAGACGGAGGAGGAGCGGCTCACCTACCGGGAACTCGACGCCCGGGCCGCCCGGCTGGCCGGCCGGCTCGCCGCGCTCGGTGTGGCGCCCGAGGTCCCGGTGGGCGTGCTGATGGACCGCTCGGCCGGCCTCGTGGTCGTCCAGCTCGCCCTGGTCCGCACCGGCGGCGTGTACGTACCGCTGGACGGCAGGGCACCGCACGAGCGGCTGCGCCGGATGCTCACCGAGGCGGGCGCGCGGCTGCTGCTCACCGACGCCGGCCGGCAGGGCGCGGCGGACGAGGCACTGCCCGACGGGACCGTGCTGCGCGTGGACGGCCTCCTCGCGGCCGACGGCCCGGCCGCGGCCGGCGAGGACGCCCGCTTCCACGACGGAGAGACCGCCCGCTTCCGGGAGCTCCACCCGGACAACGTCCAGTACCTGATGTTCACGTCCGGCTCCACCGGCACCCCCAAGGGCGTCGCGGTACGCCAGCGGGACGTCGCCGCGCTCGCCCTCGACGGCGCCTTCGCCGGGCACGACCGGGTCCTCGTGCACTCCCCGCACGCCTTCGACGCCGCCACCTACGAGGTGTGGGTGCCGCTGCTGCGCGGCGGGACGGCCGTGCTGGCCCCGGCGGCCGACGTGGACGCCGCCGTCGTCCGCCGCGCGATCACCGAGCGGGGGGTGCGCTGCCTGTGGCTGACCGCGGGTCTGTTCCGGCTGCTCGCCCAGGAGGATCCCACCTGCCTGCGCGGCGCCCGCGAGGTGTGGACCGGCGGCGAGGCCGTGCCGGGCGCGGTGGTGGGCCGCGTGCTCGACGCCTGCCCCGGCCTCACCGTCGTCGACGGCTACGGACCGACCGAGACCACCACCTTCGCGACCCGGCGGGTCTTCAGGGCCGGTGACCCGCTGCCGCCGGTGCTGCCCATCGGACGGCCGCTCGACAACACGCGCGTGTACGTGCTGGACGACGCCCTCCAGCCGCAACCACCCGGCATACCGGGGGAGCTGTACGTCGCGGGCGCCGGACTGGCCCGTGGCTACACCGGGCGGCCCGGTGCGACCGCCGCCCGCTACCGGGCCGATCCGTTCGGCCCGCCCGGCGGACGGATGTACCGCACCGGAGACATCGTGCGCTGGAGCGCGGACGGTGAACTGCACTTCGTGGGACGCGCGGACGACCAGGTCAAGATCCGCGGGTTCCGCGTCGAACCCACCGAGATCGAGGCACGGCTGACCGCCCACCCGGACGTGGCCGAGGCGGTGGTCTCGGTGTACGAGCACTCCGGACGCAAGCGGCTGGCCGCCCACCTGGTGCCCGTGTCCCCGCCCACCGTGCCCTCCGCGAGCGAGCTGCGCGCCCACGTCGTGGCCGAACTGCCCGACTACATGGTGCCCGCCGCCTTCGTCACCGTGGCCGAACTGCCCCTGACGGCCAACGGCAAGGTGGACCGGCGCCGGCTGCCCGCACCCGACTGGACGGCGGCCGGTGACGACGCGTACCGCGCGCCGCGCACCGAGGCCGAGCGCACCCTCGCCGGGATCTGGGCGGAGCTGCTCGCAGTGGAACGGGTCGGCGCCGACGCCAACTTCTTCATGCTCGGCGGCGACTCGATCCTCAGTATCCAGGTCGTCTCCCGCGCCCGTGCCGCCGGACTCGCGCTCACCCCGCGGGACCTGTTCCGGCACCCGACGGTCGCCGCTCTGGCCGCCGCCGCGGACACCGGCGGCGCCCCGCCCGTCGCGGGGACCGGCCCGGTGAGCGGCGAGGTGCCGCTCACGCCGGTCCAGCACTGGTTCCTCGACCCCGGGCCGCGACGGCCGGAGTTCTTCAACCAGTCCGTCGTCGTGGAGACGCCCGGCGACGTCGACCCGGCGGCCCTGCGCCGCGCCCTGGCGGCCCTGTACGCCCACCACGACGCCCTGCGCTGCCGTTTCGTCCGGTCCGCCGACGGTTCCTGGCACCAGGAGTGCCCGGGAGCGGACGAGGAGCCCCCCGAGCTGCTGGAGGTCGACGACCTGAGCGGGCTCGGGGAGGCGGCGGCCGAGGAGACCGAAGCCCGTGCGACGGCCGAGGCGCACGCCTCCTTCCGCCTCGCGGACGGACCCCTGCTGACGGCCCGCCTGTTCACCGGGGCCACCGGTTCCACCGGTCCCGCGGACGGAACCCGGACCGCCCGGCTGCTCCTGGTCGTGCACCACCTGGTCGTCGACGGCGTCTCGTGGCGCGTCCTGCTGGAAGACCTCGAGACCGCCTACGGACAGGCCCGTGCCGGGGAGCCCGTACGCCTGCCGGAGCGGACCACCTCCGTGCGGGAGTGGGCGCGGCGCCTGCACGCGCACACCGCGGCGGGCGGTTTCGCCGCGCAGCGCGAGCACTGGGAGACGGTGGCCCGGCACTGCGCCGCGCCCCTGCCGCTGGACGGCGACGGCGGCAACACCATGGCCGACGTGGACGCGGTGACCGTACGACTGGACCGGCGCCGCACCGACGCCCTGCTGCGGAAGGTGCCCGGCACCTACCGCACGCGCGTCGACGACGTCCTGCTGACCGCCCTCGGCCGGGTGCTCGCCGGGTGGACCGGACGGCGGACCGTCACCGTCGGCCTGGAGGGCCACGGCCGCGAGGACCAGCTCTTCGACGACGTGGACCTGTCCCGTACGGTCGGCTGGTTCACCACCCTGTTCCCCGTTGCCCTCGCTCTGCCGGACGGGGACTGGGGCACCGCCCTGAAGTCCGTCAAGGAGCAGCTGCGGGCCGTGCCCGGACGGGGCCTGGGCCACGGCGCCCTGCGCCACCTCGCGGGGGACGGGCGGCTCGCCGACGCGCCGATGCCCGGCGTCAGCTTCAACTACCTGGGCCGCTTCGACTGGTCCGCCCGGGGCGGCGCGCTGGTGCGTTCCGTGCCGGGCGGCCTGGGCGGCGCCGAGGCGCCCGGGTCGGTGCGTCCGCACCTGCTCGACGTGGTCGCCCGCGTCGAGGACGGCGAGCTGGAGATCACCTGGCACCACAGCCGCGACCTGCACCGGCGGGAGACCGTGGCCGGCCTCGCGGCGGGCATGCTGCGGGCACTGGAGGACGTCGTCGCCCACTGCGCCGACCCGGCGGCGGGAGGCCGTACGCCGTCGGACTTCCCGCTGGTCCGGATCGACCAGACGGCCGTGGACCGGGTCGTGGGCGACGGCCGTGCGGTCGAGGACCTGTGCCCGCTGACGCCGATGCAGGCGGGCATGCTGTTCCACAGCCTCCTGGATCCCGACAGCCGCACCTACGTCAACCAGGTGCAGCTGGTGCTGTCCGGCGTCACCGACCCGCAGGCCCTGGCCGAGGCGTGGCAGCGGACGGTGGACGCCAACGCGATGCTGCGCGCCCGCCCGGTGTGGCAGGAGACCGCCGAGCCGATACAGGCCGTGCGGCGACGGGCGACCGTGCCCGTCACCCACCACGACTGGTCCGGACGGTCCGCCGGGCGGTGCGAGAGGGAGCTCGCCCGGCTGGTCGAGGAGGACCGGCAGGCCGGCATCGACCTGGAGAGCGCCCCGCTGATGCGTCTGGCCCTGATCCGGCTCTCGCCCGGACGGGTGCGGATGCTCTGGACGTTCCACCACCTGCTGCTCGACGGGTGGAGCGCGGCCCAGGTCTTCGACGAGGTGTGCGAGCGGTACGCGGCGCTCACCGCCGGGCGCCCCGCCGAGGTTCCCGTCCGCGCCCCCTACCGCGACTACCTGGACTGGCTCACCCGGCAGGACACCGAGCGGGCGAAGGCGTACTGGCGCGAGACCCTGGCCGGTTTCCCCGCCGCCACCGCGCTGCCGCGCGACCGGCGGCCCGCCGAGGCGCACCGCACCGCGTCCTCGGGGTCGGTCCGGGTGACGCTCGACGCCGAAGTGTCGGCGCGGCTGCGGGAGACGGCGCAGGCGGCCGGTCTGACCGTGAACACCGTCCTGCAGGGCGCCTGGGCGCTGCTGCTGTCCCGCTACGGCGGCGGGGACGACGTGGTGTTCGGCACCACCGTCTCCGGCCGTCCCGCCGACCTGCCGGGCGTGACCTCCATGGTCGGCCTGTTCATCAACACCCTGCCCACCCGGGTGCGCGTCGACGGACGGCGCCGGCTGCCGGAGTGGCTGGGCGAGCTGCAGGCCGCCCAGTCGGAGTCCAGGCGCCACGACGTCGTCTCCCTCGCCGAACTCCAGACCTGGAGCGAGATACCGGGCGGCACATCCCTGTTCGACAGCATCGTGGTCTTCGAGAACTATCCGTTCGACGCGGACGCCCTGGCCCGGCACGGCCTGGCCATGGAGCAGGAACGGGACGTGGAGCCGACCAACTACCCGCTCAGCGTGGTGGTCGCGCCCGGCGACACCCTGACGGTCACCCTGGACTACGATCCCGCCGCCTTCGACGCGGCCACCGTCGACGGCATCGGCGCGAGCCTGCGCACACTGCTGACCGGGATGGCCACCGACCCGGACCGCACTCTGGACGACCTGCCGCTGGTGTCCGCCCAGGAGGGCCGCCGGCTGCTGGACCGCTTCGGCGGCCCGGTGAGCGCGGCCCCGTACCGGACCCTGCCCGACGCGTTCGGCGTCCAGGCCGCGCGCACCCCGCACGCCCCGGCCGTCCTCGGCGCCGACGGGGAACAGCTCACCCACCGTCGGCTCGACGAGCGCGCCAACCGACTGGCGCGGCTGCTCATCGAGGCCGGGGCCGGACCCGAACGGTTCGTCGCGCTCGCCCTGCCGCGCACCCCGGACCTGATCGTGGCGCTGCTGGCGGTCCTCAAGAGCGGCGCCGCCTACCTGCCCGTCGACCCGGGGTACCCGGCCGAGCGCATCGCGTTCCTCTTCGACGACGTACGGCCCGAAGCGGTCGTCACCTGCGCGGAGACGGGCGGGCGGCTGCCGGACGGGCCGTTCACCCGGATCGCCCTCGACGACCCCGCCTGCGCCGCACGCCTGGCCGCCCTGTCCGGCGAGGCCGTCACCGACGACGAACGGCGCGCAACGCTACTGCCGGACCACCCCGCCTACGTCATCCACACCTCCGGCTCGACCGGCCGGCCCAAGGGCGTCGTCGTCGCCCAGTCATCGGTGCTGGCCCTGACCGACTGGGCCGCCGCCGAGTTCGGCGGACGCGCTCTGGAGCACGTGGTGGCCTCCACCTCGCTCAACTTCGACGTGTCCGTGTTCGAGATCTTCTCGCCGCTGCTGGCGGGCGGCCGGATCGAGATCGTCCGTGACCTGCTGGCCCTCGCCGAGCGCGCGGAGCCCTGGCGGGCGGGACTGCTCAGCGCGGTGCCCTCCGCGCTGGGGCGGCTGCTGGCGGAGGACACCGTCCGCGTCCACGCCGACACCGTGGTCCTCGCCGGGGAGGCGCTGCCGGCACAGACCGTGCGCCGGGTCCGCTCGGCGGTTCCCGGCGCACGGGTGATGAACATCTACGGCCCCACCGAGGCCACCGTCTACGCGACCGCCTTCACCTGCGACCCGGCCGAACCCGACCGCGTCCCGCCCATCGGCAGGCCCGTCGGCGGAGCCCGCGCCTACGTCCTGGACGCCCGGCTGCGCCCGGTGCCCGCCGGTGTGCCGGGCGAGCTGTACCTGGCCGGGACCGGGGTCGCCCGCGGCTACCTGAACCGGCCGGGACTGACCGCGTCCCGCTTCCCGGCCGACCCGTTCGGCCCGCCCGGCGGCCGCATGTACCGTACCGGCGACCTCGTACGGTGGACGGCCGACGGCGAACTGGTGTACCTCGGCCGCTCGGACGACCAGGTGAAGGTCCGCGGCTTCCGCATCGAACCCGGCGAGGTCGAGGCCGCGCTGACCCGCCACCCCCGGGTGTCCGCGGCGGCCGCCCGCGTGGTCGAGCACGACGGCCACAAACGCCTGGTGGCGTACGCGGTCCCCGACGGCGGCCCCGGCCTGCCCGACCCCGCCGACCTGCGGGCCTTCCTCGCGCGTACGCTCCCCGACCACCTCGTCCCCGCGCTCCTCGTACCGCTGGAGCGGCTGCCGCTCGGGGCCACCGGCAAGCTCGACCGGCGCGCGCTGCCCGACCCCGTGTGGTCGGCGTCCCGCGGAACCGGTGACCGCCCGCCGCGCACCGAGGCCGAGAAGACGCTCGCCGCGATCTGGTCCGAGGTGCTGGGCGTGCCCGAAGTGGGCGCGCGGGACAACTACTTCGCACTCGGCGGCGACTCCGTCCTCGGCATCCAGATCGTTTCCGCCGCCCGCCGGGCCGGTCTCGCCCTGACCCCCCGGCACCTGTTCCGCCACCAGACCGTCGCCGAACTGGCCGCCGCGGCCGAGGACCCGGCGGCTCCGCGGACCGTGGCGGAGCAGGGTCCGGTCGTCGGGGAGGTGCCGCTGACCCCCGTCCAGCACTGGCTGCTCGACACCCTCACCGGCGACCCCGCCCACCTCACCCAGACGGTCTCCTTCCACCTGGCCGCCGACACCGACGAGAGCCTGCTGCGAGCCGCCCTGGCCGCCGTCCTGGAGCACCACGACGCCCTGCGCCTGCGCTTCGAGCCGTCCGGCGACGGACGGTGGCGGCAGCACGGCACCGCACCGGGACAGGAGCCGCACCTGGAGGTGCACGACCTCCCGGACGACCACGGCGAGGCGGTACGGGAACTCGCCGCCCGTCTGTCCGCCGGGTTCGACCTCGCCGAGGGCCCCCTGCTCCGGGCCGCCCTGTGCCGCACCGGCGACGACCGGCGGCCGGTCCTGCTGCTCGCCGCCCACCACCTGGTCGTGGACGCGGTGTCCTGGCGCGTGATCCTGGAGGACCTGGACACCGCCCACCGGGCACTGCGCGCCGGCGAACGGGCCGGCCTCGGCGCGAAGAGCACCTCCTTCCGGGCATGGGCGCGGCGGCTGGCCGCCCACACCGCGTCCGGCGGCTTCGACGGCGAGCTCACCCACTGGCGGTCCCTGTCCGCCGACGCCACCCCCCTGCCGGCCGACCTCACCGGCGCCAACAGCGCCGCCTGCGAGGAGACGGTGACGGCGGGCCTGGACGCCGAGGACACCCGCCGGCTCCTCCAGGACGTGCCGGACGTCTACCGCACCCGCGTCAACGACGTCCTGCTGTGCGCCCTGGGCCGGGTGCTGGGCCGCTGGACCGGACGTGACCGGGTCATGGTGGCGCTGGAGGGCCACGGCCGCGAGGAACTCTTCGACGACGTCGACCTGGCCCGGACCGTCGGCTGGTTCACCACCCTGTTCCCCGTCGCGCTGGACGTGCCCCGGGACGCCGGCACCGGGACGGTGCTGAAGTCCGTCAAGGAGAGCCTGCGGGCCGTGCCGGGCAACGGACTGGGCTACGGCGCCCTGCGCCACCTGCACCCCGACGGCGACCGGCTCGGCCTGCCGGACCTGCCGCAGATCGGCTTCAACTACCTCGGACAGCAGGACCGGACCACCACCGCGGACGGCCTCCTGCGCACGCCGTACGCCGGACTGACCGGCGGCATCGACCCCGCCGCGGACCGGCCGCACCTCCTCGACGTCCTCGGCCGGGTCACCGGCGGACAGCTGCGGTTCACCTGGTCGTACTCGCGCGAGGTGCACCGGCGGGACACGGTGGCCCGGCTGGCCGCCGAACTGGCCGCCGAACTGCGGCACATCGTGCGGCACTGCGCCGAACCCGGCGCCGGGGGCCGTACCCCGTCCGACTTCCCGCTGGCACCGCTGGACCAGCCGGCGGTGGACCGGCTGGTGGGCGCCGGCCGCGACATCGTGGACCTCTACCCGCTGACCCCCACCCAGACCGGCATGGTCGTGCACGGCCTGGACGAGCCGGGCCGGGGCATGTACGTCGAGCAGATCACCTTCGTCGTGGACGGGGCGCGCGACCCGCGCCTGCTCGCGGCCGCCTTCCAGCACGTGGTCGACCGCACGCCCGTCCTGCGTACCACCGTCGCCCTGCACGGTGTCCCCGTACCGCTCCAGGCCGTCCACCGCACCGCCGTGCTGCCGGTCACCGAACACGACTGGAGCGCCCTCACCCCCGACGCGCGGGACACGGCACTGGAGCGGCTGCTCGCCGAGGACAAGGCCCGCGCTCTGGCCCTGGACCGCGCCCCGCTGCTGCGCCTGGCCCTGATCCGGCTCGGCCCGGACCGGGTGCGGGTCATGTGGACCTTCCACCACGTCCTGCTGGACGGCTGGAGCGTCTTCCACGTCCTGGCCGACGTCATGGCCGCGCACGCGGCGTTCGCCCGGGGAGAGGAACCGCGGCTGCCGGAGCGCCGCCCGTTCGCCGACTACGCCGCCTGGCTCGCCGCCCGGGACACCGCACCGGCCGAGGAGCACTGGAGGAGCGCCCTCGCGGACCTCACCGCCCCCACCCCGCTGCCCTACGACCGCAGGCCCGTCCAGAGCTCCGCGGCCCGCTCCGACACCTGGCTGACCCAGTACCTGGGAACGGAGGAGACCAAGCGTCTCGAGGACTTCGCCCGCCGGGGCCGCCTGACCCTCAGCACCGTCGCGCAGGGTGCCTGGGCGCTGCTGCTGTCGCGCTGGAGCGGCGAACGCGAGGTGTGCTTCGGCACCACCGTCTCCGGACGGCCCGCCGACCTGCCCGGCGCCGACACCGTCACCGGCCTGTTCATCACCACCCTGCCCGCCCGGGTCACCGTGGACGGCGCCGCCGCCTGCGACGCCTGGCTGCGGGACACCCAGACCGTACGGGCCGAGGACCGCCGCTTCGACCACGTCCCGCTGACCGACCTCCAGGCGTGGAGCGGCCTGCCCGCCGGGACGCCGATGTTCGACAGCCTGCTGGTCTTCGAGAACTACCCGGTCGGCGACGCCACGGCCGGCGCCCACGGCGTCCACGTGACCGACCTCGACGCCCGGGAGGCCACCAACTACCCGCTCACCGTGGTCGTCTCGCCCGGCGAGCGGCTCGGCGTCGAACTCGGCTACGACCCGCGCCACTTCGACGCGGCCACGGCCCGCTCCCTGGCCGCCCAGCTCCTGCACACGCTCGGTGAACTGGCCACCGCCACGGACGCCGACCGCCTGGACGCCATCGACATCCTGCCGCCGGAGGAACGGGCCCGGCTGCTGCACGGCCCCGCCCGCCCGCAACTCGCCCCGGTGGCCCCGGCGACGCTGCCCGCCCTGATCGAGGCGGCGGTGGACCGCCTCCCCACGGCCACGGCACTGAGCGCGCCCGGCCTGTCCCTGTCCTTCGCGGAGGCGGAGGCACGGGCCAACCGCCTGGCGCACCGCCTCATCGCGCGCGGCGCGGGCCCCGGCACCCTCGTCGCCCTGCTCCTGCCGCGCTCGGCGGACATGGTCCTCGCCCAGCTGGCGGTCGCCAAGACCGGCGCCGCCTTCCTGCCGGTGGATCCCGACTACCCGCGGGAGCGGGTGGCGTTCATGCTGCGGGACGCGGCGCCCGCCGTCACCCTCGACACCGCCGAGGTCTCCGCCCTGCTCTCGGACGGGCAGGACGGACATGGCGGACGTGACGGGCAGGCTGGGCAGGAGGGGCAGGGCGCAGGCGTGGGCCCGGACGGCGCACCCAACCACCGGCCCACCGACGCCGACCGCCACCGCCCGCTGGACCTGGACGACCCGGCCTACGTCATCTACACCTCCGGCTCTACCGGCACCCCCAAGGGCGTGGTGGTCACCCACCGGGGCCTGGCGGGCTTCGCCGCCGCCGAGGCCGCGCACTACCGGGTGGCGCCGGGCGACCGGGTCCTGGCGTTCGCCACCCCCAGCTTCGACGCCTCGGTGCTGGAACTGTGCATGTCCCTGCCGCAGGGCGCCTCCCTGGTCGTCCCGCGGCCCGGACCACTGCTCGGCGCCGAACTGGCCGACGTACTGCGTGCCGAGCGCATCACTCACACCCTGCTGCCTCCGGCCGCGCTCGCCACCCTGCCGCCGGACACCCCCGGCACCCTGCCCGACCTCAAGACCCTGACGGTGGGCGCCGACGCGTGCGGCGCCGACCTGGTCGCCCGCTGGGCCCCGCACCACCGCCTGGTCAACTCCTACGGGCCGACCGAGGCCACCGTCGTCGCCACCTGGTCGGACCCCCTGGTGCCGGACGGCACCGCCCCGCCGATCGGCCGCCCGCTGCCCGCCACCGGGGCGTACGTCCTGGACGCCGGGCGGCGGCCGGTCCCCGACGGCGTGGCGGGCGAACTGTGGCTGAGCGGACCGGCGCTGGCCCGCGGCTACCTGGGCCGGCCCGGCCTGACCGCGGCCCGGTTCACCGCGGACCCGTTCGGGCCGCCCGGCGCCCGCATGTACCGCACCGGCGACCTCGTACGGCGCGACGCCCGCGGCGAACTGCACTACCTGGGCCGCACCGACCACCAGCTCAAACTGCGCGGCCACCGCATCGAGGCGGGCGAGGTCGAGGCCACGCTCGTACGCCATCCGGCCGTGCTGGACGCCGTGGTGGGTGTACGGGAGGACGAACCGGGTCCGCCGCGGCTGGTGGCCCACCTGCTGCGCGCACCCGGCGAGCAGACCCCCACCGCCGCGGAACTGCGGACGCTGGCCGCCGCGACCCTGCCGGGTCCCATGGTGCCCTCCGCGTACGTCGTCCTCGAGCGTTTCCCGCTCACCGAGAACGGCAAGACCGACCGGGCCGCCCTGCCCGCGCCCGCACCGGACGCGCCGCGGACGGCGGAGCGCGTCGCGCCCCGCACCCCCACCGAGGAGGTCCTGGCCGCCCTCTGGGAGGAGGCCCTGCACACCCCGGCCGGTGCCGAGGACGACTACTTCGACCTCGGCGGCGACTCCCTGCGCGCCCTGCTCATCTCCTCGCGGGCCAACGACGCCTTCGGCGTGGCCCTCACGCCCCGCGACGTCCTGGTCCACCGCACGGTCGCCGCCCTGGCGGAACTGGTGGAGGAACAGGTGCTCCGCGAACTCGAAGACGCCGCACGCGGCGACAGCGACCACGACGAACGGTGAGGACCGGCAGACCATGACGTCTTCGAAGCGAGACCGCACCCAGGCCCTGCCGCAGGACCTCCAGGAGGCGCTGCGCCGCCGCCTCGCCGGCCGGACCGGGAGCACCCCGGGCGCCACCGCCCGCCTGGGCATCCCGCCCGCCGACCGCAGCCGGCCGCTGCCCCTGTCCTTCGCCCAGCAACGGCTGTGGTTCCTGGACCGGCTGCGCCCCGGCGACGCCCGCTACAACAGTGCCGTCGCCCTGCGCCTGACCGGCCCGCTCGACCGCACCGCCCTCTCCCGCGCCCTGGACACCGTCGTCGAGCGGCACGAGGCACTGCGCACCACCTTCGAGGAGAGCGACGGGCGGCCCGCGCAGGCGGTACGGCCGGCGGCCCCGGTGCCGCTCCCGGTGACCGGCACACCGGCGCACGCCCTGGAGACGGCCCTGCTCGCCGAGTACGAGCGCCCCTTCGACCTGGGCGCCGGCCCGCTGCTGCGAGCGCTGCTCCTGCGCGAGTCGGACGCCGCGCACACCCTGCTGCTGACGGCCCATCACATCATCACCGACGGCTGGTCGATGGGGGTCGTGCTGGAGGAACTGTGCACCGCCTACGACGCCCTGGCGAGCGGTGCGGCGCCCGCGCTGGAACCGGTGGCGACGCAGTACCCGGACTTCGCGGCGTGGCAGCGCGAACAGCTCTCCGGTCCCCGACTGGAGCGTCGACTGGCTTACTGGTCCCAGCAGTTGGCGGGCGCCGTCCCCTCGCGGCTGCCGCTGGACCGCCCCCGCGACGGTGCGGAGTCCGGTGCGGGCGCCGTGCACACCTTCACCGTGCCGGCGGCCATCGCCGCACGGCTGCGGGAGCTGGCGGCCGAGCAGCACACCACCCTGTTCACCTCCCTGGTCGCCGGCTGCCAGGCCCTGCTGGCCCGCTGGTCCGGTCAGGACGACATCACCGTCGGCTCCCTGACACCGGGCCGCTCCCGCACCGATCTCGAACGCACCGTCGGCTTCTTCGCCGACACCGTCGTCCTGCGCACCCCCGTGGACACCGACGGCTCCTTCCGCGACCTGCTCGGGGCCGCCGCGACCACCGTCAACGACGCCTTCGCGCACGGCGACACGCCCTTCGAGCGGCTGGTGGAGGCCGTGGGCGTGACCCGCGAGGCGGGCCGCAACCCCCTGTTCGACGTGATGGTCCTCCTCCACCCGGCGCCGCCCGCCGCCCCCGCCCTGCGCGGCCTGACCGCCTCTCCGGTCGCCGTGCCCCGGCAGGCGGCCACCTTCGACCTCAGCATCGAGTTCGTCCCCGACGGCACCGACGGCACCGACGGCACCGACGGCACCGACGGCACCGACGGCACCGACGGCACCGACGGCACCGACGGCACCGACGGCACCGACGGCACCGACGGCACCGACGGCACCGACGGCACCGACGGCACCGACGGCACCGACGGCACCGACGGCACCGACGGCACCGACGGCACCGACGGCACCGACGGCACCGACGGCACCGACGGCACCGACGGCACCGACGGCACCGACGGCACCGACGGCACCGACGGCACCGACGGCACCGACGGCACCAGTGGCACCGGCGAGCAGGGGCTGACCGGGCTGCTGGAGTACCGCACCGACCTGTTCGACCCGGCCACCGCCGAACGGATGGCCGACCAGCTGCTGCGCACCCTGGAGGGCGCCGCCACCGCACCGGACCGCCCGCTGGACTCACTGCCCCTGCTCGGCCCGGACGAGGCCCTGCGCATCACGCGGGAGTGGAGCGCCACCGCGCCGGCCGTCCCCGTCACCCCCGTCACCCCCGCCGTCCCTTCCGTCACCTGCCCGGAGCTCTTCGCCCGGCAGGCGGACCGCACCCCGCACGCCACCGCCCTGGTCGCCGGGGACGACCGACTCGACTACGCGACGCTCGACGCCCGGGCCAACCGGCTCGCCCACCACCTCCTCGCCCGGGGCGCCGGCCCCGAACGCCTGGTCGCCCTACGGCTCGCGCGCACCGCCGACATGATCGTGGCGATGCTCGCCGTCTGGAAGTCCGGCGCCGGCTACCTGCCCCTCGACCTCGCCCTGCCCGAGGAACGCGTCCGGTTCCTGCTCGACGACGTCCGCCCCGCCCTGGTGCTGGACGAGGCCGCGCTGCGCGCGGTGCCCGGGACCCTGCCGGACAGCGCTCCGGCAGTCGCACCCGCGGACCCGGACACCGTCGCGTACGTCATCCACACCTCCGGCTCCACCGGCCGCCCCAAGGGCGTCGCCGTGACCCACCGCTCGCTCGCCCACCTGCTGGCCGCACACCGCGAGGGCTTCGTCGCCGACGCGGGCGGCGGCCCGCTGCGGGTGGCGCTGACCGCGTCGTTCTCCTTCGACACCTCGCTGGAGGGCGTGCTGCTGATGGCCGACGGCCACCCGCTGCACCTGGTCGACGAGACGACCCGGCTCGACGCCGCCGCGCTGGTCGAGTACGTCGTCGAGCACCGCATCGACTTCCTCGACCTGACCCCGTCCTACCTGCGCCAGCTGCTGCCCGCCGGACTGCTCACCGACCCGCGCCACCACCCGCGCGTCCTGATGCTCGGCGGCGAGGCGATCGGCCCCGGCCTGTGGCGCGAGCTGGCCGGCCACCGGGACGTGGCCGCGTACAACTTCTACGGCCCCACCGAGTGCACGGTCGACGCCCTGGTCTGCCGTATCGAGGGCGACGGGCGTCCCCTGGTGGGCCGGCCGCTGCCCGGCGTCCGCGCGTACGTCCTCGACGGCTTCCTGCGGCCGGTGCCCCCCGGCGTCGGCGGCGAACTGTACCTGGCGGGCGAGCAGGTGGCCCGCGGGTACGCGGCCCGGCCCGGCCTGACCGCGACCCGGTTCACCGCGGACCCGTTCGGCCCGCCCGGGACCCGTATGTACCGCACGGGCGACCTGGCGCGCTGGACCGCCGACGGGCGTCTCGACTACCTCGGGCGGGTCGACGACCAGGTGAAGGTGCGCGGCCACCGCATCGAGCCGGGTGAGGTGGAGGCGGCCCTCCTCGACCTGCCGGACCTCACCGGCGCCGCGGTCGTCGCGGTCGCCGACGCGCACGGCCATCTGCGGCTGGCCGCCTACGTCGTACCGGGCGCGGGCGCGGAACCGCCCACCGCCACGCGGCTGCGGGACGCCTGCCGGCGCGTCCTGCCCGCCCCCATGGTGCCGTCGTCGTTCACCGTCCTCGACGTGCTGCCGCTGACCACCAGCGGCAAGCTGGACCGCCGGGCCCTGCCCGTCCCCGACCTCGACGCGGCCCCGCGCGAGCGGGAGTTCGTCGCGCCGCGCACCCCCGACGAGGAGCGGCTGGCCGGCATCTGGACGGAGGTGCTGGGCGTCACGCGCGTCGGTGTCACCGACAACTTCTTCGAACTCGGCGGCGACTCCATCCTCAGCATCCAGGCCGTCTCCCGCGCCCGCGCGGCCGGCCTGCACCTGACCTCGCAGGACGTCTTCCGCCACCAGACCGTCGCCGACCTGGCCGCAGCGGCGTCCCGGCGCACCGCCGCGGCGCCCGCCCCCCGCCCGGTGCGCGAGGACGGGCCCGCCCCGCTGACCCCGGTCCAGGAGTGGTACGCCGCCACCCACGGCGACCCGCACGGCGGCCTGCGGCCCTTCAGCATGTCGATGCTGCTCGACCTGCCCTACGACGTCGACGCACCCGCCCTCGAACGCGCCGTGGAGGCACTGGCCGCCCACCACCTGGCGCTGCGCACCCGCTTCGCCCGCACCGGTGACACCTGGCGCCAGCACCCCGGCGAGGGACCGGCCACCGGACTGATGACCCGTCATGACCTGTCCGACGCGGCGGACTTCACGCACACCCGCCGCGCGGTCGCCGACGCCGCCCGCGCCGCCCTGGACCCGGCGACCGGTGCCCTGCTCCGCGCCGCCCTGTTCCTGCCCCCGCCCGGTGGACGCCCCCAACTGTTCCTCACCGCCCACCACCTGGCCGTGGACAGCGTGTCCTGGCGGATCCTGCTCGGCGACCTGGAACAGGCCTACCGGCAGGCGTCGGCGGGTGAGCCCGTCCATCTGGAGCCCGTCGCCACGCCGTTCACCGGCTGGGCCGCGCACCTCTCCCGCCTGGTGCGGGACGGCGGCCTGGACGACGACCTGCCGTACTGGACCGCGGAGACCGCCGAACCCCGCACCCCGCTGCCGGTGGACCGCCCCGGCACCCCGCTCGCCGGGACCGTGCGCACCGTCCACACCCGGGTGGACCGCGCCACCACCGCGGCGTTGCTGCGCCGGGTGCCCGCCGCCTACCGCACACAGGTCAACGACGTCCTGCTCGGCGCGCTGAGCCGGGTTCTCGCCGACTGGACGGGCACCGAGCGCGTGACCGTCGCCCTGGAGGGCCACGGGCGCGAGGAACAGGCGGCGAGCGGGGGACAGGAGTCCGGCGACGGGCCGGACCTGTCCCGCACGGTGGGCTGGTTCACCTCCCAGTACCCCGTCACCCTCACCCCGGCCGGAACACGGGAGACACCCGACTGGGGCGGCACGCTGAAGGCCGTCAAGGAACGGCTGCGGGCCGTGCCCCGGCGCGGACTGGGCTACGAGGCACTGGCACGGCTGGGCTCGCCCGACCCGGCCGCCCGCGCCCTGCGGGACCTGCCCCTGCCCCAGGTGTGCTTCAACTACCACGGCCGGTGGGAGACGACCGCCGGGGCGGACTTCGCACCGGCCGCCGACGTGCCCGGCCGGGACATGGCGGCGGACGAACCCCTGGACCACCTGCTCGACATCTCCGCCGTGGTGGCCGACGGCGAACTGGAGCTCACCTGGCACTACAGCGACCAGGTCCACGAGCCGGACACCGTAGGGGAGCTGGCGCGGGGCATGGTCGCGGCGCTGACCGCGATCGCCGACCACTGCGCCCGCCCCGGCGCGGGCGGCCGCACCCCCTGCGACTTCCCCCTCGCCCGCCTGGACCAGAGCGCCGTGGACCACCTCGTCGGCGACGGCCGCGCGGTGGAGGACCTGCTCCCGCTCACCCCGCTCCAGGAGGGCATGCTCTTCCACCGCCTGGTCGGCGGCCCCGACGACGTGTACGTGGACCAGGCCGCCCTGCTCCTGGAGGGTGTGGCCGACCCGCACGTCTTCGGCCTGGCCTGGCAGCGGGTCACCGACCGCACCCCCGCGCTGCGGACCTCGGTGGTGTGGCAGGACGTGCCCGTGCCGCTCCAGGTCGTGCACCGGGACGTGCGCGTGCCCCTCACCCACCTCGACTGGCGGGACACGGACCCGCGGGAACGCGCAGGCCGCCTCGACCGGCTCCGCGCCGACGACCTCGCGCGGGGCATCGACCTGGCTTCGGCACCGCTGATGCGGCTCACCCTCGTCCGGCTGCCCGACGCCCGGCTGCATCTGCTGTGGACCTCCCACCACCTGGTCCTCGACGGCTGGAGCCTGGCCCAGGTGCTGACGGAGGTGTGCGAGGAGTACGCGGCGCTCACCGCAGGGAGCGAGCCGGACCCGCCGGTGCGCCGGCCGTTCGCCGACTACGTGCGCTGGCTGGCCGGCCAGGACGCCGAGGCCGCGTGGGCCCACTGGCGGGAATCCCTCGCCGGGTTCGCCACTCCCACCCCCCTGCCCGTCGACCGCCCCCTGACCGGCGCGCACGAGACGCGCTCGGCGGACGTCCACACCACCGAGCTGTCCGACGCGGTGTCCGCGACGCTGGCCCGCACCGCGCGCGACGCCGGACTGACTGTGAACACCGTGGTGCAGGGCGCCTGGGCGCTGCTGCTGTCCCGGTACAGCGCCGAGCCGGACGTGGTGTTCGGCACCACCGTCTCCGGCCGCCCCGACGACCTGCCCGGCGTGGAGTCGATGGTGGGCATGTTCATCAACACCGTGCCCACCCGCGTCCGCGTCGACGGCCACCGCCCGGCCGCCGCCTGGCTGCGCGAACTCCAGGAGACGCAGGCCGAGTCACGACGCTTCGCGGCCGCCTCCCTGGCCGGGCTGACCGCCCTGAGCGACGTGCCGTCCGGCACCCCGCTCTTCCACAGCATGGTCGCCTTCGAGAACTACCCCTTCGACGCGGCCCGCACCTCCGGCTCCGGAGTGCGGCTGGTGGACGTCACCTCCCGGGACGCCACCAACTACCCGCTGGTGCTGCGCGCCTACCAGGGTGAGCGGCTCGGCTTCGACCTCGCCCACGACCCGGAACTGTTCGACACCGGCACCGTCCGCGCGCTCGCCGGCCGGCTCCGCCTGCTCCTCACGGAGATCGCCGAGCACCCCGACCGGCCCCTGCGCGCCCTGGCCTGGACGACCGCCGCGGAACGCCGCCGGATGACGGCCGGCCTCAACGGCACCGAGCACGGCCGGCCGGCGGACACCCTGGTGGACCTGTTCGAGGCCCAGGCGGCCCGCACCCCCGGCGCCCCGGCCGTCACCTGCGGCACCGACCGCCTCGACTACGCCGCGCTCGACGCGGCGGCCGGCCGCCTGGCCCACCGGCTGGCCGCGGCCGGCGCCGGACCCGAGCGGTTCGTGGCCCTCGCCCTGCCCCGCTCGGCCGACCTCGTCGTGGCGGTCCTGGCCGTGCTGAAGACGGGCGCCGCCTATCTGCCCATCGACCCGGAACTGCCCGCCGAACGCGTCGCCCACCTGCTGCAGGACGCCGTTCCGGTCGCTCTGGTGACCACCACCGGGGCCGCCGGCCGCCTCCGGGCCGCCACCGTCCCGCTCGTGCCGCTCGACGACCCCGGCGTCCGGGCCGACCTCGCCCGCCGCCCGGCCACCGGCCCGGACCACCCCCGCCGCCCCCTGCCGGAGAGCCCGGCCTACGCCATCTACACCTCCGGCTCGACCGGCCGCCCCAAGGGCGTGGTCGTCCCGCACGCCAACGTCGTACGCCTGTTCACCCGGACCCGTCCCTGGTTCGGCTTCGACGGGAGCGACGTGTGGACGCTGTTCCACTCCTACGCCTTCGACTTCTCCGTGTGGGAACTGTGGGGCGCCCTGCTGCACGGCGGCCGGCTCGTCGTCGTCCCCGAGGACACCGCACGCTCCCCGGAGGACTTCCTGCGGCTGCTCGCCGACGAGCGCGTCACCGTCCTCAACCAGACCCCGTCCGCCTTCTACCCGCTGGCCCGCGCCGACGCCGAACACCCCGAACTCGCCGCACGCCTGGCCCTGCGCACGGTGGTCTTCGGCGGCGAGGCCCTGGACGTCGGCCGGCTCGCCGAGTGGTACGCCCGCCACCCCGACACCGCGCCCCGCCTGGTCAACATGTACGGCATCACCGAGACCACCGTCCACGTCACCTACCAGCCGCTGGACCGCACGACGGCCCGCACCGGCGCCGCGAGCCCCATCGGCACCGGCATACCCGACCTGCGGGTCCACGTCCTCGACGACACCCTGGCCCCCGTACCGCCCGGAGCCGTCGGCGAGATGTACGTGGCGGGGGAGGGCCTGGCCCGCGGCTACCTGAGAAGGCCCGGCCTGACCGCGACGCGTTTCCCCGCCGACCCGTTCGGCGCGCCGGGGACGCGGATGTACCGCACCGGCGACCGGGCCCGCCGACGGGCCGACGGCACGCTGGAGTACCTGGGCCGCGCCGACCAGCAGGTGAAGATCCGCGGCTACCGCATCGAACCCGGCGAGATCGAGGCCGCCCTGCACACCCACCCGGACGTCGGCGACGCGGCGGCGGGCGTGTACGAGGACGGCTCGGGGACCCGTCGGCTGGTCGCCCACGTCGTCGGCCGGGCCGGTGACGAACCGCCGTCCGCCGCCGGCCTCCGCGCCCATCTGGAGCGGCTGCTGCCCGCGCACATGGTGCCCGCCGCCTACGTGCCGATGGCGGCGCTGCCACTGACCGCCAACGGCAAACTGGACCGGCGCGCCCTGCCCGACCCCGGACCGGACGGCTTCGCCACCGATGCCGGGCGCACCGCGCCGCGCACGCCCGCCGAACGCGCGGTCGCCGCTGCCTGGACGGACGTCCTCGACACCGACGAGGTGGGGGCCGACGACGACTTCTTCGCCCTGGGCGGCGACTCGATCCTCGCCGTCCGGGTCGTCTCGCGGCTGCGTACCGCCTTCGGCACGGAGGTCTCACCCAGGCTGCTGTTCACCCACCCGACGCTGTCCGCACTGGCCGCCGCACTCGGCGACCCGCCGCAGGACGGCACCGCACCGGCCGGCGTCATCCCGGCCGCGGACCCCGGCACCCCGGCGCCGCTGTCGTACGCGCAGCAGCGACTGTGGTTCCTCGACCGCTTCGAGCCGGGCGGCACCGAGTACACGACCCTGTCCGTACTGCGCCTGCGCGGCCCCCTCGACACCGACGCCCTGCGCGCCGCCCTCGACGGACTGGTCGCCCGGCACGAGGCGCTGCGCACCACGTTCGCCGAACAGGACGGCCGCGCCCGGCAGACCGTGCACCCGCCGTACCCGGTGGACGTACCGCTGGACGACCTCACCGGCGCCCGCGACCGGCTGGACGCCCTCGTCGGACGCGAGGCCTCCCGCCCCTTCGACCTGGGCACCGGCCCCCTTCTGCGCGCCCGCCTCGCACGCCTGGCCGAGGACGAGCACGTCCTGCTCCTGGCCGTCCACCACATCGCCACCGACGGCTGGTCGGCCGGCGTGCTCGGCCGGGACCTGGGCGAGCTGTACACGGCCGCCCACGAGGACCGCGCACCCCTGCTGCCCCGGCTGCCCGTCCGCTACGCGGACTTCGCCGCCTGGCAGCGCGCCCGTGCCGACGAGGTGGAGGACCAGCTCTCCTACTGGCGCGACACCTTGCACGGGATCACCCCGCTGGAGCCGCCCACCGACCGGCCGCGTCCCGCCGTACGCACCCGGGACGGCGCCCTGGTGACCTTCACGCTCCCCGCCGCGCTCACCGAACGGCTGCGCGCGACGGCACGCGAGGCCGACGCCACCCTCTACATGACGCTCCTGACGGCCTGCACGGTCCTGCTCTCGCGCTGGACGGACCAGGAGGACATCGCCGTCGGCACGGTCACCGCGGGCCGTGAACGACCCGAACTCCACGACCTGGTGGGCATGTTCGTCAACACCCTGGTGCTGCGCAACCGGGTGGAGCCCGGACTGTCGTTCCGGGCGCTGCTGGAGCGGGTCCGCACCACCGTCCTGGACGCGTTCGCCCACCAGGACGTGCCGTTCGAGAAACTGGTGGACGCCCTCCAGCCGGAACGGGACACCAGCCGCACCCCGCTGTTCCAGGTCATGGTGGCGCTGCACAACCTGGGCGCCGAGGCACCCGGCCTGCCGGGCCTGGACGTCGAACCGCTCATGCCGCCCGTCCGGCACGCCGCCTTCGACCTCGCCTTCGACTTCGTCGAGAGCGACGGCGGTGTGACGGGCCACCTGGAGTACGACACGGCTCTGTTCGACGCGGACACCGCCGAACGGCTCGCCGTACGGCTGCGGTTGCTGCTGGAGGCGGCGACAGCGGATCCGCACCGGGACGTCCGCGCCCTGCCCCTGCTGACGACCGCCGAACAGCGGCAGGTGCTCGACGCGTGGCAGGGCGGCCACCTGCCCACGCCGGACACCGGCCTCCCCACCCTGTTCGAGGCACAGGCGGCACGCACGCCGGACGCCACCGCCCTGGTGGCCCGGGACGCGACGCTCACCTTCGCGGCCCTCAACGAGCGGGCCAACCGGCTGGCCCACCACCTGATCACGCTGGGCGTCGGCCCCGAGCACGTGGTCGCCGTCCGGCTGCCGCGCACCTCGGAACTGCTGGTCGCCGTGTTCGCCGTGCTCAAGGCGGGCGGCACCCTGCTCTGCCTCGACCCGGACCTGCCCGAGGAGCGCGTCGCGTTCCTCCTCGCGGACACCGCGCCGCGCACGGTCCTGACCGCCGACGCCCTGCGTGGGACGCCGTGGGACGAACTGCCGTCCCACGACCCCGCCGACGCCGACCGGCTCGCTCCGCTGCACCCGGACAACGCCGCCTACATCGTCTACACCTCCGGCTCCACCGGCCGCCCCAAGGGCGTCACGGTCGCACACCGCCACCTGGCCAACCTCTGCCACGACCACCGGGAAGGACTCGTCGCCCCGCACACCGCCGACGGGCGACAGCTCAGGGCCGCGCTCAGCGCCTCCTTCTCCTTCGACACCTCCTGGGAGGGGCCGCTGCTGCTCGCCCTGGGCCAGCAGGTCCACCTCGTCGACGAGGACGTACGCCTGGACCCGGAGGCGTTCTGCGCCCGGATCGACCGGCGGGAACTGGACCTGGTGAACGTCACCCCGTCCTTCCTGCGCGAACTCCTCGCCGCCGGACTCCTCGCCCCCGGCCGCCACCACCCGCGCCTGCTGCTGGTGGGCGGCGAGGCGGCCGGCCCCGACATCTGGGCCGAACTGTGCGCCGCCCAGGACGACCTCGGCGTCACCGCGTACAACATGTACGGCCCCACCGAGACCACCGTCGACGCCGTCTACGGCCGCTGCGCCGACCATCCCGGACGCCCGGTCATCGGCCGCCCGGGCCGCAACCTGCGCGCCCACGTCCTCGACCGCACCCTGCGCCCGGTCCCGCCCGGCGTACCCGGCGAGCTGTACCTCGCCGGGGCGCAGGTCGCCCGCGGCTACCTGAACCGGCCCGGCCCGACCGCCGCCCGCTTCGTCGCCGATCCGTTCGGGGCGCCCGGGGAGCGGATGTACCGCACCGGCGACCGTGCCCGCTGGAACACGTCGGGGCTGCTGGAGTTCCTGGGCCGGACCGACGAGCAGGTCAAGATCCGCGGGTTCCGCATCGAGCCCGGCGAGGTCGAGGCCGCCCTGCTCGCGCTGGCGGACGTCACCGACGCCGCCGTGACCGCCCGCGAGCACGCCGGGCGCACCGTGCTCGTGGCGTACGTCGTACCCGCCGCGGGACACACCCCCTCCGGCGACGACCTGCGGGTACGCCTGCGCCGGACCCTGCCGGACCACATGGTGCCCGCCGCGTTCGTGCCGCTGGCGCGCATACCGCGCACCAGCGGCGGCAAGACCGACCGCCGCGCACTGCCGGCACCGCCCTTCCGGCCCGACAGCGACACACCGTACGTGGCACCCCGCCCCGGCGCCGAGGAGCGACTGGCCGCCATCTGGGCCGAGGCGCTGGGCGTGGAACGGGTCGGCGCCCGGGACAACTTCTTCGCGCTCGGCGGCGACTCCATCCTCAGCATCCAGATCGTCTCCCGCGCCCGCCGGGCGGGCCTCGCCCTGACCACCAAGGACGTGTTCCGTCACCAGACCGTCGCCGAACTCGCCCTGCGCATGGCCGAGTCGGCGCCCCGGCCGGAGGCCGGCACGGACGACACCGCGCCCACCGAGGCACCGCTCACCCCCATCCAGCGCTGGTACCTCGACGGCCGCCGCCCCGGTGACGCGATGCGCTTCACCATGACCCAGCGTCTGGAACTGGCCGCCGGCACCGACCTGCCGGCACTGGAACAGGCGGTCCACGCCCTCGTGGGCCGCCATCCGGCCCTGCGGACCCGCTTCCGGCACTCCGGGGACGGCTGGCGTCAGGAAGTCCTGCCGCAGGCCCCGGACGGCGTACTCACCCGCCACGACGTGGCGGACGCGGACGCGTCGGCACTGGAGGCCGGGGTGCAGCGCGCGGCGGACGCCGCACAGGCGTCGCTCGACCCCACCGAGGGCCGGGTCGTGCGCGTCCTGCTGTTCGACCGGGGCCCGGAGCGCCCCGCCCACCTGCTGATCACCGTCCACCACCTGGTCGTCGACGGCGTCTCCTGGCGCATCCTGCTCGGGGACCTGGAGACCGCCCACCGGGCCGCCGCCGCCGGGCGTCCCGCCGAACCCGCCCCGGCGGGCACCGCGTACGGCCGCTGGGCCCGGCGCCTGGAACAGCACACGCGGTCCGGCGCCCTGGACACCGACCTGCCCCACTGGACGCGCACCGCCGGCGCCCCCGCCGGCCTGCCCGCCGGACGGCCCGGCCCCAACACCCACGCCACCGCCGCCACCGTCACCGTGGCGCTGGAACCGGACGAGACCGAGGCACTGCTGCGCCGGGTCCCCGACGTCTACCGCACCCAGGTCAACGACGTGCTGCTCAGCGCCCTGGGCCGCACGCTGGCCCGCTGGTGCGAGCGCGACACGGTCCTCGTCGGGGTGGAGGGCCACGGCCGGGAGGACCTGTTCGACGACCTGGACCTGTCCCGGACCGTCGGCTGGTTCACCGCCGAGTTCCCCCTCGCCCTGACCGCCGCGCCCGACGCCGACTGGCGCACCACCCTGCGCTCGGTCAAGGAGCAGCTGCGCGCGGTGCCGCTGCACGGCCTCAGCCACGGCGCCCTGCGCCACCTCCTGCCGGACAGCCCGCTCGCCGGCGCCCCCCGGCCACAGGTCGGCTTCAACTACCACGGGCGCTGGGACGCGGGCGGCGGCACCGGGGACGGGCTGTACCGGGCGGCGCTCGCACCGGCCGGCCGCGACACCGACCCGGACGAGACCCGCCCCTACCTGCTGGACATCACGGGCGTGGTCCAGGAGGGACGGCTCGAACTGGGCTGGACCTATCCGGCCGCCGTCTACGACGAGTCCACCGTGCGGCACCTGGCCGAGGAGATGTGCGCGGCGCTGCTCGACATCGTGGCCCACTGCGCGGACCCCGGCGCCGGCGGCCGTACCCCGTCGGACTTCCCCCTCGCCGGCCTCTCCCAGCGGCAGCTCGACCTGCTGGTGGGCGACGGACGGCAGGTGGCGGACGTCCTGCCGCTGACACCCCTGCAGTCCGGCATGCTCTTCCACGGCCTGGTCGACACGGCCGGGGCCTACTTCGACCGCACGGCCGTACGACTGACCGGAGTCGCCGACCCGGTGGCGTTCGCGGCGGCCTGGCAGCAGGTCGCCGACCGCACCCCGGCGCTGCGCACCAGCGTTCACTGGCAGGGCCTGCCGCACCCCGTCCAGGTCGTCCACCACCGGGTGGAACTGCCCGTCACCCACCTCGACTGGCGGACCCTGGGCGCCGAGGAGCGCGCCGTTGCCACGGAGCGGCTGCTCGCCGAGGACCGGGCGGCCGGCCTGGAACTGACGAGCGCGCCCCTCACCCGGATCACCCTGGCCGCCCTGCCCGGTGACGAGGTCCTGCTGCTGTGGTCCTCCCACCACCTCGTCCTCGACGGCTGGAGCACCGGACAGCTGCTCACCGAGGTGTGCGAGCGCCACGCCGCGCTCACCGGCGGCCACGACACCGCCCCGCCCGTCCGGCGGCCGTTCACCGACTTCCTGCACTGGCTGCGGGAACAGGACGAGAGCGCGGCCGAACGCCACTGGGCCGGCACCCTCGCCGGGGTCACCGAGCGCACCCCGCTGCCCTACGACCGCACCCCCGCCGAGGCACACCGGGCGCGCTCCGCCGAGTCCGTCCACCACGAACTCGACGAGGACGCGTCACGGCGGCTGCGGGAGACGGCCGCCCGCGCCGGACTGACCGTCAACACCGTGGTGCAGGCCGCCTGGGCACTCCTGCTGGCCCGCTGCGGCGGGCGCGACGACGTGGTGTTCGGCACGACCGTCTCCGGACGGCCCGCCGAACTGCCCGGCGTCGACACCATGATCGGCATGTTCATCAACACCGTGCCCACCCGGGTGCGCCTTCCCGCCGGGAGCACCCTGCGCCGGCTGCGCGACCTGCAGGAACGGCAGAGCGAGGACCGGCGCTTCGACTTCCTCTCCCTGGCCCGCATCCAGGCACTGACCGAAGTCCCGGCAGGGCAGGCCCTGTTCGACAGCATGGTCGTGTTCGAGAACTATCCGGTCGACGAGTCGGCCGCCGCCCGGACGGGCGTGGGCGTGGCCGAGGTACGCGCCGACGACGCCACCACCTTCCCGCTGTGCCTGCGCGCCCACCTGAGCGACCGGCTCGGTTTCGACCTGGCCTACGACCCCGCGTTCTTCGACCGCGCCACGGTGGAACGGGCCACGGACCGCCTGGCCGTCCTGCTCACCCTGCTCGCCGACAGCATCGACGCCGACGGCGACATCGGCGATCTCGATCCGCTCACCGCCGACGACCGGCGACTGCTGCGGGAGTGGAACACCACCGCCCGCCGGACGGAGCCGCGCAGCCCGGTGGACCTGTTCGCCGAGCAGGCCCGCCGCACCCCGGACGCCCTCGCCCTGAGCGACGGCGACCGGCGGGTGACCTACCGCGAACTCGCCGACTGGTCCGACCGGCTGGCGTCCCGGCTGCTCGACGGCGGCCTGGCCGCCGAGGACGGGGTGGCCCTCCTCATGGACCGCTGCGCCGAACTCGTCGTCGCCCAGCTCGCGGTCCTCAAGGCGGGCGGCGCCTACGTGCCCATGGACGGCCGTGCCCCCGAGGAGCGGCGCCGGACGATGTTCGCGCAGGCGGGTGTCCGGGCCCGGCTCACCGCCGAGGAGGTCGCCGCGGCCCGCCACGCCCCCCTGACGGGAACGGCCGTCTGGCCGGCGGATCCCGACCGGCTGGCCTACGTCATGTTCACCTCCGGGTCCACCGGACTGCCGAAGGCCGTGGCCGTGCGCCACCGCGACGTGGCGTCGCTGGCCTCCGACAGCCGCTTCGCCGACGGCGTGTGCGAGCGCGTACTGCTGCACTCGCCAGTCGCGTTCGACGCCGCCACCTTCGAGGTGTGGGCACCCCTGCTGACCGGCGGCCGCGTGGTCGTGGCCCCCCGGGGGACGGTGGACGCGGCCCTGCTGCGGCGGCTGACCGCTGCGGGCACGAGAGCCGGTGACGGCCGACCGGGCGGACCCGCCCACGCCGCCGAACCGGCCGGCGTTGTCGGCGGCGCCGAACCGGCCGGACCCGCAGACGGCGGGCTGACCGCCGTATGGCTGACGGCCGGTCTCTTCCGGCTCCTGGCCCAGGACGCGCCGGACTGCTTCGCGGGCCTGCGCCAGGTGTGGACCGGCGGTGACGTGGTCCCCGCGACGGCCGTACGCCGGGTACTGACCGCCTGCCCCGGCCTGACCGTGGTGGACGGCTACGGGCCGACCGAGACCACGACCTTCGCCACGTCCCACACCCTCGACGACGCGGCGGCCGTCCCCGACACCGTCCCCGTCGGCCGACCGCTCGACGACAAACGGGTCCACGTCCTCGACTCCCGGATGCGCCCCGTCCCGCCGGGCTGCACGGGCGAGTTGTACGTCGCCGGCGAGGGCGTGGCACGCGGCTACCTGGGCCGCCCCGGTGAGAGCGCACGCCGCTTCCTCGCGGACCCCCTCGGTCCGCCCGGCACCCGGATGTACCGCACCGGCGACCTGGCCCGCCGCCGCCCGGACGGCACGGTCGAGTTCCTGGGCCGCGCCGACGACCAGGTGAAGATCCGCGGCTTCCGGGTGGAGCCCGGCGAGGTGGCGGCCGCACTGGCGGCCCACCCCGGCGTCGCGGACGTGGCGGTGGTGGTCCGCGAGGACCGGCCGGGTGTCCGCCGCCTGATCGCCTACGTCGTCGGCCCGGCCGGACCCGACCCCGAGGAGCTGCGCGCGTACGCTCGCCGCTCGCTGCCCGACTACCTGGTGCCCTCCGCCTTCGTCGCCCTGGCGGCCCTGCCCTTGAGCGGCAACGGCAAGGTGGACCACGCCGCCCTCCCGGCACCGGAGGCGGACACCGGCCCGGGACGGGGCACGCGC
This sequence comes from Streptomyces sp. V3I8, assembly GCF_030817535.1. NCBI lineage: Bacteria > Bacillati > Actinomycetota > Actinomycetes > Kitasatosporales > Streptomycetaceae > Streptomyces > Streptomyces sp. V3I8. Next base: position 27,165 of record NZ_JAUSZL010000002.1, on the reverse strand, counting down.
CGCGCACCGCGCACCGACGCCGAACGCCGCACCGCCGAGGTCTTCGCGGACGTGCTCGGCGGGGAACTCCCCGGTGTGGAGGACGACTTCTTCACCCTGGGCGGCGACTCCATCCTCAGCATCCGCCTCGCCTCCCGCCTGGCCGAGGAGTTCGGCACCGCCCTCTCCCCGCGCGACGTGTTCACCCACCCGACGCCGGCCGCGCTCACCGGACTCCTCACCGGGGACCGGAGCGCCGACAAGGCGCGCTGCGCCGTCGTACCGGTGGCCCGGGACACGGCCGCACCGATGTCGTACGCGCAGCAACGCCTCTGGTTCCTCGAGGAGTTCGCGCCCGGCGGCACCGAGTACGTCACCGCCCTGGCGCTGCGCCTGCGCGGCCGGCTCGACGCGCGGGCCCTCGCGGCGGCCCTGGGCGGGCTGGTGGCCCGGCACGAGTCGCTGCGTACCACCTTCGACACCGTGGACGGCCGGGGCGTGCAGATCGTCCACCCGCCGCGGGAGGTGCCGCTGCCGCTCGACGACCTGTCCGAGCTGCCCGGGGCCGACCGCACGGCCCGGCTGGAGAAGCGCCTCGCCGCCGACCGCGCCCTGCCCTTCGACCTGCGGGAGGGCCCCCTCCTGCGGGCCGGCCTGATCCGGCTGGCCGACGACGAGCACGTCCTGACCCTCACGCTGCACCACATCGTCACCGACGGCTGGTCGACCGCCGTCCTCACCGGCGACCTCGCCCACCTCTACCGGGCCGAACTGGACCCGGCCACCGAGCCGCTGGCGCCGCTGCCGGTGCAGTACGCCGACTACGCCCACTGGCAGCGCACCGCGAGCGGCAGCGGGCGACAGCTGACGTACTGGAAAGACCAGTTGAGCGGCATCGAGCCCCTTGACCTGCCCACCGACCGGCCCCGGCCGCCGATCCGTACCCGGTCCGGCGCGACCGCCCGGCTCACCCTGCCGCCCCGCACCGCGCGCCGTCTCGGACAGGTGGGCCGGGACCGGGGAACCACCCTCTTCACCACGCTGGTCGCCGCCGCCCAGACCTTCCTCGCCCGGCTGTGCGGCAGCCGGGACGTCGCCGTCGGCACCGTCACCTCGGGCCGCGACCAGGCCGAGATCCAGCAGTTGATCGGTTTCTTCGTCAACACCCTGGTGCTGCGCTCGCGGGTCGACACCGAGCGTCCCTTCACCGAGTTCCTCGACGACGTCCGGCGGACCGTGCTCGACGCCTTCGCCCACCAGGAGGTGCCGTTCGAACAGGTGGTGGACGAGGTGCGCCCGGTGCGCGACACCAGCCGCACCCCGCTGTTCCAGGTGATGGTCGTCCTGCAGAACACCCCGGCCGCCGGCCTCGAACTGCCGGACCTGGAGGTGTCGGGCGTCGAGACGGAGCTCCAGCACGCCGCGTTCGACCTCACCCTGGAGTTCGCCGAGACGGACTCCGGCGCGCTGGACGGCCTGCTGACCTACAACACCGACCTGTTCGACGCGGCCACGGCCGAGCACCTGGCCGACCAGCTCGCCACCCTGCTGACCGCTGTGGCCGACGACCCGCGGCGTCCCCTCGGCGCCCTGCCGCTCGCCTCCGACGAGGAACTGAAGGCCCTGCTGGAGCAGGGGCACGGCACCGCCCGACCGGTACCGGTGGCGACACTGCCGCAGTTGTTCGAACGCCAGGCGGCCGCCACGCCCGACGCCGTTGCCCTGGAGGACACCGGACGGCAGCTGACGTACGCCGAACTCGACCGTGCCGCCGACCGGCTCGCCCACCGCCTGATCGCCCGCGGAGCCGGCCCCGAGGACGTCGTGGCCCTCGCCCTGCCCCGTACCGCCGAGACGCTGGTGGCGCAGCTCGCCGTCGCCAAGGCGGGCGCCGCCTTCCTGCCCGTCGACCCGGACTACCCCGAGCAGCGCAAGGAGTTCATGGTCCGCGACGCGGGCGCCCGGGTGGTCCTCGACGACCCGGCGCAGGTGTGGGTGGCGGACGGCCCGGACACCGCGCCCACCGACGCCGACCGCACCACCGCCCTCACCCCCGACCATCCGGCGTACGTCATCTACACCTCCGGGTCCACCGGGACCCCGAAGGGTGTCACGGTGACGCACCGGGGCCTGGCGGGTTTCGCCGCGGCCGCCGCCGAGCGGTACGCGGCGGGGCCCGGCGACCGGGTGCTGCAGTTCGCCTCGCCCAGCTTCGACGCCTCCGTCCTCGAACTGTGCGTCTCCCTGCTCAGCGGCGCCACCCTGGTCACGGGGGAGGAGGGGCCGCTGATCGGCGAGCGGCTCGCCGAGGCGCTCGCCGAGCGGCGCATCAGCCACACCCTGATCCCGCCGGCCGCGCTGGCCACCGTGGCACCGGAGACCGCCGGGAACCTGCCGCACCTGCGCACCCTGATCGTCGGCGCCGAGGCGTGCCCCGCCGATCTCGTGGAACGGTGGGCGCCCGGCCGCCGGATGATCAACTCCTACGGACCCACCGAGGCCACCGTCATCGCCACCTGGACCGGTCCGCTGGTCCCGACGGACGGCGCCCCGCCGATCGGCGGCCCGGCCGGCGCCACCCGCGTGTACGTCCTCGACGCGGCCCTGCGGCCCGTCCCGCCCGGCGTGACGGGGGAGCTGTACGTGGCGGGGCCCGGACTGGCCCGCGGCTACCTCCACCGGCCGGGTCTGACCGCCCGGCGATTCGTCGCCGACCCGTTCGGCCCGGCGGGAGAACGCATGTACCGCACCGGCGACCAGGTGCGCTGGGGCGCCGACGGCGCACTGCGCTTCGTCGGCCGCGCCGACGACCAGATCAAACTGCGGGGCTTCCGCATCGAACCGGGGGAGACGGAGAGCGCGCTGCGCCGCAGCCCGCACGTGCGTGACGCGGTGGTCGTCGTACGTACCGACGGCCCGCACGGGCAGCCGTCCGCCGGCCCCGGACGGCTGGTGGCGTACGTGGTCCCCACCGCCGACGCCACCGGGGGACTGCCTGTCCCCGCACTGCGCGAGCACCTCGGCGGGCTGCTGCCCCCGCACATGGTGCCGGCCGTGTTCGTACCGCTGGACCGGCTGCCGCTCACGCCCAACGGCAAGACGGACCGGCGGGCCCTGCCCGCCCCGGGACCGGAGCACACCGCCGCGACGGGCCCGCGCACCGCACCCCGTACGGACACCGAACGACGCATCGCCGGCGTCTGGGCGGATGTCCTCGGCGTGGCGGACGTCGGCGTGGACGACAACTTCTTCCACCTCGGCGGCGACTCGATCCTGAGCATGCAGGTGGTCTCCCGGCTGCGGCGCGAGGGCCTGCACCTGGCCACCCGGGACCTGTTCACCCACCAGACCGTCGCCGAGCTGGCCACCGTCGTCGGCACGGCTCCCGAGCACACCGGCGACGGCCCGGCGACCGGTGCGGTGCCCCTCACCCCGATCCAGGAGTGGTTCCTGACCACACCGCGCGCCGACCACACCCACTTCAACCAGTCGGCACTGCTGGAACTCGACGGCGCGCCCGACCAGGCCGCCCTGTGCACCGCCCTGGACGCCCTGCTCGAACACCACGACGCGCTGCGCATGCGCTTCACCAGGGACGCCGACGGCTGGCACCAGTTCAACCCGCCGCCGCAGGAGACCAGGGGGCTCCTCGTCCGCCACGACCTGTCCGGCCTGTCGGCGCAGGAGACCGACGCGGCCATGAAGCGGGCCGCCGACGACCTGCACACCGCTTTCGACCTGGGCCGGGGCCCGCTGCTGGGGGCGGCCCTGTTCACCGGCGCGGGCGGCGGGAACGTCTCCGACGCGGGCCGGGGGAACGCCCCCGCGGCGGAAGAACGCGGCGGCGGCGACGGCTCGACGTTCCTTCTCCTGGTCGCCCATCACCTCGTGGTGGACGCCGTGTCCTGGCGCATCCTCGCCGACGACCTGGAGGCCGCCTACGGGCAGGCCGTGAGCGGCGGCCCCGTCCACCTGGGGGAGCGCACCACCTCCTTCCGCGACTGGGCCCACAGACTCGCCGGGCACGTCACCGAGGGCGGCCTGGACCACGAACTGGCTTACTGGGAGGAGGCCGTGACGGCCGAACAGCTCCCGGTCGGTGCCGGGTCCGGCGCGGGCGCGTGGGAGGCGGGCGCGCTCACCGTCGAGCTCGGGGAGGAGGACACGGCGGCACTGCTGCGCGCCGCGCCGGCCGCCTACCGCACCCGCGTCAACGACGTCCTGCTGGCCGCGCTGGCCCTGGCGCTGTCCCGCTGGACCGGAAGCGACCGCGTCCGCCTGGACCTCGAAGGGCACGGCCGCGAGGACCTGCTCGACGACGTGGACCTCTCCCGCACGGTCGGCTGGTTCACCACCATCCACCCGGTCGCCCTCCAGGTGTCCGAACCGCACCGCCCCGGGCCCGCCCGCGACTGGCGCGCCCTGGTGAAGTCGGTACGCCGCCAACTGCGTTCCGTACCCGGCAACGGGCTCGGCTTCGGCGCTCTGCGCACCTTCGGACCGCCCGAGGTACGCGAACGGCTGGGCGCCGCCGCGCACGGGCAGGTGGTCTTCAACTACCTCGGCCAGTGGGACGCCCGCCCCGCCGGCCCCGAAGGCGGCCTGGTGCGTGCCGAGCACGGCTCCTTCGGCCAGGACCACGACCCCCGGGACAGCGGTTCGCACCCGCTGGAGGTGGTCGGCGCGGTGAGGGACGGGCGCCTCGCCTTCACCTGGCACCACCGCTCCGGGACGGCCGACCCGGCGACCGTACGACGTGTCGCCGAGGAGTTCACCGAAGCACTGCGCCACATCGCCCGGCACGCCCGGGAAAGCCTGTGACCACGACAGCCCACCCACGACAGCCTCACCCACCGGAACCCGTCACGACAGGAGAGAACGACATGGACGAGAACACCCGCCACCAGGTGCTGCGCAACGACGAGGACCAGTACTCCCTCTGGCCGGTCGACGTCGAGGTCCCCGCGGGCTGGCAGCCCGTCGGGAAGGAGGGCACCGAGGAGGAGTGCTCCGCCTACGTCGACGAGGTGTGGACCGACATGCGCCCGCGCAGCCTGCGCGAGCGGATGGAGAACGCGGAGTCCTGACCGCCGTCCGCTGCGGAGCCACGGCCCCGGTTCCAGGGGGCGCCGGTCACCGCCCTCCTGGGACCGCGGCCGTGGCGTACCGACCGATCACTCACCGATCACTCCACCGATCACCCACCGGACACCCCCGTCCCGTCTCAGAAGTCCACCGCAGAAGTCCACCGCAGGAGTCCACCGATGACGCCCACCCTGAAAACCGAACGGCTGGATTTCAAGCCCTACCGCTTGGAGGACGAGAGCCACTTCGTGGCCCTGCTGCGCAACGAGGAGGTGTGCCACTGGATGGGCCAGGACATGGTGCCCGAGGCCGATCTGCGCACCGCGTTCCGCGCCCTGCTCACCGACGTCTACCCCACGCGACGTTTCGACGTGTGGGGGGTGTGGTGGCAGGAGACGTACATCGGCCACGCCGAGGTGAAGAAGACCGGCAACGTCGACGGCCACGAACTCATCGTCGCCCTCGCCCCCGCTTACTGGGGGCAGGGCATGGGCACCGAAGTCGTACACGGCCTGCTCCGCCATGCCGCCGACAACCTCGGGCTGAAGGAGGCCTACGGCATGGTGGGCGCCGGGAACACGGCGAGTCTCGCCCTCTGCCGGCGACTGGGTTTCCGGCCCGTGCGGGAGGTGGTCGGCGAGGACGGCACGGTGACCCAGATGGTCGTCATCTCCACCACGGAGGCGACCTGACGGCATCGGCGGCTTCCTCCGGTGGTCCTTACACCGGGTCGATCCGGAAGACGCTGCCGCCGATGGCGAGTACGTACAGTTCGCCACTGCCGCCCTGAGCGAAGGAGATGACCTCGCCACCGTTGACTCCGAGGTCGTTCACGCCCGTAACCCTGCCGTTCTTCAACCGCAGGGAGCGAACGGTGCCGTCGCAGTAGTCGCTGAACACGTACTGCCCCCTGAGGGCGGGGATCGCCCTGCCCCGGTAGACATAGCCGCCGGTCACCGAGCAGCCGAGGCCGGTGCGGTCGTACTCGTGGATCGGCCGCACGTGGTTCGCGGGTTCCGTGCGGCCACGGAAGGGATGGCTGCCCTCCATCTGGGCCCAGCCGTAGTTCTCCCCGCCCCCGCTGCTCGCCGGGGCCCAGTCGATCTCCTCCCAGTCGCTCTGGCCGACGTCACCGATCAGCAGGTCGCCCGTGCGCGCGTCGAAGGAGAACCGCCACGGGTTGCGCAGTCCGTACGCCCAGATCTCGGCTCTCGCGTTCGGGTCGTCCACGAACGGGTTGTCCGACGGGATGGCGTACGGCTTGCCGCCCCTCGGGTCGATCCGCAGGAGTTTGCCGAGCAGGGTGTCGAGGTTCTGTCCGTTGCCGTGCGGGTCACCGCCCGAGCCGCCGTCGCCGAGCGCGATGTAGAGGTAGCCGTCGGGGCCGATCTTGATGTCGCCGCCGTTGTGGTTCGCGTAGGGCTGCGTCTGGGTGAGGACCGTACGCCGGGTGTGCGGCTGGATCCTGCCGTGCCGTACGGCGAACTCGTCCACGGTGCTGGTGCCTTCCAGATTCGTGAACGAGATGTAGAAGTGCGCGAACTTCTTGTCGAACGCGATCCCGAGCAGCCCGCGTTCGCCGTCGGTGGTGGTCTCGGCGCTGATGTCGAGGACGGGCCCGCCGAGACCCTTGTCGTCCAGGACCCTCACCGTGCCCGCGCGTTCGGCGATCCAGAGCGTTCCTCCGGGGCCGGCGGCGCCGGCCGTCGGATTCCGGGCCGTGGCCACGTTCGTGAGGGCGATCTTCGCCGCCTGTGCCTGCCGTGGGGCGACCGGTTCGTCGGCCGACGCCGCGGTCAGGACGAGGGAGGCGACGAGACAGATGGTGCCGACGATCGCCGAGCTTCTGGTGCGAACTCTCACCGTGTTCCTCCTGGAGGCGGTGCATCGACAGGTCGCGCGGCTGCTGCTGACCACGGATGAGGATAGTGGGACGGAGTCGCTTGGTATAGACCAGCCGCGCCGGATGCCAGGGGGAGATGGGGCGCCCCCTCGGCCGGCAGCGATCTCGGTGCCCGCGAAAGCGGGGAAATGGCGGGCCTGTTCGCGTGCCTCGGGGGCGGGGCGCAGGACGACGCGTCGGCGGTCGTTGCTCTCCCTCCGGCGGACCCGGCTCGGACTGATGCCGCGCAATCTGCTCGGCAAGGCCCCCACCTCGTTGCTCCTGGCCCCCTTGACCCGAAGCTCACCCGGGTCGCCGACGGCGACGGCCTCGATGCCGGAACCTGAGAACGCGTACGCCCCGCACCCGCACCCGCACCCGCAGGTGATCGCCCGCAGAGGGGCGCACCCGTCAGCGTGTCCAGGCGGGCGCCTCTCCCCTCCAGCTCAGAACGAGCAGGATGTCGTCGAGCGTGCCGGAGTCGAACAGGGCACGGGCGTCGGCGTCGAAGCGGAGCTGCCAGTCGCCCGCCGGGCCGGTCCCCAGGAATCCGGTCCACGCCGTGGCATTGCCGCGCCGGGTGCCGGCGATGCCGTCGGTCGCCGTCGCCGTGCCGCCGATCGCACCGCGGGACAGCGAGATCACGGTGTCGGGAACCGTCGTGCCGCTCGCCAGGCGAACGGCGACGGCCGAGGTGGTGAGCTTGTCGATCCCGGTCGGGAAGTCGACGTCACGCAGCGGGAGCGTCACCGACCTGGTGGCCGGATCGGCGGGGCCGGCCGGGTTGTTGAGGTCGTACCACTGGTCGGGGAAGTCCCTCGCCAGGCTGAACACACAGTCGGCGCCACGGTCCCGGTCGGCGTTGAGCCTGGTGACCACCTGGTCGCGGTAGGTGTCGTCGTACGCGGCGGTGTAGTCCACCGTGACCAGCAGGTCGACGATGGTGGAGTAGTCGAGCGGATTGGCGGCGGGCGGCAGCCGGAACTCCCAGCTGGTGTCCACACCGCTGCCCTCGAACGGCAGCAGCATGTCCGACTGGGCGTCGAACTCGAACACCCCGCTGGCGTTGACCGGAGACGTCAGGGCGACGACGCCCGGGTCGCTGCGCACCACGACCTCCTGGAACGTGCCGTCCCGGCCGGTGGTGACCCGGGAGATCCCGTTGGAGTAGAGAGTGGCGCGGATGCCCCTGTCCGGCGGCACCAGCGCGACGAGACTGGTACGCATCTGGCGGACCAGCCGCAGGTAGTGACCCGGGAAATCGGCGTCGAACAGGGCCGTGGGAGTGGTGAAGGCGAGTGTGCCGGTACGGCGGAACCGGAGGAACTCCACCGGCATCAGACGGGCCAGGGAGAAGGTCTGCGAGAGGTTCAGGCGCCGCCGCGCGGAGCTGAACGCGTACTCGTCGAGACGGGCGAGGTCCTGGGCGAGTTGTTCCGCGCCGGTGAGTCCGTGCCGGTCGGGGCCGGCGTTCGACGTCATCTCGGCCGGCGACTGACCGTAGTCCTGACGGATCAGGACCCGGGCGGCCTCCGCCCGCTCGAAGGCGAGCTGGGCCTGCGCCTGCCGGGCGGTCGCGGTGGCCTGCTGCAGGAAGTACCGGTACACCCCGCCGAGGGTGTTGCTCATCCAGAGGTACAGGTCGGCGTTGGTGAACTGGCCGTTGAGGAAGGTCAGCGTGGCCGTCGCCTGGTCGTGCTGGAGCGTCGCGACGTCCTGTTCCCGCCGGGCGATCGTGACCTGGTCGTTCGCCACGGTGATCTGCGCGGCGGCGATCTGCGTGTCCTGCTGGGCGGCCACCTGCTGTCGCCGCCACTCGTCCTTGCGCTGCTCGATGCCGGCCTGCAGCTGGTTGGCCTGCAGCTGTGCCTCGAGGTGGTTCTGCTGGATCTGGAACCCGCCCTTGACGGCCGCGGTCGCGCTCATCGCGATGGCGAGGGCCTGCCGGGCGCCACCGCTGAAGATCGCGTCCATCATGCTGGCGCCGGACGACGCCGCCTGCGCGACGGCGAGCGCCGTGTCCGCCACGGTGATCGCGTCCCTGATGTCGCGCATCTCGCCGTAGTCGTCGAGCAGGTCCTGCTCGTACTTGTTCGTCGGCGCGTCGAGAGCGGCGGCATAGGACGCGGTCATGGTGACGGCTTTCGTCAACTGTGCCGTGGCGGCCGTGACGGCGTCGTTGGCCTCGTCGAGCCGGCCGAGCGCCACCCTGGTCTGCGCCGCGCTCAGGTCGATCGCCTTGAGGGCGTCGTACACACGCAGGTTGCGGTCGTCGTACTTCTCCAGGGCGGAGAGGTAGCCGGCCTCCATCTGGGCGGCCTGGGCGACGAGTTGCCCGGCCCGCTCCAGCAGCACCTTGAAGCGGTACGGGGTCGGCCGGCTCACCGTCGCGGCCGCCAGACCCTGGGTGCGCGGCATACCCGCGATGTTGCGCCCCTGGCGGAGCTTGGCCAGCTGCATGTCCACCCTGGTGCGCAGCGTGCGGACCTCCGGGACCGGAAGCGCCGGTTCGCCGAGGTTCGTCGGCGTCTGCGGTACCAGGGCCGCGGAGCCGAGCAGCCGGCGAGCGGCGACGTAGAGACTGCGGGCGTGCGCGACCGATTCGTCGGTCTCCCGGCTGAACTCCGCGTCGGCGTAGTCGAGATGGCATCCGATGATCGACAGCAGCGTGTACCGGGTATAGGGCTTGGGACGCTTCGCGGACGCCGAGTCCGCCAGCGCGAACGGGTCGAGGTTCGCGGTCCAGTTGGCCGGAAAGGCCAGGTCGGGACCGGACAGCGTCTCGCTGTTGATGCGGCTGTAGATCGAGGTCGGCGCGGTGAGGTCGTAGGGGTGGACGATCCAGTACCAGTCGAGTGCGGCCCGGTGGTCTCCGGCCGCCTGCAGGCGCTGCGCGAGCAGCATCGGAACGGCCCAGAAGATCTCCCGGTTGTCGGCGTGGCCGGTCGTCGGAGTGCTCTCGACACCGGCCGACAGGTTCGCGAGGGCGGTCTGGTGGGCACCTCTGCGCTGCGGGTCGAGATAGGTGTACGGGGAGGGGAAAGTGATCCTCTTCGCCGCCAGGTAGTCGGCCGCCAGCTTGACGGCCGTGCCCGCGGTGAACGTGGTTCCCGGCGCGCTGACCTGCGCGAAGAGAACGTCCAGCGGCAGCGTCGGGGTGCCCGGCGTCATGGTCCTGGCGCTCGGGACGAGCAGGGTGGGATCAAGGTGCCGCTCGGGGAACAGGAAGGCCGTGGTGGCCGCCTGCCAGGTGCCCTGCTCGCCCATCCACGCCCAGGCGGCGGCGAACGTGTCGGGTCCGTTCTTGAGCGTCCAGCCGGCCGCGGGATGGTCCGGGGCCAGCTCGCCCGACCGCTTCGCCGACAGCAGCGACTGCACGCTCTCGACCGCTTGCCCGATCCGGGTCGTGCGCAGCGTCCCTCCGGCGAGCATGTCGACGAAGAACCGCGCCGACATCGACTCGCCCGCATCGCCCGCCGTGGTGGCGGTGGCGGCCAGGTCCGCGAGCAGCGCGTCGCGCAGGACGGGCAGCGCGGCCTGTTCGGCGGCCGCCACGGCCTGGGCGCTGGCTTCGCCGAGCTCCTCGCGCTGCGCGATCCTGGCACGCAGCACGGACTGCCACTCGGCCCGGGCCTCGCCCCCGGCGCGGTAGGGGTCGGGCGTGGGACCGGCGCCGCCGGCGACGAAGAAGTCCGGCGAGAGCACGAAGCCCGACTCCGCCACCCGCCAGGCCGGGTACAGCTGCCGGCGCTTGTACGCACCGGTGAGAACGGCCAGGCCGTCGTCCCACTCGGCGGTGGTGACCGTTCCGGCGGCGGCCAGCGCGCTCAGCCGCTTGAGATACAGGAAGCCGGCCCGGAGCAGGCCCCGGGCGGCCAGGGCGCCGCCGATGTCGACGCCCTGCGCGTCCTGGGCGCCCAGGGCGGCCAGATCGAGGCCGGGCTGCGCCAGCGTGAGCATCGCGGTCAGTGCGGCCGCCGGGGTCTTGCCCGTCCTGAGGGCCGACAGGGTCGCCCGGTACGTGGCGAGCGCCTGGGCCCGGTCCGTCAACAGCTTGCGGATGGGGTCGCCGGTCGGTCCGCCGATCACGTCACCCGCGTTGATCACGTCGGGGTCGGCGAGCACGGCGAAGGCCCGCGGCGCATCCGGGTGCTGGTCCTGTCCGGCCCAGGCCAGCGACTGGGCGGCCAGCCGCCAGCCGAGCAGCAGTGGCACACCGGGGACGCGCAGCGGGTCGGACGCGGTGGTCGACGGAAGGCCGAACAGCGTCTCCAGCGCCGCCTCGGTGATGGCGGGACCGTCGATGAGCAGCTGGTCCAGTTCGTCGGGCGCCGTCGACGAGAGCGGGATGCCCAGCCGGGCGGCGAGGGCCCGGCGGGTCGCGGTGTCGGCGCCCCGGACCAGCCGCAGTTCCGCGTACGACGTTCCGGCGGCGGCGAGCAGCGACGCGTAGGCCGTGGTGCGGTACCGCAGTTCCAGGCTGCCGCCCGGGGCCGTGGGGGTGCCCGTGGCCGCGATGCGGGCCCGCAGGACCTCGACGGGTATCCGCAGTTGGTTGACCTCGTGGCCGCCCAGGTCGGCCTCGGCCGACAACGGCTGGCTGAGCCGGTCGAGAGGCTGCCCGAGCGCGGCGACCAGGGTGGCGGTGTCCAGCGGCGCCGCGGGCGGGCCGGGCACGGTGACCTGCTCGTGCGCGAAGGACAGCAGCGCGGCGAGATACTCGCGCTCGTCCAGCCGCTGCTCCAGCGTCCCGGGCACGTACGAGCTGATCACCGTCGCCTGTACGTCCTTGGCGGCGACGTTGCCCACATTGTCGGTCGCCCACAGGTAGACGGTGTGCGCACCGAACCCGGTCAACGGGACGTCCGCGGTCCAGTTCCTCCAGTCGTTGCCGGCCCCCGGCTTCGCCGGCGTCCTGGTACCGGTGGGGGACAGCGCCCACTCCACCTTGGCGCTGCCGCCCGTCATACCGCTCTGCGCGTCCGGCGCCGTCCCCTGCAGAGGTGCCGTCGCGCCGCCCTTGCTGTCGCCGAACACGGTGACGGGTGCGACCTGCAGGTTCGGCGGTGAGGCGTCGCGGCCGGTGACCGTACGGGTCTGCGTGGCGGTGAGGCCGTCGGGATCGGTGCAGGTGATCGTCACGGTCCGCGGCCCCAGCGGCATGGGCAGCAGGCTGACCGGTATCTGGTACGAGGTGACGCCGGCGTACGTCACCGGCATGGTCGTGCCGTCCCGCGTGACGGAGACGGTGAGCGGAGCGACCTGGGCGCGGGTGACGTTGAACTGGAGGTTGACCTGGCCGCTCCCTTCGAACAGGTCGACCGTGCTGCCGGCGGCGGGGGCCGTCCAGGTGAACGCCGGCGGCAGGGCGGCCTGTGTCTGCACGGTCTGGGAGCTGCTGAGCGCGACGGAACTGGCGGACCACACGTCGGGCCACTGCTCGGGGTACGGGACGTAGAAGGAAATCGCGTGGTAGTTGACGGTCACCTGGACCGGGACCTGCGCGCCCGGCGCGACGGACGCCGACAGCGGGACCTGGGCCGTCCACGCCCCGCCCGAACCGGTCGCCTGCACCGCGGGCTGCCCGGCGACGGACACCATGACCGAGTTGAGGATGTCGTAGGGGTCGTGGTCACCGCTCTGCGCGACGAGCCCGTTCACCTGGGCGGTCACCACCACCGTGCGCCGTACCACCGCGTTCGCGGCCGGTCCGTTGATCTGTACGGTAACGCTCACGTTCGTGTCTCCATCTGCTTGTTCACGCGCCGGGTCGTGTCCGGACGGTGGCGTGACGGCGGGCGGGGATGCCGGTGAGCCGGCTAGCGGTGTCCCTTGAGGTTGGGCGGACTGGACGGCGGCGCGATGGGCGGCACGGCCGTGTAGTCGGGGAACCCCACGAACCTGACGGTGAAGCTGTCGCCGGGCCGCACGCCGAGCCTGTTCAACTCGTTGCCCAACTGCGAGCCGAAGGACGCGTTCACCCTCGCGTCGCCGAAGTAGTAGGTGGTCCCCACCGGCCCACCCGGAGTCAGGTGCTTGTTGGCGACGGAGTCGAGCGGGTGCATGGCCTGCAGTCCGGTCCTGTCGAAACCGCTCCTGTCCATGTGGTTCCTGGCCGTCCTGCGCAGCGCGCCGTCGTTCGGAAGCCGCTGACCGCGGATCAGGGGGCCGTCGGTCTGCGCCCATTCGATGTTGAAGCGCCCGAACTGGGCGTCGCTGGGGGAACTGGCCATGGCGGACGTATAGGTGACGCTCACCACGGGCGGCCGCGCGGCGGCGGGCGGGGTGGCGGTGCGGGTGGCCGTCGACCGTGGCGACCGCATCCCGGAGAGGCCGTCCGTCATGGTCTTGGCGCCCAGCGCGGACTCCACGACAGCGCGTGAGTACATGCTCATGCGGGCGAAACGGTCGAAACCGTCCGTGTTGATCGTCCAGTCGAGCGGGAGGTTGTTCTGCGGGTTGACGCCGCCGGACCCCCAGGTGTTCCACACCTGGGTGGTGACGTGGCAGAGCGTGCAGCCCCACCGTTTGTCCATCAGTTCGCGCGCGAACGTCTGATCCGGCCCCAGGGTGTCGTAGCGCCGGTTGCCCGCCGCGCCACGCCCTCCGGTGACGATCGAGGCGAAGAACCCGCTGACCCCCTTCTGGTAGGGGATGTCCTCCTCCCGCAGGGAACCCGCAGGGCTCTGCGCCGCCTTCGCCGGCGCGGCCGGTGCCCCACCCTGGCCGGCGGGTTTCCTGTCGTCGGTGCCGTTCGGGTCCACCAGTCCCGTCGGGTTGTTCGACACGTAGCCGTAGCTCGACGCCCCATGGGGTGAGGTGAGTGGGTCGCAGGACGTCCACCGGGCCAGCCACGGTGCGTAGAAGCGGGCCTGATGGTGGCCGAGCCCGCTCTCCTCGTCGCGCTCCCGGCCGGTGAAGCGGTAGCGCTTGCGGGCGTAGCCGCCGAAGCTGGTTTCGCCGTAGGGGGTGTACTCCTCGCGGTTGACGAATGCGCCGGTGCCGTCCACGACGGTGGTGCTGGAGCCCAGGTGGTCGGCCAGGTGGAAGGCGGTGGCGGGGCCGCGGTCGTCGGGGTGGGCGGCGCCGACCCGGACAAGAACCGCTCGCTGGAGCTCGTCCGTCACATGGATGTGGTTGTTCGTGCCGGGTTGCGGTCCGCTCCAGCGCCGGTGCTCGAAGATGCCGTCCAGGTAGTGGGTGACCTCGACCGCGCCGCCCTGCCGCCGGACCAGCTTCTTCACCCGCTGCCCGCCGGCGTCGTAGAGGTAGTGGGCGTGTACCGAGGGTTCGGCGCCCGGTGTCTGCGTCGCGAAGGCGACGAGCCGGTCGGCGTGGTTCCAGGCGAAGTACCGGCTGCTCGTCTCGGTCGTCAGATTGCCGTTGGGGTCGTAGCCGTAGTCGTACGGCAGTGCGCCGACGGTCATCCGGTGCAGCCTGTTGCCGCCGGCCGAGGTGGTGAAGTCCCGGGTGAAGCCGCCGGTGCCCGCGTGGACGAGTCGCACGATGCCGCCGACGGGATCGTGGCGGTAGGTCTCGGTGTAGGGCTGGGCCCTGGTGGCGTCGCTGCCGCGCGGCAGGTCGATCCACGGGTGCCCGGTCGGCGGCGCCTGGTGTTCGCGGCCGGTGGCGGCCACCAGCCGGTAGGTGGGGTCGTAGGTGAAGTGCCGGTCGAGGGCGTCGCCGCTGCCGAGCAGGGCGCGCAGTCGCGCGGAGGCCGTGGACAGTGCTTCGGGGTTGCCGGGGACACCGCTGCCGGGCGTGCGGTCGCGCAGGGTGGTGAGGTTGCCGGTCAGGTCGTAGTCGTGGCCGATGTCCTGGAGAGCGGGTCCCGTGGGCCGGTAGGTCGCCGCGTCGACGACGGAGCAGCGCTCGCTGCGCAGCCGCACCAGCCGGAGCGTGTACGGATCGTAGGCGCAGCGGGTCATCACCCCGTTGCCGTAGACGATCAGTGATCGCTGGCCCTTGGCGTCGTAGGCGATGCGCCTGATGTGCACGGCGCTGTCGAGCTGCACCTGCTCCAGCGCGCCCGCACGGTCGTAGGCGTGGTAGAGCACATGCCGGTTGCCCTCCACGTCGACGGGCAGGAAGCGTCTCTTGACCCGGTTCAGGGCGTCGTACTGGGCGGACGTGACGTAGGCGGCCGGCTCCAGCAGCTGCGCGTCGCGCTGGGCCTGGGTCTGGCCGGGGCCGGGCGTCCAGTCGGCCCGGAAGGGCCGCACCTGCCAGCCGGCCGCGGCCGCTCGTTCGTAGGTGGCCAGCACGGGCGCGTCGGCGATCACCGTACGGGTGAGCTGCACCACGTTGCCCTTGAAGTCGACGGACCCGGTGGCGACGCACCCGGCTTCGTCCCGGTGCTGGACCACCCGGCCGAGCAGGTTGCGGCCGCGGGCCCCTTCTCGTTCGGCGGGGCGCTGGGCGGGCGTACCGGCGTCGCCGTAGTCGATGCGTTGGCGCAGGGTGACCGTGTCCTCGGAGTCGTCCCTGGCCCAGACCCGGGTCGGCCGCTGCAGAAGGTCGAAGGCGCCCAGCGTGAGGGCGCCCTTGCTGTCGCGGCTGTCGACGACGTTCCCCAGGGCGTCGGGGACGGTGTCACGACGGCCCGCGTCGGCGCTGTCCGTCCGCCAGCGCCGCCCGGCCAGGTCGAAGGAGTACCGGAACGCCTCCCTGCCCAGCGCGTCGGTGACCGCCACCAGGTTGCCCCGGATGTCGTACGACGAGCGGGTGGTGAGACGGTCGGACGGCTCCCGGCCGTTCCGGGCGACCGCGGTGATCGTGCGGCCGAGCGCGTCGGTCCCGGCACTGGCCGGAGTGTTCCAGTGTTCCGCGTAGGGCTGTGCCTGCGCCGGATGCGTGCGGCCTGCGTTGTCGTTCGCGTCGTAGGTGTAGGACTCCCACGGGGTCGGCAGACAGCGGCCGGGATCCGCGAGGTCCGCCGGGATGCCGAAGACGGTCCGTTTCTCGCTGCTGTCCGGGTTCACCGTGCGCTCGACCCGTCCGCACGGGTCGTGGAACACGGTCGCCTTCCGCCCGAGCTGGGCGTCGGAAGGCGGCGCGAAGTCGTACCCGGTGGAGAAGAACGGCTCGAACTTCCATACCGCCCTGCCCTTGTTGTCGTACACCTGCCAGCCGGACACGACCACGTTGTCCGGGCCGCCCGGCGCCCTGGTCCGGCCCGCCGCGTCACCCACCGGCGTGAGGTCGTCGGCCGGAAGGGTGCCACCGCCGTGGGCCGGGTCGCCGAAGAGGGTGTCCTCGGCCTGCGACCGGGTCTGCAGCACCCGGCCGAAACCGTCGCAGTACACCACCGAGGCGATCACCTCGTCACGCTCGTCGGCGGCGACGTCGGGTTCGGCGACGTGGTGCGTGCGGCGGAAGCTGCGCACCGAGGCAGGCCGGCCGCGCCTCGCGAACGCGTGCAGGTCGTAGACGGTACGCACGCTCGGCACATCGAGGTCGCCCTCGCCGTTCTTGCCGCGCACGAACTGGGCGACGACCAGCCCGGCCGGGGAGAACGTCACCGAGGTGGAGTTGCCGTTGACGTCGGTCACCTCCCGCGGGAGCAGCATCCGGTGGTCGTTGACGGCCGAGACCGCCAGGCCCGCGGCGTCGGTGGTGCGCACCGCCAGCAGGTCGTGCTCGTCGTAGTCGGTCGTGCTCGGTGCGCCGAACGGATCGAGGACGGCCACGGGCATGCCGCGCGGCACGCGGCCCGGGACGTGCACGTCGTAGCGGTGGCGGCCGGACACGATGTAGAAACCGCCCGGCGATCCGGGCACGTCGCCTTCGGCGTAGCGCCGGTACCCGGCCAGGGCCGGCAGCGCGGTACGGAACTCGGCCGGGTACTCCGCCGGCCACCGGCCCGTCGGCCCGGGTCCCAGGAAGACCGGCCGCGGCCCGACCGCGAGGGGGTCGCCGGTCCGGTACAGGCCGTCCAGGAAGGCGTCGGTGAACGCGAGGGACTCGGTGCGCGTCGGCAGGCCGTACTCGCCCAGCACCCCGAGCGCGAGCCCGACGAACGCCTCACCGTCGAAGTGCGTACGGGTATGGCCGATCACGCGCAGTGAGACCCCCGTGCCTTCCGCCGGGCCCGCCAGGATCGCCTCCCGCAGGGCGGGCACCGGCAGGCGGCCGTCGTTGACGACTTCGTGGTCCGTCGTCCTGGCGACCCGGTCGACGAGGTAGTGGCCGGCGTCGTCCCGGCGGGCGTACTGCGTGGTGGTGCAGGTGGCCAGGTAGGGCTCGACCACCGCGGAGGGCGCGGCGACCGCCAGCGGGTCGCGGCCGCGCGGCACGGCGACGGAGACCGCCCCGGTCGCGAACCCGTACGCGTCGTACCCGGTGGGGTAGGCGAACTGCGTCATCGGCTCGGGGCCGCGTTCCCACCGGGTGGTGCGCGTGCCCAGGGAGAACGGGAAGAAGACACGCTGCCGGTCCGGCGGGCCGGCCGTCTCCTCCTCCCGTACGCCCGACAGGTTCTCCGTCACGGTGTAGGGACGGTCGGACAGCGCGCTGTCGTCCAGCGCGAACACCTCGGTGCGCAGCGCCTGCCCGCGCAGGGTGCGCAACGCCGAGCGCCGGGCGTCCCGTGGCAGCCCGGCCAGGAACGCGACCTGGTCGGCCGGTCTGGACAGCATGGGCGCGTCGCCCCGCCAGTACTCGTGGCCCAGGTCGAGCTCGCTCCAGTCACCGCTCTCGCCGGCGGCGACCGGGCCGCAGTGGAACCAGCTCCGGGTGAGCACGGGCGGCGCGTGGTGGCCGTCCGGCACACCGGCTCCCGCCCCCTCGCCGAATGTCTCCGTGTCCAGGTGCTCGACCAGGGCGAACCCGCGGAACTCCCGCTCGGCGCCGTCCCAGTAGCCGTGGCGGTAGCGGTACCCGGTGCTCAGCGTGCCGCCGGAGATCCGGTCGGCGACCTCGGTCCTCGTCACCACCTGTACCGGGAAGGGCAGCGTGGTGCGCCAGCGGGTGGCGGGGTCGGCGAAGTCGCGCAGGTACTCCTGTGTCGACGGCGCGTACGTGATGCGCGTGACGGCGCCGAGGCTGTTGTCCACCGCCGTGAGCAGATGGGGCTTCACCCCGCCGGTGAAGTCCAGGAAACGCACATGGGGCCCGCCGGAGACGCTCGCCGGCCGGCTCAGCAGCAGCCCGGCCATCCCGGTGCCGTACAGGTCGGACAGTTCGAACACGTCGGTGCCGGACACCGACGGGGTACCGCGGACGACGACCGGGGCGACCGTCCAGCCGTTGCCCGACCGGTTGCCCCACAGCAGCACCCGCCCGTTGTCGAGGTAGAGCAGGTCGGCGGCGCCGTCCCCGTCGACGTCGCCGAGGAGCACCCGGCGCGGGTCGTAACCGTCGGGCAGGCGGGGCGCGTCGCGCATCCGCACCTGTGCGCCCCATCGGTTGTGCCCGAGGTTCGGCCGGTACGACACGTTCCCGTTGCGCAGCAGCACGAGGTCCTGGAGGCCGTCGCCGGTCATGTCGGCCAGCCGCACCCGGGGATCGGCGAGGTCGACCGGCGGACCGCCGGCGCCCACCGCGGAACGCCGCCATGCCGTGCGGGGATCGCGGTCGTTGAACCACGCCTGCAGACGGCTGCCCGACCGCAGCACGTCGGTCAGCCCGTCGCCGTCGAGGTCGACCAGCTTCACCCGCGGGTCGGCGGCGCTCACGGCGGGGGAGTGCGGATAGCGGGTGAAGCCGCGGGAGCTCCATCCGCCCGCGAAGGCCATCGGGAAGTAGCCCGCCGTGGGGCCGGCTTCCTGGCCCGGGGTGCCTGCCGCCGGCGCGAACAGATCGGGCCGGCCGTCGCCGTCGGCGTCCAGGAACCGCACGCCCGGCTGCGCGAGCGAGAGCGGGGGCGCCTGGGCCATCGAGCGGGGCGGTTCGAACCGGCCGCCGCCGGCGTTGCGCCACACCCGCGCCGCCGCCCCGAGCTCGACGATGTCGGGCAGCCCGGCGCCGTGCAGGTCCACCAGGGCGAGCGTGGGACCGTTCAGCGCGGTGGCCGGGAAGCCGGGCCCGCTCACCGGCGAGAACCTGCGTCCGGCCGGGTCGAAGTCCGAGTACCCGAAGGTCAGGGGCGGCAGCGGTTCCTCCGGTGCCGGTGCCGGTGCCGATGTCGGTGCCGATGTCGGCGTCCCTGACTCGCCGATTCCCACCTCGGTCACGCCCGTGAGCAGCGACACCCCGTTGAACTCCGCCTGCCGGTAGGCGAGTCGGTACTCCCGCGCCACCCGTGCCACCCCGTCCGCGGCGTGGGTCGTCACCCGGACCGTGTCGCAGCGCACGGACGTCCGCACCTCGAAGCCCGCGCGGTACTCGGAGAACGGATCGGGGCGCGGCGAGTACACGAAGTCGACGGAGACCAGGAACGCCGGGTCGGCCCGGTCGCCGTAGTCGGCGTAGGAGATACCGGCCAGCAGCGGCTGGGACCAGAGCCGCCCCTGCTCGGTGCCCGCGTCGGCGAGGTAGGCGTACCTGACCGGATTGCCGAGCGGGTCGACGGTCTCGGTGATCCGCCAGCCGAAGACACGGCTCGCGTCGCGCGGGTCGGCGGTCACCGCCGGGTCCCTCCAGGTGTCCGCGGCCTCCGCGGGGCGCCGCGTTCCGTATCGGGTGAGTGAGCCGTCCTTGCTCCGGACCTCCCAGTAGTCACCCGTCGCGTCCCTGACGTGCTCGATCCGGGCGAACAGGCCCTCCGTACGGGGCCGGTACCGCACCCGGCCCGGATACGTTCCGGCGACCGGCACCAGATCCTCGGCCCCCGACAGCAGGAACACATCGGCCGGACCGCCTCCCGGACCGGCCGCGTCGAGGTACCTCGGAACACCGTGCGACGTCTTCCGCGAGACACCGGGCAGGCCCAGCTGCCATCCGAGCCCGAACACCCCGGTTCCGTTGCCGCTGCTGTAGCCGAGGGAGAGCGAGGGTGCCGCTCCGTGGCGCCCTGCGGGCACCGTCAGCGGCACGGACATGTTCCCCGTCCCCGTGAACAGGTCGGGAGCGAATTTCTCCCCCAGCCCCTGGACGGCGCCGCCCCCTTGTGGCAAAGAGATCGCCGAGCCCGCCGCCGTGCCCGCGGTGTCCGTGGACGTCATGGTGCCTCCCCGTAGGTCGAGCCTCGGCGGCCGCCACCGCTCATCGACGGAATACCGAACTGCTTCGTCAGCGTGGGCTCCGTGTGTGGATGGAAACGTTGTCGATAGGTTGTCGCCGGGCACGAACATGCGTGGGGTGGGCGGGGCAGATCTGTACGGGGGTGCGGATTCATGATCCAACTACGGCTGCTGGGTCCGGTGGAGCTGGTGGTGCGGGAGCGGACCGTCGAGATCGGACCGCCACAACGCAGGTCCGTACTGGCCGCGTTGGCGGTGGACGCCGGCCGGCCCGTGGCGGCCGACGTACTGGTCCAGCGGGTCTGGGGGGTGAACCCTCCGGACGGGGCACGACGGGCGTTGCACGCCCACATCGCCCGGCTCCGCCGCCTGTGCGAGCAGGCCGCGAAGGACAGCGGGGACGCCCAGTTACGCCTGGTACGGCGTTCGGGCGGGTATCTTCTGGAGGCGCTCGCGGACCAGGTGGACGCGCTCCGCTTCCGTCGGCTGGCCGACCGGGCCCGGCAGACGGCACGGGCGGACGGCGAACGGGCGGCACTGCTGACCGAGGCGCTGCACCTGTGGCGCGGAGAACCCCTGGCGGGTTTGAACGGACAGTGGGCGGAGCGGGTGCGGGAAGCGTGGCGGCGTCAACACGTGGACGCCGCCGTCGGGTGGGCGGCCATCGAGTCGCGCGTCGGCGATCCCGTCGCCGTGATCGGTCCGCTCACCGACCTGTTCGACGAGTTCCCCCTGGCGGAACCCCTGGCCGAGGTCCTGATGCGGGCCCTGCACACGGCCGGACGCGGTGCGGAGGCGCTGGACTGCTTCGCCACCGTCAGACGACGGCTGGCGGAGGAACTGGGCGCCGACCCCGGTCCCGGACTGCGGGAAGCGCACCGGACGATCCTTCGCGGAAACCCGCCCGCCCCCGTCCGGCGGCCGGTCCGGCAGAAGACGTCCGGGTCCGTCCCCGGCACGCTCTCCCCGACGCCCTCCTCTCCTCCGCCGCCGCCCCCGTATCCGTCCCCGCCGACGACGGGACCGTGGCCGGGGGTGGTTCCCGCTCAACTACCCATGGGTGTGAGGGGATTCACCGGACGTGGCGACGAGCTGGCGCAACTCGGCGGGATCCTCGCGTCGGTGGCGGTCCAGCCGTCGGCCGTGGTGATCTCGGCGCTGTCGGGTACCGCGGGTGTGGGCAAGACCGCGCTGGCGGTGCACTGGGCACGTCACCGCCACGTACGACAGGCTTTTCCCGACGGGCAGTTGTACGTGAATCTGCGCGGGTTCGGTTCCGGCGGATCGGTCATGAACCCGGCGGAGGCGGTACGGGCGTTCCTGGACGCCTTCGGGGTGTCGCCGGCCCGCATCCCGGCCGGCCTGGAGGCACAGACCGGCCTGTACCGCAGCCTGCTGGCCGGACGGCGGGTGCTTGTGGTGCTGGACAACGCCCGCGATGCCGAGCAGGTCCGTCCCCTGCTGCCCGGGGCGCCCGGCTGCCTGGCGCTGGTGACCAGCCGGAGGCTGCTGACCGGCCTCGCCGTGGCCGAGGGCGCCCATCTGCTGACCGTCGGCCTGCTCACCCCCGGCGAGGCCCGGCGTCTGCTCACCGGCCGACTGGGCGCGGACCGGGTGAGCGCGGAACGCGCCGCCGTGGGGGAGATCGTCGGACGGTGCGCGGGGCTGCCCCTGGCCCTCGCGATCGTGGGGGCCCGCGGGTCCGCCCGGCCCCGATTCCCGCTCGCCGCGCTCGCCGAGGAACTGCGCCGTGCCGACAACCGCCTGAACGCCCTGGACGGCGGGGAGGCGATCAGCCAGGTGCGAGCCGTGTTCTCCTGGTCCTACGACGCGCTGAGCCCCGACGCGGCCAGGCTGTTCCGACTGCTGGGCCTGCACCCCGGACCCGACGCCGCCCTGCCCGCCGTCGCCGCCCTGGGCGGCATACCGGCGACCCGCGCAGCCGCCCTGCTGGCCGAACTCGTCGGCGGACATCTCCTCACCGAGGGCGCTGCGGGCCGGTACACCTTCCACGACCTGCTGCGCGTGTACGCTGCCGAACTGGCCGCCACGCTCGACGGCGACCTGGACCGGCACGCGGCGCTGCACCGGCTGCTCGACCACTACCTGCACACCGCCCACACCGCCGACGTGCTGCTGACTCCGCAGCCCAACCCGGTCCCGTTGCCACCCGCCCGGCCGGGCGCCGCCCCCGAGGCACTCGCGGACCACGAGCAGGCGCAGGCCTGGTTCGCCGCGGAACACACCGTTCTCGTCGCCGCGGTGGAGCAGGCCCGCGCCAGTGGATTCGACAGCCACAGCTGGCGGCTCGCCGCGGCCCTCACCACCTTCCTCGACCGGCACGGGTACTGGCGGGTGCTGGCCGCCCTGCAGACGACCGCCCTGGCGGCGGCACGCCGCCAGGGCGACCGCGCGGGCCGGGCGGGTGCCCACCGGGGACTCGGGCTCGCCCAGGACCGGCTGGACCGCGGCGACGACGCGCGTGGTCACTACCTGCTGGCGCTCGACCTGTTCGCCGAACTCGGCAGTGACGCGGGACAGGCCCGCACCCACCAGCATCTCGCACGGATGTCCGGCGCACGGGGCCGTCACCAGCAGGCACTCGATCACGCCGGCCACAGTCTCACGCACTACCGGGCCGCCGCCGACCGCGCCGGGCAGTCCGCCGCCCTCAACCACATCGGCTGGCTCCGCGCCCAGCTCGGCGACCACCACGAGGCCCTCGCGCACTGCCGTCAGGCCCTCGACCTGGCCCAGGAGACCGGAGACCTCAACGGGCAGGCCCACACCTGGGACAGCCTCGGCTACATCCAGCACCACCTCGGCAGACAGTCCCGGGCCGTCGACTGCTACCGGCAGGCCGTCGACCTCTTCCACCGGACCGGCGACCGCCAGAGTGAGGCCGCCGGTCTTCTGTGCCTGGGCGAGATCCACCGCGTCACCGCTCGCCCGGACACCGCACGCACCGCCTGGACACGGGCCCTGGCCGTCACCGACGAACTGGGCCTCCCGGACACGGATCCGCTCCGCAGGGAACTCCTCGCCCGCCTCGGCCACGGCGCGGACGTCGGCAACGGCCCGCCGCCCCGGGTCAGGTCACGGTGACGCGGTCACCCAGGAACCTGCCGTCACGCTGACGAGGTCCGGCCCCGGCTGCCCCTGCCCGAGGGGACGGCTTGAGCAGATGCGTGCCCGGTCGCCCCACGACATCGCGTTCGGACCCCGGCCCAGCGTGCTCCGGATCGGCACACCCACCGGCACGGCCGTCGAAGGCGGCCTCGAAACCCGGCGTGCCGTCGAGCACGACGTGCTGTCCGGCACCCCGGTGTCCGCACTGGACGCGACCACGACAGGCGTACTCGCCCTCGCCACGGCATCAGGCCCCCTCCGACCCCCTCATCCCGGAGCCGTGGCACGAGGTCCGGTCCGGTCCGTGCCAGGGCCGAACCCTTTCTACAGCTCGTCGGCGAACACCTCGGAGAGCTCGCGCCATACGGCTCGCGGCAGGCCGGCGCCGCCTTCGTCAGCGGTCAGGACCTGGAGGGCGACGTGGTCGGCTCCGGCGTCGAAGTACTCGCGGGTCCGTGCTCGTACGCGCTCGGCGTCGCCCAGGGCGAAGAGACCGTCGAGCAGACGTGCGCTGCCACCGCCTTCGAAGTCGCTCTCCGTGAACCCCAGACGCAGGAGGTTGTTGGTGTAATTGGGCAGTTGAAGGTACATGCCCAACATGTTCCGTGCGGTGGCGCGAGCCCGGTCGAGGTCGGTGTCGAGCACGACGGAGACCTCCGGGGCGAGGACGGCGTCCGGGCCGAGTGCCTCGCGTGCTTCTGCCGTGTGCTCGGTGGTGACGAGATAGGGGTGCGCTCCTTGCGCCCGGTCGGTCGCGAGCTTCAGCATCTTCGGTCCCAGCGCCGCCAGTACCCGGCGTGCGCCGGCCGGACGGTCGGCGGCGGCGTCGAGGGCGTCGAGGTAGGCCACCATCGCGCTGTACGGTTTCGCGTACTGGGGTGCCAGCCGGCTGTGGCTGACGCCCAAGCCCAGGACGAATCGTTCGCGCGCGTTCGCGTCGAGGGCCGCGATCTGCGCGGCCACCAGTTCGGCCGTGTGCTCCCAGATGCTCAGGATGCCGGTGGCCACGGTGACCGTACGAGTGGCGGTGAGGACGGCGGCGGCGTCGTCGGGTGAAGGGTTGCCTCCGAGCCAGAGGGTCCCGTAGCCCAGCTCTTCCAGTTCGGCGACCGCCTCGGCGATTGCCTTCCTGCCCGCGTCATCCGCCCGCGATCCGTGCAGAGCAGCGCTCCAGATGCCGATACGTCCGAGTGACTGGTGTGTCTGCGAAGTCATGCCTGGTCAACTTTGTTCCCGTGCCTTCTGTTCCTGCGGGGGTCGTGATTCAGCCGAACGGAGCTTTGCGCTCCTCCCGCAGACCGGCCCCAGGTGCGGCGGGGGACTCGCTGACGCCGCACCGGACCGAAGGCCCGGGAGTCGTGGTCCCTGTGGTCGGAACGGAACACGCTCCGTCCGGGCCGCCGCAGGTCGCGGCAGCCGGCAGCCGGCAGCCGGCACGGTCGCGAGACGGCGGAACTCCCCGCCGGTGACGGGGAGAGGCATGATGCCGCCCCGGTATGTGGGCCCCGGTCCGGTGGAGACGGCCTCGGCGTGCTCGATACCGATGATGTTGAAGGCGCCGACGCCGGTTCGTGCGCGGCGCGCGGCGGGGAGGAGGTCGGCGGGGTGGGCCAAGGTCATGGTCAGCTCGCTCGGGTGTGCTGGAGGCGGTCGTAGGACGCGATGAGCCGCTGATAGGCGGCGGTTTCCCCGGCCCCTACAGCCTCGCCGACGCCTGCCAGGACCACTACCTCGGCCTGGTCGTGGCGGAGGCAGCGCGCACCGGCAGGCCGGTAACCACCGAACGACAGTCCTGGGCCTTCCCGTTCACGTCCGGGCCCTCGCTCTGACGAGGGCGGATGAAGCAGTCGCCAGGAGCGGCGCGGACCGCGTGTGCGGCGGCCGGGCGCCGCTGCCCCGCGGGCGGCAGCGCGGCACCGAGCACGGTGCCGGTCACCACGCGTCCCGCGGACCGGGCTGTCCCCGGCCACGGTGGAGGCGATCTCATCGGAGCCCAGGTGGGTCTGCGGAGCGCAGTCCGGGGCGGACGCCGTTTTGCCGGAGCGGCAACAGCAGTGGCGTGATCAGGACGTGATGGGTGACGGTGGGCCCGTGACTGACAACACCACGCGATCGCCCGCGTCCGACGCCCCCTTGCCCGCCGACGAATACGTCGGGGACCCCACGGTACGGGCGGAGTGGGACAACCGATACGCCGACCGACAACAGCTGTGGAGCGGCCGGCCCAACGGCGCACTCGTGGCCGAGGTCGCCGGGCTCGAGCCCGGACGAGTGCTCGACGTCGGCTGCGGGGAGGGTGCGGACGCCGTCTGGCTCGCACGCACCGGCTGGGACGTGACCGCGCTCGAAGTCTCAGGCGTGGCGTTGGAGCGGGCGGCGAGGCACGCGCGAGACGCCGGCCTCACCGTTCGCTGGGTACACGCCGCGCTGACAGAAGCGGCGCTTCCGCCTGCCTCCTTCGACCTGGTCTCCGCACAGTACCCAGCTCTGCTGCGCACCCCCGACGCGGCAGCCGAGCGAGCGCTGCTCGCGGCCGTCGCCCCCGGTGGCGTGCTGCTGCTCGTGCACCACGCGGGGATGGACACCCAGCAGGCCCACGACAGCGACTTCGACCCGGCCGACTACGTCTGGCCCTCGATGGTCACCGCTCTGCTCGACGACGACTGGACGGTGGAGGTGGACGAGCAACGGCCACGGCTGGCACCTGATGGCGGCGCCGGCGCGCACCATACCGACGACTTGGTACTACGGGCACGTAGGCTGCACTGAAGGCCCCTCGTCCTCCAGCAAGCCGGGTAGCCGGGTCGCCGGGCAGCCGGGAAGACTGATGGCCTGGGCGTGCTGTCACCTGTGGTGGTGAGGGGACAGTCGCGAAGGGTCTCCCAGATCCTCTGACTGTGTACCTGCCCGTGTACCAGGCCAGTGTGGATCTACAGGAGATCACGGCGGCCGATGAGGTCGATGAGGTCGATGAGGTCGATGAGGCCAGGACGGCGTTGACCGGCCTCGCGCAAGCGGACCAAACGATGCTGGAAGTCGGCGTGTCGCCCTGTGTGGGCGTAGGCGCCGCGCAGTTCTGGTTCTGGGCCTGCGGCAAGTCGTAGCAGCAGTGCGATCTTTTCGGGGCTGAGGCGGGGCGAGGGCCCGGCTCTCGCGTCGGATGGGCGCCGGGCTCCACCTCACCGGTGTGGTGGTGCAGGTCGTCGGGACGGTTGATGTGGCTGGTCAGCCAGCGTCCTGCAGGGTGTGGAGTCCGGCGATCGCGTGAGTGATGACGGCGGGCCAGGGCTAGGGCCAGGGCCAGGACCATCGGGCGGACAGGCGGAGCCGGCGATGACGGGCCGGTGTTCACGAGCTGTGCGATGCCTTGTTCGCGTGCCGGAACCGACCCGGTGAGACACCGTATTCGCGACGGAACGCCCCGGCGAAAGCGAATTCCGTGCAGCCGCGCGGCACAACCCAGTCGCCAGTCCCTCAGATACGTCATGGGCGGCTTGCCGACCACTGAAGTGAAGCGTCTCGTGGACGCCGCCTGCAGCAGCTCGGCGAAGCCGCCGGGATGTCGCGAACCGCATTCGCCAAACGCTTCACCGCGCTGGTGGGCCAGCCACCGATGACCTATCTGACCGGTTGGCGCCTGGCCAACGGAGCCCGCCTGCTCCGGGAAACCGACGCACCTCTGGCCACGATCGCCCGCGAGGTCGGCTATTCGACGGAATTCGCTTTCAGCGCCAGTTTCCGCCGCGAGTACGGCATCTCACCCGGCCGTTTCCGCAATGTCGAGCGAGACGGGTGCTCCGCGGGCTGACCAGCGAGCACAGGTGAGGCCATCGGAGAGGCTGTCACCCATGGGCGCCCCACCCTCAACAACCGACAGCTCAGACCCCTTTTACCACTGCCGCATTTGAGTCGGGTGCGGCGACTGCCGAGGCGGAAAAGCGAAAGTGCCTTACTCGTCTGTGGCGGGGT